>CAYPOY010000170.1:0-10564 GCA_964412395.1 uncultured Anaerolineales bacterium | reverse complement strand
GGTGACCTTGCGGCCACAACGGTTTTCAAGACCGTCGCCTTCGTCCACTCGGCCATCCCTCCGGTTCCGAGGGTGACTCCCCCTGGCGTGTTAGATTCTACCACGCCAACAAGGAGCTGTCAATCTTCTCTACCGCTCTCCCTGTCGCCAATGATCTTTATCCCTCCCATCCACGGCCGCAGCACCTCGGGCACCACGATGCTGCCGTCCGCTCGCTGGTAATTCTCCATAACCGCGATCACCACCCGGGGCAATGCCAACCCAGAGCCGTTGAGCGTGTGAACAAAGCGAGGCTTGGCTCCCCGTTCTGGACGGTAGCGGATGTTCGCCCGTAGCGCCTGGAATGCCTCGCAGTTGCTCAGACTGCTCACCTCCAGCCACTCCCCGCAGCCCGGCGCCCACATCTCGATGTCATAGGTCTTACTCGAATGGAAGCCCAGGTCACCCGTACATAGTTCTAGCAGGCGGAGAGGAATACCCAGACGGCGGCAAATGTCCAGCGCGTCCTCAAGCATTGCTTCCAGTTCGTCGTAACTGGTTTCCGGGCTGGTGAACTTGTACATCTCCACCTTGTCGAATTGGTGGCCACGCTTGATGCCGCGCACGTCTCGCCCGGCGCTCATTTTCTCACGGCGAAAACAAGCGCTATAGGCCACGTAGCGCAAGGGCAGGTCATCGCCAGTGAGAATCTCGTCCCGGTGCAGGTTGGTCAGCGGGACCTCAGCCGTAGGGATGAGCCAGAGGTCATCTTCAACGTCGTGATAAATGTTGCCGGCAAACTTGGGGAGTTCCCCCGCACCCCACATACATTCTGCCTTGACGACAAAAGGTGGGTAGATCTCGGTGTAGCCGTGTTCCCTGGTGTGCACGTCCAGCATCCAGGCAATGAGCGCGCGCTGTAACCGCGCTCCGGCCCCGCGCAAAACGTAGAAACGGCTGCCGGAGAGCTTCACACCCCGCTCGAAGTCGAGAATACCCAGTTCCGGCCCCAAATCCCAATGAGGCACCGGTTCGAAGCCAAATTCCCGGGGCTTCCCCCACTCGCGCACGAGGACGTTGTGCGTCTCGTCAGGGCCGACGGGGACGCTCTCGTGTGGCAAGTTGGGCACCTCCAGCATCGCTGTCTTGAGTTCAGATTCAACCTGACGCAACTGGACTTCAAGCTCGCTGATGCGGTCTCCTACCTGGCGCATCTCGGCGATGAGCCGCTCCCGTTCGGCCTTGTCCTTGAGCCGGCCGATCTCCCTGGAGACGCGATTGCGCTCAGCCCTGAGCACCTCGACCTCCTGGAGTAGCTCGCGCCGCTGCGCATCCAACGCCAGGATAGTATCCACCCGAACGGGGTCTTCATTCCGGCTCAGCAAGCCATCTTTGACTTGCTCCGACTGTTCACGAATGAGTGCAATGTCGAGCATGTTATTCTTCCTGTTCACCTGCCTCGAAAATAGCTGTGGGACAAGATGCCATCTTGTCCTACTCTAAAGGTTGATCCGGCGCGAACGCAGAACAAGCAGTGCATATATCGCGACCACGGCGAGGATAGCCGCACCGCCCGCTATCCACACTCCCTCCGGGATTTCCGTCATCTTGCCTCCGCGATATGGCCAAAACCCCCCTCGCCTCCGGGACGAGGGGGCGGATTACGCTGCGAGGATTATAACACAAGCCATTTGACTTTACAAATTGGCGTATCCAAATTGACATTTGAATGGCTGTTCGGCCTGAGTGATTCTACCTTATCCTGCCCATCCGTGCAAGTTGGCGCGATCCCACCGGTGGACGTGGCCCAGGCTGATGCTGTGGCGGCGGTGTGACTTCGCGCCCATTGGCCCGTGTGCTGGTGGGCGCGTTTGCGTGGGGCGGTAGTACAAAAGTCAGGTTGACACCCCCCCCCGAAACCTGTTATAATGAGCATAGGTTACACAACGGGTAAGGAACTGAAACCTAAAAAGGCGGTAAAATGAGCACAGAATTGACTACCAGAACCTACGAACTAGAGTACAACCCCGACGCCATAGTAGGCGCGGTGGCGCTGTGGGCCGACGCCCGAACCGGCGCCAGGAGCGCCAGGCGGCACGACCTGTTGAGGGACAAGCGGAGGGTTGCCAACGCTTTTTTCGACTTCACGGGCAAACATCCCGCCCTGGTTACGCCCCTGGACGTTAAGACCTGGCAGGCCGAACTGGAAGGCCAGGGACTCGCCCCGGCTACGGTGTACGCCCGTGTTAGTCGGGTGTCATCGTTCTACACGTGGGCGCTGGCAGACCCCGATTTGTCCCAGGTGATCCGTAGCAACCCCGTCAACCTGGCCCGCCCCAAAGCCCCGAAAGCCTACCAGACAGAGAGCACACAGGCCCTCGATGACGCCGAGGTGCGGGCGTTGGTGCGGGTGGTCAAGGACAAGGCAGACAGCGGGAGCATCGTCGGCAAGCGCGATCTGGCGATGCTATTGTTCTACCTGCTCACGGGGATGCGCCGGCGGGAGGTGGCACAACTCCGGTGGGGCGACGTGAAGATTAACGGCACTATCACGCTCACGGGCGAAGTGAAAGGCGGCGACTACGTGGCCCGTGAAGTGGCGGATCCCGCTGTGAGGGACGCCCTGGTGGACTACCTGGAAGCGAGCGGCCGGCTGGAGGGAATGACTGAGGACAGCCCGTTGTGGACCCGGCACGACCGCGCAGGGAAGCCAGGCGATCCCCTGACCTCTCACGCTTTCGTCAAGAACTTGAAGCGGTACGCCCAGGCTGCGGGCATCGGTGACGTGCACTTGCACCAGACCCGCCACACCTACGCCCGCATCGTGGCAGAGGAGACGGGTAGCATAATCGCCACACAAGACGCCCTGGGGCACTCCAACCCCGCCACTACTCGCGTATACGTCCGACGAATCACGGTCAAGAAGGACAAGACCAGCAAGATGGTATCGGGGCGCTTGGGACTGTAGGGAGGACCGGCGCATCCCCAGACTGCTGTAATCCAAGAGGTACAATGGAATTGGATAACCAAACCAACACGCCGTGGGAATTCGTCCCCCTCCCCCTGAACGGCGACCTCGTGGATCTCCTGGAGCATCTGCGAGAATGGACGGCTACGGATGACGCGATAGAGATCACCCGTGTGACCAGAAACGCAATCAACTTGTTTACCCAACTCGATAACCCGCCGACAGACGGAGAAAGGGACGGCTACCGAGACGTCGTCGTCCCTGGCATCGTGTTGAGGAATTATCGCGATCTCGGTCTGTCTGACTCCGAGGTGGCCTGGGTGATCCACCTACTCGCCCAAAGCGGCGAGGGCTTGCTCCTTAGCGACATCCAATGCCGAGCCAACCGGGACACGCAAAACCGGTACGCTCGCCACCTGCGAGAGCTTGGTTTGCTTTTCACGTGCCGGCGTTATTCTAAGGGGCGGTGCGCCGGTCAGATGTACGATCTAAGCTCCCTCGTCCATAACTGCGAGCGGCTGAATAGTTGGCGGAAAGATGATCATCCCCTCGACGAGTTCTCAATCGAGCTCCCGCCCGAGGTGGGTGCCCACCTGCGGGCCGGCGAATACGACGACGTACCATCGCCCTGGGACCGCCTGGCGCAGGAGCAGGAGCAGGACGAGGAACGGCCGCGCGGCACGCTGGCCCGTCCGCTGGCTTTGCTGTTGCCGGGGAATGGGGCACGACCGGACCGGAAGCGGCGGCCTGGTGATTCCAGCATACACCAGAGCCGCCCTCACAGCAAGGGAGGCGGTTTTACAATGGACACGTTAAGCAATGATGTAATTGACCAATTAAACAAGTTTCTCCCCGTGCGCGAGTCTCCTCCTCTGGATACAACACCACAAGATTTGGTACAATGGTTGAATGGTGAGGCTAGACGTGGGCCGATTGTGGAGGCGACAGTCTGGTCACCAGATAGCGTTTTCAACGTTTTCGGCGATCCGACCTGGCGCGTCCGCTGGGGTATGGAGTTAACGACGCTATGGCCCGGTGACGACGAGCCTGTAGGTGTCTCTAACGTGATTCGCTTTTGGGTACGTAAGACGAACCACGCAAAAGTGAGGGGTGAATGCGTCGTGTATCCAGAGGTGGCCGACTACTTCAAAAGTTTATGGGCCAGGATGCTACACGAATTTGGTGCAGATGAAGTGCGATCGCCGATGGACGGCGAGAGGGGCGCGGGCAGGAAGCGTAAGGGGGCGCCACTGTTGGAGGAACGCCCAGACGTGGAGGAAAGGCGCGAAAAGGCACGGAAGTATCAGGAGAGCGTCGCAAAGGGTACACCAAAAGAGATAGCTGCGAAATTCGTTGGACATAGCCGCAGGACGCTTGAAGCGTGGGTGAAGCGCCTGCTATGACATTGTGCATTTAAGGAATTAAGGATAATTAACCCTTTTTGCCCAACCTCTCATGGTATACTACTCCCAGGTAACAGAAGCTTGTGACTGGGAGTAGTTGCATTTCGGGAGGGTGCACAATGTCAAACTTGCGAATCGTGAGAGTACCGCTATTAGAGCGAGTGGTGTTGGAGGAGTTGGCGATCCGATGGGAAATCACCGCCGATGAGGCGCTGGCCCGGCTTATCCGGCGGGCTGCGCGGCAAGAAGTGGTTGGTCAACCCAAATCGCCCCCCGCCTCCGACCCCGACCAGGCCCAGGCGCAGACGGCTCAGGAGGTGGCGACGTGAGCGACTACACGATAACGCTGGTCAAGTCGCTGGGTATCACCGAGAGAGAGCGCCAGAAGCGCATCGCCCACGCCTTCAACTTGCTGTTGTCTCCCACAGACAGCGACGCACCCGGCACAGTTGTCGAGGCCGGGCCGGGTGCGTCTGGCATCGGCAACGAGGCACGACGCCGGAGTCATGATACTTCCGTTTCGGGGTTGGCGCAAATTGCGGGGGATGGACGATGACCAATGAAATGCCAAAACCCCACGCGGGCGACGTGGGGCAGGCGGGTTACGACGGGACTACACAGCCCCATTTTACCGCAGAATTCGCCCCACGTCAAGACCTCGAAGTCGCCCGCCTGCGTGCGGCTGCCGAGACAGCCTGCGCCCAGAGCGACCTTCCCACATACTGGCACTATCGCAGGGCGATGCTTTTGCGACAGGCCGAACTCTACCCGCTGGTGCGAGAGGTGAAGCAATGAAGGCAGCAACGTGGAAAGAGTACACCGGCCGTGTGCGCGGGGCTATCGACTTCCCTGCTCTCGTCGAGAAAACGGTGGGGCCGCTTCCCCGACGTCCACGTGGGCGGGCCGTCCTGGTGCGTTGCCCCTGGCACGACGACCGCAACCCCAGTCTGGCCGTCTATGGTGACCACGCCACTTGCTACGGCGCGTGCCACGAGACGTGGGACGCGTTCGCCTGGCTGATGAAACGGGATGGTCTCACCTTCCCCCAGGCCCGTGACGAACTGGCGCGGCGGGCCGGTATCCCCAAACCTAACTGGACACCTGAGCAAGAGAAGGCGGCGCAGGAGCGGCGCGAGTACGAGGACGCGCTGGCCCTGGCTGCTCGTCACTTTGCGTCCCATCTCCAAGAGACGCCGGTAGCGCTGGCCTACGCTCGCAGGCGGGCCTGGTCGGATGAGACGATCCACACCGAGGGGTTGGGCTACGCCGACGGCGGCCCTCTCCCGGACCTGGGCAATGAGCGGGCGCAGAGGGTGGTTGAGGCGCTGAATCGGTGGGCCGGCCGGGTCGGCGGGGCCATCGTCTACGTCCATCGCGGCGGCGGGCGTGTCGTCTATCTGGCCGGCAGGTCAATCGAGGGAAAGGCACACTACAACCCTCCGGCCGACCTGGCCGGCCCGGAACGTCCATACCCCAATGCCTTGTATTCAATTCGGGCCGAGGAGGTGATCATCGTCGAGGGGCAGGGGGACGCGGTGACCCTCACCGGTTGGGGCGTCCCTGCGCTGGCGCTGGCCGGGGGCGGGCCGACAGGCGACTTGGCCGGCCGCATCGAGCGGCACGTCGAGCGCGGCGCAGTGGTTTACGTCGTCCCGGATGGGGACGGGCACACCAACGTGGCGGGCCTGGCTGGGGCTGTGGAGCCACTCCTGCGCGTGGTGGCGCTGCCCGACCAGGTGGCTGACGTGAATGCCTGGGCGCAGGATGGGGCGACTGCCGAGGGCTTCCGGGAGCGGTTGGACGTGGCTCCCACATGGCTGGCACTGGAAGTAGAGCGCACGGCCCAGATTGAGGGACATAAGCGACAGGACGCCCTGCGCACTCTCTTTGGACACTTGGTAGCCTTGGACCCGTTCACCCTGACCGACTACCGGGAACAGGTGATCCAGGTATTGAAAATCAGCCCTACTCGGTTCAACTACTACCTCAAGGCTGCCCGGGGCGAGGTTACCGCCGAGCGGCGCAACGGGCAGAACGGTGACCGTTACGTCGTCGAGGGCGGGTGTCTATGCGCGGTGCGCTACGGGCGGGACGGCGATAGATACGCCGAGCCGTTGTGCAACTTCGTAGCCGAGGTCATCGAGGACGTGGCCCACGACGATGGTGAGGAAGTGACGCGGCAGTTCACCGTGACCGGGCAGTTGGAGGACGACACGCGGCTGCCGACTGCGCGGGTGGACGCGGGCAAGTTCACCGCGATAGGATGGGTCAACGACGTGTGGGGTGTCCGGCCCGTCGTGCGGGCCGGCTGGCGCACCCGTGATCAGCTGCGGGAGGCGATTCAACTGCGCAGCGTCGGGGCGGCGAGTCGCTACGTCTACACCCACACCGGCTGGCGGGAGATCGAGGAGCATCGTGTATATCTCAACGCTAACGGTGCTTTGGGGGCGGAGGGCGTGGCAGTAGAACTGGACCGGGAACTCGACCGTTACTGTCTCCCCCCTCATCCTCAGGGCGTAAGGGATGCGGTTGAGGCCAGCCTGCGTTTCCTGGAGATCGCTCCGCCAACCATCACCATCCCCCTCTGGTCGGCCGTCTACCTGGCCCCGTTGGCCGAGATCGTGTACCCGGCTTTCACGACCTGGCTCTACGGCGTGACCGGCACGCTCAAAAGCACGATGGCGGCGCTGGCCCTGTGTCACTACGGCGCTTTCACCGACAAGGACCTGTTCCTATGGACCGACACGGCGAACCGGCTGGAGAAGACCTGTTTTCTGGCCAAAGACGCCCTGCTGGTGATTGACGACTTCGCTCCGGTGAGTGACCCATACAAGGCGCGGGAGATGGAGCGCAACGCGGCCCGTATCGTGCGTAATGTCGGCAATAGGGGTGGGCGGGGCCGGCTGACGTCTGATCTACGCCTGCGCGTCATCTACCGTCCGCGTGGACTGGTGATCTCCACCGGTGAGCAGGTGCCTGATGGGCAATCGGTGACGGCGCGGATGTACACGGTCGAGATGCACCCAGGCGACGTGGATCTGGAGCGGCTGACGGCGGCCCAGGCTGAGGCCGGCCGTTACCCTCATGCCCTGGCCGGGTATCTTCTTTGGCTTGCCAAGCAGTGGGATCACCTGGCGCAGACCTTGCCCCAAGCGCGGCTGGATCTGCGGACGCGGCTGCTATCTGAGATGCAAGATCGCCACCTGCGTATCCCCGACATCCTGGCGACGTTTTACCTGGGCCTGGACCTGGGGCAGGCCTATGCCGTCGAGGTGGGGGCGTTGACCGAAGCCGAGGCGCGAGCGTGGCGGGAGCGCGGGTGGGAAGCGTTGAAGGCGGGGGCGGAGGCCCAGGCACGGCGCATCGAGCGGGAGCGGCCAACTGTGCTCTTCTTGGAAGTGTTGGATAATCTGTTGGCCCAGGGCAAGGTGAGGCTGAAGGCGCGGGGAGGCGATGGGATTATCGGTGGTGATGCGGTGGGATCCGAGTTTTTGGGCTGGTACGACTCGGAGTTTGTCTACCTTCTACCTGGCGCGGCCTACAACCGTGTGGCCCGCTTCCTGCGCGACGAAGGGGCACACTTCCCGGTCAAAGAGCGCACGCTGCGGAAGCATTTGGTTGAGGAGGGATACCTGGCGCGGGGAGATGACAGTCGATACACCGACCGGTACTGGGATGGGAAGCATCATTATCGGGTGTTGCGGCTGTACACCGACAAAATTGCAGAGTATGTGGACGCTCTCTCCTGTCCAGAAACCGGTCAAACCGGTCAAACTGGTCAAGGCGAGATAGTCTTTTGACCGCTTTGACCACTTTGACCGGTTTTGCAGGATATAAGGGCCATAGATATGAATTACAATTTTACTCTCCCGAACCTGGAAACCCCCACGCCGCCGACGGCTCAAGGCGCATCCTGGGAGACGGTTACCCTCTCCCTCCCCGCCGACACCCCCCTCGCTGTCCCCAACGATCCCGACCGGTGGGAGCGTACCGCTGGGGGGCGCATACTCGCCACTTATACCCGCGATGAGTTACGGGTGGCGGTGGCCCTGGCCCTGGACAGGCAGGATACACAACCCAGGAGGCAAATAGGATGAACGATGAAAAGAGGCAGGAAGTGGCAGAGCGCATCGGCCATGTGAGCATCGCCCTGGCCCGCAGCTATGCGGCCCGGAGTGGCTACATCGAGGCGGAAGAATTCGAGCAGGTCATGTGGGTCGCCCTGTTGGAGCGAGAGGACGACCAGGATTTCCTGGCCCGCCCGGTCAACCAAGTAGTGAACAAATTGGCCTGGGTCGCCAGGGACTGGGCCAGGCGGGAATTCAACCTCCACACCAACCGCAACGTGGAGGGGACGACGGGGGACGACGGCGAGGACGCCGCCCCCCCCTGGGAATTCCTGGCCCTGGAGGCTGAGAGCCCCTACCCCGCCCTCGATCTGGCCGAGGCGATCGAGGATGTGATCGCTGCCCTCGGCGGGATCACGGAGAGAATAGCCCATAGCATCATGGCAGGCTACTCCAAGAGGGAGACGGCGGACAGGCTTGGGATCGGGCCGAGCCTGGTCACCTACCACCTGGGGAAGATGAGGGTAGCATTCGCGCGGGCGGGATTCGCCGCATAGAGCCAGATAGCCCCCCGGCGGTGAAGAGGGGGTTATCGCATTGGGTACACAAGTTGATTACATTTGTGGGGGGGGGGTGATTGATATGCGTGTGCGACGAACGGGAGCCAGGCGCGGCCAGAGTCCCACCTGGTACATCTATGCGGACCAACTCGAGGAACAAGCTGCAATTCGAGCCGGCCTTCTGCAAGATAGGTCTCCGGATCCGCGATATCGCGACGTCGTGGCCTGGGGATTTGCACGGAAGGCCATTGCCGCTGGAGCGCTGAGCCGGCTGCGGCCGGTGGTCGAGAGAGCATCCCACCTGGCCGCCGGAGATTTGACCGCGATGGCTACGCGGATGGCGGCCACGGGGTTTGCAGCCGAGATAGACCTGGCGAGTGTGCTGGACGTGGAGGCCCTATGCGCTCAAATGGAGGAGACCCAACGCGGGGCGGTCGAAAACCTCGAAAGCCTGCTAAAGTGAGCTCTTGGGAGGGCAAGTAAGGGCAAGTCTAGTTAAGGCTTAGTCAAGGGTTAGTTAGGTTGGAGAGAGGGAAGAGGGTGTCGAATACCAAAATTCAACGTACCTGGTGCATCCCACCAGACCTGGCGAAGAGCATCAACGAGGTGGCCCTCCAGGAACGCATAACCGCCTCCGACCTGGTGGCTTACTTGCTGTATGAGGGCCTGGCCCGATTGCGCGTAGGCAAGACGATCCCGAAACGCTCCAGAAAACTGATGTATTTCGTGGACTATTCCGATATCGACACCTGAACTTGACATAACGAAGTCCCCGCCGTGGCGACGGGGCGATTGTCGCCATCGCCGGACGGTGATATACGTTTTTATTTGGAGGTGTTCAGATGCCAGGCAACACGTTTGCAATCAGAATCACGATTGACGGAAAACCGGCGCGTCAGGAGGCCGGGAAGTTGCGCCAGGTGCTGTTGGGCGCGATGACGTTCGAGTTCGACAAATCCGGCAAGATCGTCACGCGCCTGCAGGCCGCGGAGAGCGAGGCGGGCCGACTGCGCCGGCAATTCGATGCAGCCGGCGGCGCGAGCGGTGAACTCGCTCGACGGCTGCGGCGGGCAGAGCGCGAGGCGAAGCGCTTGAGGAAGCGCGCCGAAGAGACGGCGCAGGGATACAAGACGGCCGGCAGCGCCGCCGCCCTTTTCGTGCGCGACCTGAGTCGAGCACGGCTGGAGCAGCAGGGCGTCCACTCGCTCCTCGGTGACATCCAGGGCATCGGCCGCTCAATGCAGTTCGCCGGGACCGCGCTCACCGGCTCACTGGCGCTGGCAGGGCGCTCCTATTTGGAACTGGCGACCGAGACCGATAGAGCCAGTCGCTCGCTGATGCTCAACCGGGATCTGACCAACGAGCTACGGCGTGAGGTGATCGACCTGGCCGGGGACCTGGCGCTGCTAGATCCCCAGGCGATGGCGGAGGGCATCACGATATGGGCGCAGGCCACGGGCCAGGCGGTGGAATCCTCCAACGACCTGCGGCGCGTGCTGGAGCAGACGATCCCGGTGCAGCAACTCGCGGCGGGATACCCTCGCCAAGTTTTCGCAAATTCAGGTCAGAATCACAAGCAGTATAAGG
>CAYPOY010000169.1:0-10568 GCA_964412395.1 uncultured Anaerolineales bacterium | reverse complement strand
CAGCATAAGCCCGAAACGCCGCCTTCATCGCCGGGCTATCGCGGCGGACGATGGCACCCTCACCGCTGTGTAGATCGTGCACTTCAACATTGACCGTAGGTGGCGCAATCTCGGTCAGGTAATTTCGGATCAGTCGCGTGATCTCCGCCGATTCCTGGTCCGGCACCAACCGCATCGAAATCTTGGCGAACGCCTTGCTGGGCAGCACCGTCTTTGCACCCGGCTGGATGTACCCACCCCAGATGCCGTTGACGTCCAACGTAGGCCGGGCCGCAGTCCGCTCGACGATGGTGTACGCTGGCTCGCCCCAATCGGTCTTCACGCCCGCTTCGTGGAGCCACGTCTCGCGCTCGAAGGGAACCTTCGCCAGTTCTATGCGCTCCTCGGGAGACAGTTCCCGCACATCGTCGTAGAAGCCGGGAATGGCGATATGCCCGCTTTCACCCTGCAACCTGGCAATCATCGTGCAGAGGGCATTAATCGGGTTATGCACCGCGCCCCCGTAGATGCCGGAGTGCAAATCGTGATCGGGGCCGGTCACCTCGACTTCAACGTAGGCCAGCCCGCGCAGCGCATAGACGATGGAAGGCGTATCCTTGCCCAGAATGTGCGTATCAGATATCACTGCTACATCGGCAGCCAACAGGTCCGTGTGCTCGCGGATGAATGGCTCCAGGCTGGGGCTGCCGGACTCCTCCTCGCCCTCAAAGATGCACTTGACGTTGACCGGCAGTGCGCCCACCGTCTCCTTGAACGCCTGGACTACCTTCACGTGAATGTACAACTGCCCCTTGTCGTCCGACGCCCCCCGGCAGAAAATATCGTCGCCAACGATGGTAGGCTCAAACGGGGGGGTATTCCACAACTCCAGCGGATCGGGCGGCTGCACGTCGTAGTGCCCGTAGGTAAGGACCGTGGGAGCCTGGGGCCTGGCAGCCAGCCACTCCGCGTAGACTACAGGATGACCCTGCGTGGGCATGACCTCTGCCCTGGGGAACCCTGCCGCCAGCAGCCTATCCCGCAACCACACCGCCGCGTGCTCGATGTCTGGCTTGTGCTCTGGCTGCGTGCTGACGCTGGGGATGCTCAAGAACTCTTTCAGTTCTGCAAGAAATTCATCTTGATGTGCCCGTGCGTATTCCAAAGCCTTCATCATACACCTCGTGCCAAGTTATGTGGTGCAAACGTTGGTCAATTTCCTCCTGAAAAACGTCAAACCTGCGGGAGGGTGAGTAATTACGGGCGACGATGTTTTTGCCCACCGGCTGTGCCCCTCCATGGGGCCTAGCGCAGCAACTCCACGCTGCTGAAGGTATCTATCTCCCTTCTGATTCACACCGCCGCCCGGAAGGGGTCGCACCCCACGTGGAGGGGCTCCTCCCCCTTCCCTCGTAGGGAAGGGGGCCGGGGGGTTAGGTCGCCGGGTGACCAGATCACTCACCCACAGACCTAATCGGGCCGATCAGGGTAAAAATCTACCACCTTCCGTCCCCCTGCACGGGATTGCACCGCTGCCCGCCCCTTCACCTCCCCGGCCACGAGCGTCACACCGGTGGTCTGCTCCACGTTTTCTGCCAGAGTCTCCAGCCGCAGGGCCAACCCGATCAGCGTGCGTGCCTCGTTCAGGGCGAAGCGAGGCTCGTCAGGCTTCGACACCAGGGCCAACTTCGCCGGGTCCCACACCAGAAGGTAGGGCTCGTACTTTCCGCTGGCGTCGTCGTATGAGACACCGATGGCTACCTCGTACCCCAGGTCAGGGTTGACGCGAACTGCACCCGCCGGGCGGCCGGTGGCCTTGTCCCCATCCAGATCCAGCACGAAGACCCAGTCAGTGAACACCGTTGGCGGGTCGGGAACCGGATCGTAGAAGGAGATCCACAACAATATCTCATCCGTGGTGGCCCATTCGGCCAATTCCGCTGGTACTCCCTCGGTGGGCTGAAGCGCCACTCGCAGGTCGGCGCCCACGCTGGCGGTGCGGATGTCCACGCCATCGGGTACTCCCTCGACCGGGTCTCCGCTCTCGTAGGCGGTCACGTCGCCCTGGGGGTCGGACGGCAGGGTGGGAGAAGGCTCCGGCGGCGGTGCAGTAGTCGGAGTGGGCGTGAGTGCCGGCGTTTCGGTCGGCGTGGGAATGTCCGTCGGCGTCGGCGTGAGCGGTGTCGTGGGAGTCATCGGCGCAACAGTGACCGGCAACGTGGCAGTTGGCGTCGTCTCTGGCGTGGGCAGAAATAACGTGCGTGCAGCCAGTGCTGCTCCAATACACAGGGCGAGGACGACGATGCTCCCAAGTACTACCGTCCAAACCGCTCTCACACGCTGTTGGGCCATTAACTCGCGATATTCGCTCATGATCACTCCGCTTCCAGGGATAGTACCTGCCCAGGAGGGCGACCACAAGGGTTCGCCCCTACATATTGAGATGATGCAAAAGCAGGGCAAGACAGGTGAGTAGTTACAAAGTAAGTTATGCCCCCGCCCATCTTCCGCCGTTTGCGCTTCTCGACGATGCCGCCACAGGCCGGACAGGTCGCCACCTCCGGCGAGTCTGGCCCGGCCGGCACTATCTGCCCATTTACTATCGCTTTCTGCATAGGCTACTTCTCACTCCTCCACGTCCACTTTCCCCCGTGGGTTGAAGAACCCTCTTACGTATCAATCCCGTAGGCCCGACCGGGGATGCTCCAGGGACGAACCCAGGGGGCACCCCCGGGGGTAGTCAGTAGGCTACCCGGGCCATATTTGCCCGGCCCTGGGTCTCTGCGCGAGACGTAGCCCGCGCTTGAGGCCCAGGGCGCGGCCAAGACCGGACCGCGCCGTCTTTCTCTGCCTCGGCCCGGCAGGGCGAGCACGAACCTCGTCTATTCCTTCAAGGCCTCTCGCGCCTTCCAACGTGGGTCGTTGATGGCCGCGTCTACCTCGCTTCCGGCTACACGGGCCTTGCGTTCCTTTTGTGAAGCGCGCCTCGCAAAAGCCTCGACATCGGCGACGTCTTCCGAGTGCCAGGTTGGATAGCCCCCTAACAGCTTCAGGGCGCGGTGGTAGCGACCGCTGGGGCGGGATTCGCGCTGCACTTGCTTGCGGAGGAGTTCGTTCAAGTCGCCGTCGCCCAGGCAGCGCAGTGTGCGGCCTACTTCCCGCATCAAGCGACGCCGGGCCGCCTCCAGTTGACGGCGCAGGCTGGCTTCCTCTTTCGCCTGGGCCACCTGTTTCATAGCTTCGACTCGCTGCCGTGCTGCGGCGCGGGCCTCGTCCTGGGCCTGCAGCCGCAAATCGGGTGGCGGCTGTTTACCGTCCCACGCCTCGACCAACTCCACCAACTGCCTCGCTGACTCGATGGTGACCACGCTGTCCGGATGCACCCAGCGCGCCTCAGAGCAACGATATGGCCCTGAGGCATGGGCCTTCAGCACCAACGGCACGTGGCTCGGCAGGGGCAGCCGTTCTACCAACTGCTCCAGCACTTCCGCGCCAAGGGTCATCGGCAGGGCGGTTGGATCGCGCTCCAGGGTCTCCTGGTCCGTTGTCACGACGACTCTGCCTAGCCCACGCAGCCCGTGCAGTCGCCAGGCCCGTTGTCCCTGTCTCTTCGCGCGTTTCGCTTTGACTCTCCCACCCATGTCCTCCAGCCAGGTGAGGGCGGTTTCGATGTCCTGGCGGGTGACTGGCGGTGAGACGACTGGCAGCACTTTGGCGTCTGATTGGACAAAGGTGCTGGCGACGGCCTCGTCGGCCTGCACCTGTTCGACGGCCTTGTTCAGCGCCTCCAGAAAGGCGTCCGTCTGGTGCCAGCGCAGGTTGCGCCGCAGCGCGTCCCGCGCCAGGGCCAGCACCGGCTGCATCCGTCCGACGAAGTGCGTAAATAGCCCACACCGCTCCCGCAACACCTCGTAGACGCGCACATCCACGCTGTTGTCCAGGAACAGGTTGCGGATGGGGAGCACGGGCTGCTGCTGCCCGATGCGGTCAATGCGCCCGATGCGCTGCTCGACCTTGCTGGGATTCCATGGGAGGTCGTAGTTGACCAGGGCGCTGGCTGCTTGCAGGTTCAGCCCCTCGCTCGCCGCGTCGGTGCACACCAGGATTTTCAAATCGCCGCTGGTCAATCGTTCCGTGATCTCTGCTTTGGATACCGAGGCCCACGTTTTCCCGTCCCAAACCCGTCCGCCAGCGCCACTGTAGCAGCCTAACGTCGCTCCATAGGTCGGGCGCAACTGATCGCGCAGGTACTTCATCGTGTCGGTGTATTCGGTAAAGACCAAAACGGAACGCCCGTCCGCCGTGACATCCTCCAGAACGGACCAGAATTGGGCCAGCTTGCTATCGGTCGCACCGAGCGCGTCCAGTCGAGCCAGCAGCGATTCAATCTGCCGCTTTTCTGCCTCGGCGGCCTTGGGGTCGCTCGGCAGGGCGGGGTCAATCCGTTCGTCAATGTCCGCGTCGCTCAGGTCGCGGGCGTCAATCTGCTCCTCGTCTGGACTCAACCAGGGGTCCAGATATTGGCGGCGGATGACACGCTCGAGTTTCTCCAAACGCCGGTTCAGACTGAGGCGCAGAGCCAGCGGTGAACTGGCGGCCCGTCTCCGGTAGACCGTCATCACAAAGCCCTTGCCTGCCTTCTCCTGTTCCAGTTGGTCGTACCGCTCGTCAATGTAGTCCTTGATGGCCTCGTAACAGTCCCGTTCGGCCTGCTCCTGGTAATCGAACACCTCGTCCTGTACCTGGCGTTGCGGCGGCGGAAGCGTCAGCAATCCCTGGGCGTAGTACTGCCGCAGCGTGTCGCGTGTGTTGCGGTGCATGCGCCGACCCAGGGGCGCGCCCCGACGTAGCCATTGCGCATACCGTTTTTGTTCGTCGCCGAACGCAAACGCCAGCTTCTCCGCCAGTGCCGTTGCTCCGTATGGCGAGGGACCGTTGGGTGGGGGTGGAAATTCGGTATCGCTGGCCACCAGGCTTTCGATAGCGTTTGCGTGTTGTAGGTCCAAGGGACCGTGGGATAGAGCCTGGATGCCCTGGTAGTATGTCCTTACATCATCGAACTCGACCATCCAGCGCCCGCCGATGCCCAGTACGCCTAGCAGGTCCCACGGTTCCCAGGGTTGAGTCTGCATCGGGGTGGCGCTCAGCAACAAGATGGAGCGTGCCCGTCTGCGCAACTGGAGTTCGCGCAGCAGTCGGAGCAGCAGGTTGGCCAAGTTAAACTCGCGCTCTTCCTGGGCACTGCGCCGGGCGGCATGGGCTTCGTCCAACAGCACCAGGTCCCAAACCGGCACGCTCAACACCAACTCACGGTTGCTGGACAGTCGCGCCCATTCCCGGCTGAGCAGCAGCACATCGTTCTCCGTTAGCGCCTCTGCAGGCTCCATTCGCTCCCGTTTGCCGTTGGGCTGACAGAGGTAGCCACCCTCCCAGCGCGGCACGAGCAGGCCGCCTTTCTCGCGCAGTTCTTCCTGCCACTGTCGGAGCAACCCGGCAGGCACCAGGAGCAGAGCGCGTTGGACGCCCCGTCCGCTGAGCAGCCGCCGCAAGATTTGTACGGCCTCAATCGTCTTGCCCATGCCCACTTCGTCGCACAGCAGCCGGCCGGCGGGGAAGGCTCGGGCTGTGTCGTCCACGACGCTGCGCTGGTGGGGCCAGAGGTCTACCATCGCCGTCGCATCGCAGGCGTATTCGCCACCCGGCAAGTAGGGTGCAGCGCCGATGAAGTGCCATAGCATAGCAGTGGCCAAGGCCGGAGTGTCCTGCTTCAGCTCGCTGGGTGGCTCTTGTGGGGCGAATTTGATGATCTCTGCACGCACCGCGTCGGGTAGGGAGAAGGTTCGCACGTACTCGTCTCGGTTTTCCCACAGGGCCTCGAAGCGCTGGCGGTAGTTCGCCACAAAGTCGGGGTCCTGCCACGACGGGCGAATCTCCAGTTCCTCGTAGTTTTCCACCAGTGCGTAGCCGGTCTCATTGTCGCTGCCCATAAAGGCGATGGCGTCGCCATGCAGGTCGGTGACGATGCCGTACTTGGCGTGCGCGATCCCACGCGTGTGCGCCATCACCCCCACACGCACTTCCAACCACCCGCTGGCGACGAGCCAAGAGAGCATTTGCAGCCGGTTCTCTTCGAGGGCGTTCTGGGGTGTTTTGAACTGTTTGAGGAGTTTGCGAATGAGTTGGCTCTGGTCACCGGTGGTCAGCAAGGCGTCCAGGTCTTGTTGATCTAACTGCTCGTTCACCAGCAGCCGGGCGGCGGGCCTGGGCAGGTCATCACCGTAGGTCAGCAGGTTTTGAATGAAGCCACCGAACCCCCGCGCCGCGACGGCGAGCACGTGACTGGAGAAATAAGCACAGCAGCGGTCGTAGTGCACGGCCCGGCTCAAGGCGGGTATGTACAGTTCATCGAGCAACTGGGCGTCGGGTGCTCGCACAAATCGCTTCCACTCGACCGTCCGCAGGCTCGTGGTGTTTTGCGATGTTGTCGTTGTCATGGTGCTCACCCTCTCTCTTGGTGGACTGCTTTGGGTCTGCTCCGAAAATAGCTTCTCTCCCGCTCGGCGTGGACCACAGTCCACGCCAGGGGCCGCCGGATCTAGTGTGTGCTCGCCAGTGTGTGCTCACCAGGGATCGTCAGATCCCGGCCTTATGCCGGCCCAGAGACCGAATAGCAAAATCGGCGCTTCAGACGGGGATCTGGCGATCCCCTCTGAGCAAATAATCGGTGGCTGTTTATTGCGTATGCCGACCTGAGCTCAGTGGTGTGCGGTTCTCGTCGCACCCCACTCCTCTCAGGCAATCATCGGAGAGTTGCTTGTACCCGTTACTACACTTAGTCATAAGCTATTTATCCCCCTGACGCCAGGCTCTAAACTGGTGTTATCCTGGATAATCGCTCGGTATCGAGCTCGAATTGTAGACAGGTGCCCACTCACCGTCGCCGGGGCCAGCGTCTCTAGCAAGTGGTCGCGGTAGGCAGCCAGATCGAGCTCGTGTCAAGCTCGCCTTTGTGCGACTATCCAGTTGGTCGCTCATAGTTTCCTCTCCAGTCGTTCCCGAACGTGGCGAGCCTTGGCAACGTGGGGGATGGACAACTCGGTGAAGATGGCCTCAGCTTGACGGATGAGTTCCAGCGCGCCGGAGAAGTTCCCCTCGTCCTCATCCAACAGCGCCAGGTGATACAGTGTGTACGTGAGACTCTTGCGATCTCCCATTTGCTCTGAAACATCGCGTACTTGTTGTAACAACTGTCGTGCTTTACCGAGATCGCCTTGCCTGTAGGCCAGGATTCCCAACTGACCAAGCGTATACGCAGCACCAATGCGGTCGCCAAGTTTCCGCTTGATGGCAAGGGACTCTTTATAGAAGCGGTGGGCCTCGGTGTAGTTCCTCTGAGTCTGCTCCAGCGTCCCCAGTTGATGGAGTACCTCGGCAACGCCAGCGAGATCTCCGCCTTCCCGCTTGATGACAAGGGACTCCTGATAGAGACGGCGGGCCTCGTCATAATTTCCCTGAAGCTGTTCCAGAATCCCCAGTTGGTAGATCGCATTGGGGTGCTTTTGTTGTATGCCTAGTTGCGTAAGCATCTCGGTGGCCTCTTGGTGGAGGCGGCTAGCCTCGGAGTAGTTCCCTTGGTCAAGCTCCAGACCCGCCAGATTGTAAGTCAAATATGCCTCGTCCAACCGAAGCTCCCCGTATTCACCTTTCCGCGTTGCTTGAATCCCTGTCTCCAGCGCCCGACGTCGATCAGTCCAGTGACCACTGTGCCTGAAGAGGGAATCCAAAGAGTAGGCCAGACGCACTGCGTGCCCCAACCCCGGTACCGCGCGCCACTTCCCCTGTACCGGGTCCCACGCCCCGCTCACTAAGCTTGTCTCTTGTGCTGCCAGTGTCTCTTGCGCTGCCAAGAAATTGGCACGTTCTACGGTGGCCATCTGCACCGCCTGGAGTGCAGTTTCCGGGTTACTCAGCTGTTGCTGGCAACGCTCAGCCAGGAAAAAGAAGTGGGGAGCATACCGATCAGCCCACTGTTCTCGTTCCCCGGCTTGTTTCGCCAAAGCCAAAGCGTAGTCCCGCAGTAGCGGGTGTAGGTCATACCGACCCTTAACCTCCGCCTGACGCACCAGCGAAAGCGCCTCCAGCCGCTCCAGTGCTGCCTCTACCGTAGCTTCATCCTTCCTATCTAGTACGACATCCACCGCTTGGGGGGTCAAGCCTGCCGGCACAAAGGGGCTCAGGGAGCGGAAGAGTTCCTGGTCGGCCTCGTCCAATGCTTGATAGCTCAAGGCGAAGGTTAAGGCAACGCTATCCTCCGGCTTCCCGACGATGGGCAGGGCCAGGAAGGTAGATCGATCAGCTGCTTCCTCCAACCGTCGCAGTATCTCGGTCGGCCCCCACTCCAGGTCACGCATACGTTGTCCAGCGATGTCGAGGGCCAGCGGGAGGTAACCTAGCCGCTCGGCCAGTCCGCAGTATGCCCTCGGTTCGGAATCTACCTTATCTCGTCCCACCAACCGACTTAGCAGAGTCAGCGCTTCCTCCTGATTCATTTCGTCCACCTGCAACAGCCGGGCCATCCGCTCCAAGGCAGGGAAGGCGACACGGCTGGTGATCACCGTCACCGGTCCTGGTACGCCAATGAGGAGGCAATCAAGTTCATCGGCGGACAGAACCTCGGCATTGTCGAAGATCAGTAAAGCGCGTTTACCTCGCATGATGGTGCACACCAGCCCGGTCAACGCCTGCGGATCGTCACCAGCCTGATCGGCCTGCTCCCAGTGATCGTAGAGATAGGCGATGTGACGCAGGGCATCGCAGGCATCATTCGCCCTTCGCAGGTCGAATCGGACGATGCCGTCAGGGAAGCGATTGCGCCACTGATGCGCAGCGTGTATCGCCAACATCGACTTGCCCACGCCGGGCATCCCCTTGAGCCCTACGATGCTCGCTGGGGTCGCGCCGCCTGGCTGGAGAAGCTCATCGAGTTGGTTCAGGAGGTCAAGCCGTCCGGTGAACGTTTGTGGATCAGGTGGGAGGTTGAAGGCAACCAGATCGGACGGCAGAGCGGAGGGAGGCGGCCGTCTCGGGAATGGGGGGTAGATGATGATATCACCTTGCGCGGTGCTCATTGGGCCGAACATGTTGCCTTCTACAATGCTGTCCACTACAGCCTGACTACTCTTTCCTACGGCAATGCTTTCACCTTGGGCAACAGCTCCCGGTCCTTTTGCCGTCGCCCGGTACTGTACACCGGGGCGTTCAGATTGTGCGCTTCTTTGCCTCCGCCACAATCCTACTAGCCAAATCAGTGCGAAACTACCCCAGAGTACCAACTGCACCAGATCGGCAAGGCCCTGGATCAAGTCACTGTTGGCACCGACAAAGGTCAGCAGCAATGACAGCCACCAGCGGGCTGTTATGGCTAAGAGAACCAACACACTGCTAACCAGGATCAGAATGAGCCATCGTTTTTGTTTCATAACCTCATCTATTGCTTTATTGCGTAGTTTCTCGGATTCCACGCAGTGATTTAGCCGCTGCCTGAGAGTCTGTCAAGCCGCTCTCTTCGAAATGCGCTATTGTTCTGACCTAGAAATCACCCTCATCAGCATCGTACCGATCAGCAGGGTCGTAGTCGTCGTAGTCAAAGTAGTATTCAGCGAGCTCTATAGGTTTCTCAACAGTAAATTGTCCGCCAAGTTCCGCTATCTGTAAGGCTTCATATCCCCTGAGCTCCAGGTTACATACAAGGCAATGTAGGTATGTGGGGAGGACTATGATTTCCCTAACAAGTTCATCATCCTCCAATCTGTCAATAGCCCGAACTTCTTCCCCAGTTATCCTACAGCGAGACCCGCAAGATGGGCAAGACACCTCTTTACTCGGATGCCCCACAGGTACTAATCTCATCTTCCCTGTCTCTCTCTTCTCCTGTTGTTCTTCTGCACTCCAGTCTCCGAAAATGGTTCTGTGAGCGGCTATCCGTTTCAGGACCTTAGCTTTCCTATTCTCAGCGGCTGCCTCAATCATTTGATATGCAGTTCTCCCATCCTCCTCTCCAAAAAGCTCCTCCAGAGAAAATCCCAGGAAGTCAAGTAGCAGTCTGCAAACTCGAAAGTAGTTCGTAAGCCACAATTGAGTCGGGAAATCCTCATACGGTAGCTCGCCACTATGAAGCTCCGCATTTCTCTTGTCCATAAGTATCATAACAGATTTGAGGTCCGCCTGTGTGAAATCTGGAATAATAGACTGGCACCTTCGGAATACGGTAGTTGCTGAAACCGACTTGGGCATTTTGCCGCTTCCGTATCCGCATGCGTAAAGGATGTGGTCATCACCTCGCGGATCTGCCAGTAACACTGGGTTAACCTTGGCTAAGGTTGCCCGTCCTAAGAACTCTAGTGCAATCGTTGCCAATAAAGGGAACAAGGAACTTGTTCTTCGTTCAGAAAATGCACGCTCGGCATAAAGCTTCGCCTTATTCCACAGGCTATCCTGAGACCAGTCCATGCTCCGCACCTCCTGTACTGGATATTCCTAACCTGGACAAGCCAGAACCAAAAGGGTTTTGACTTGTGCTAAACAAGGTG
>CAYPOY010000168.1:0-10602 GCA_964412395.1 uncultured Anaerolineales bacterium | reverse complement strand
CCTGGATCATCGGCATGCGCGTCGCGCCACCGACCAGCACCACCTCGTCCAGGTCACTGACGTTCAAATTGGCGTCGCGCAGAGCCTGCTCGAAGGGATTCCGGCATCGCTGCACCAGGTTCTCGGTCAGTTGCTCCAGTTTGGCCCGCGTCAGCTTCATCTGTAGGTGTTTTGGTCCGGAGGCATCAGCAGTGATGAAGGGTAGGTTGACCTCTGTCTCCAGCACGGTAGAAAGTTCGATCTTGGCCTTCTCAGCCGCCTCCCTCAACCGCTGCAATGCCTGACGGTCCTGGCGCAGGTCAATTCCCTGGTCCTTCTTAAACTCGTCGGCGATGTAATCCGTGACGCGCTGATCCCAGTCGTCGCCTCCCAGGAACGTATCGCCACTGGTGGCCTGCACCTCGACGACGCCCTCACCTACGTCCAGGATAGAGACATCGAAGGTGCCACCGCCCAGGTCGAAGACCAGGATTGTCTCGTCCTTCTTCTTATCCATGCCGTAGGCCAGGCTGGAGGCGGTCGGCTCGTTGATAATGCGCAGCACTTCCAGGCCAGCGATCTGGCCAGCGTCCTTCGTCGCCTGGCGCTGGCTATCGTTGAAGTAGGCCGGTACGGTGATGACCGCCTGCGTGACCGGTTCGCCCAGGTATGCCTCGGCATCCTGCTTCATCTTGCGCAGGATCATCGCCGAGACCTCCTGCGGCGTGTATGCTTTGTCGGTTTGAGGGACGTAGACCCGTGCATCGCCCGCCGACCCACGCACAATCTTGTAGGGCAGAACCTCGCGCGCTTTCTCGACCTCTGGATCGTCGTACCGGCGACCCATCAGTCGCTTGATAGAGTAAATAGTGTTATCCGGGTTGACGACAGCCTGCCGCCGGGCGGTCTGGCCCACCAGCCGCTCACCGCTCTTGGTGAATGCAACCACCGACGGAAACAACCGTCCTCCCTCGGCGCTGGGGATGACAGTGGGCTCGCCGCCTTCCATCACAGCGACCACCGAGTTGGTCGTACCTAAATCAATTCCAACAATCTTACTCATTTGTTTCCTCCTGCATACTCGCTATTTCATCAAACCAGAATTGGACATCCTGATCGTGATGCGTGAAACGTGATGAGGCTCTAGCACCTGGGTTATTTTCACGTTTCACGGTAAGTATACCCCAGCTACATCAGAAACAGATAAGAGCAGCATCAGCGTTTCGTTAGATTGTGCTTACAGCACGCACATCCGTCCCGACAAGGACGAGCGAGGGTATCTTTTCAAAAAGTAGGGGCGGTCTGCCAGGCGCGCCGCCGTGAACAGGCGGCGCTGGGTTGCAAGCGTGCCCAGCACCGGCTCTTCCAGGCCGGTGCGCCGCCTCGGTTCAAAATACCTCCCCAGATTATTGAGAAGATACGAGCGAGGGATGCATGGCGCTCAGGAGAAGTTGACTTCGGCGCAGAGTTGGGCTATACTCAATGTCATCAAGGACGCCACCGCCAGACCTGACAGGTTTCAGAGGTCACTTCTCGGTGTAATTGCACTCCTGAACAGGTCGAATCTGGCTCCAAAAGGCATCCGCGGAAACCTGTCAGGTCTTAAGAGATTGCTGCCTCTCCCAGGAGGCGCAAGGTGAAAGATGATAAGACAGGGAACCACTCGTTACGGTTCACGCTAAAGGAGATGGCGAATCATGGAAAACAGGCCCACGAGTGAGTCAAGTGTCAGAAAAGACCCGACCTTGCGCTGGTCCATCGGCGCCAAGCTGACTATTGCCTTCCTGGCGCTGGCTATTATCCCAATGTCTGCCACGGCCTACTATAACCTGACTCAGGGCCAGGGTGAGGTCGCCAAAGTCGCCGGGGAGAACCTGATGGAGCTGTCGCGTAGCACCGCCCATCACATTGGGCAATTACTCACTGAGAACCAGCGCACCTCCGCTACGCTGGCGGGCCAACCGTCGGTGATACTGTTTCTGGCCGCTTCCGGGGAGGAGCGCCAGGCCCTGGCCCCCCGGGTTTACCAGACGCTCCAGAATTTTGCCGACAATCACCCTGACTACGACGCGCCGGGCCTGTTGGACGTGAACGGCATCGTCGTGGCCTCGCTGGCGGATATCCTGGTGGGCAAGGACCGCTCCTTCCGCGACTATTTCCAGGCTTCCATCCAGGGAGAGCCTTACGTCTCGGACATTCTCGTCGAGCGCGCCACCGGCCGACCGGGCGTCTTTCTCACCAACCCCGTAGTCACGGCCAAGGGGGAGATCGTAGGCATTGACATCGTGTGGCTCAAGGGCGATACGATCTGGAGCATTATTGACGACGTGGTAGTAGGCGAGGAGGGCATGGCCTACCTGGTGGATCAGGACGGCGTCATTGTCGCTCACCCCAACCGCGATCTGTTGTACCACAGCCTGGGGGAACTGACGCCGGAGGCTGTCGCGACCATCTCCGCGACCATCCGCTTCGGCACGATCGAGGGCACCGACACGCCGCTGATCCCTGAAAGCCTGGATATGGACGACCTGGCCGCTGAACTGGTGGCCCCCCCTCAGTCCCCCCCGATCCCAGGGGGGAAGTCTGGCACGTACCGCTACTACTCCCCGCTTGACCACCGCGATCACGTCGTCGGGTACACGCGGCTGGAGACACACCCCTGGACTGTGGTGGTGGACCTGCCCGAAGCCCAGTTCCTGGCCCCGCTGCAGCGGTTGGGGTCAGTGGCCTGGGGCAGCGTGGGGGTGGTGGGAGTGATGACCCTGGTCGTCTCTATCCTGCTGGTGCGGGGCATCACGCGCCCCATCCGCCGCCTGACCGACGCGGCGATAGCCGTGGAGCACGGCCAGCCGTTCGAGCCGGCCGACATCGCGGACGTGACATCGGGCCGTGACGAGATCGCTCACCTGGGGCGCGTGTTCAGCGGTATGGTGCTTGCCCTGCGCCGGCGTGAGGAGAGGATAGAACACCTCAACCTCGTGCTGCGTGCCATCCGCAGCGTCAACCAACTCATCACCAGGGAAAAGGACCGCGACCGGCTGCTGCAAGGCGCTTGCGACGATCTGATCGAGACGCGCGGTTATTATAACGCCTGGATCGCTCTCCTGGATGAGCACAGGGGGCTGGTGACGAGCGCTGAAGCCGGGTTGGGCGAGGAGTTCTTGCCCCTGGTCGAGCAGTTGAAACGCGGAGAGTTGACCGCTTGCGGGCAAAGGGCGTTGAGGCAATCGGGTGTTGTGGCAATCGCAGACCCACCCTCTACATGCGCCGACTGTCCCCTGGCGGACAAGTGCGGTGGCAAGGGGGCGATGACGGTGCGGTTGGAATACGGCGGAAAGGTCTACGGCCTGATGTCTGTCTCCATCCCCGCCGATTTCATTGCCGACGAGGAAGAGCAAGCCCTGTTCAAAGAGGTTGCCGAGGACATCGCCTTCGCTCTGCACGGCATCGAACTGGAAGAGGCACGCAAGCGGGCGGAGAAGGCGCTGCAGCAGTATGCCGAACGGTTGAGAACGCTGCGTGCGATTGACGGCGCCATCCTGGCCGCCTGGTCGCCGGAAGAGGTTGCCCAGACCGCCCTGCGCCACATCCGGCAACTGGTGCCCTGCCAACAGGCCAACGTTATGATGTTCGACCGCGAGGGCCAGGAGGCCACGGTGCTCACCGCCCACACGAACGGCAAGACCAGGGTGGGGACAGGAGCGCGCCTTCCGCTGGAGAAGATTGGGCTCCTCGAAGAGCTTCGGCAGGGCAAGGTCCACGTGGAGGAGGACGTCCTGGCCCTCGCCCAACCTTCTCCTATGACCCAGGCACTCCAGGCCGAGGGCTTACGCTCCCACCTCGCCGTGCCCCTCATCGTCCGGGGTGAGCTGATCGGTGTCCTCGCCCTGGGGGCAGAAAGCCCCGGGGCCTTCGCTCCCGATCACGTGGACATCGCCCGCGAAGTGGCAGACCAGATTGCCGTGGGCCTGCACCAGGCCCGTCTGCGCGCGGCCCTGGAAGCCGAGGAGCAGCGGCTAGAGACTCTGGTGAAACACCTGCCCGAGGGCGTTCTCTTGCTCGACGGCGAGCGACGCATCCTACTAGCCAACCCGGTGGTGGAGAGCTACCTTCTCGTGCTTACGGGTGCTGCTGGGCCGTCCGTGAGCCGCGTCGGCAACGTGTTGACCTATCTGGCCGATTGGCCGTTGGAGGAACTGGTACAATCTACTCCTGAGGGGCTGTGGCGCGAACTGGAGGTCGCCGGGCCGCCCCAGCGGCTCTTCGGGGTGGCAGCCAAGCCTGTGAGGACAGAGACCCAGATAGAGGGATGGGTGCTACTCATTTGGGACGTGACCCACGAGCGGGAAGTCGAGCGACGGACCCAGCAGCAGGAGCGGTTGGCGGCGGTGGGACAACTGGCCGGAGGCATCGCCCACGACTTCAACAACCTCCTGACGACCATCATGCTCTATGCTCAGATGCTCCTGCGCAAGCCCCACCTGCCCCCCGACATGGCACCGAGCCTTGAGACCATCATCAACGAGTCACGAGGGGCCACCCAACTGGTGCAGCGGATTCTGGACTTCAGCCGGCGCTCGATAATGGACACCCGGCCAGTTGACCTAATCTCCTTCACCGAGGGGACTGTTGACATCCTGCGGCGCACGCTCCCGGAGAACATCCGCCTCTTCATCGAAATGAGAACCGGCGAGTACATAGTGAACGCCGACCCCACACGCATCCAGCAAGTGCTGATGAACCTGGCGGTCAACGCGCGGGACGCCATGCCGGAGGGGGGAGAACTACGCATCGGCTTGTCCAGGGTGAAGGTGAGGCCAGGCGAGGAGCCTCCGGTGGCGGAGATGCCTGCGGGAGAATGGGTGTGCCTGGCCATCTCGGACACGGGTACCGGCATGTCGCCGGAGGTGGTGTCCCATCTCTATGAGCCCTTCTTCACCACCAAGCCTGTTGGGAAAGGGACCGGGCTGGGGCTGGCGCAGGTGTATGGCATCGTACAGCAGCACGATGGGCACATTGGAGTGGAGACGCAGGTGGGGCGGGGGACGACGTTCCGTATCTACCTGCCAGCCCAAAGGGTGGTGGAGGCGGAGGAGGGCTTGCAGGAGGAGGCCTTGGCCACTCCGGAGGGGGAGGGAGAGACCATCTTGCTGGTGGAGGACGAGGAGAAGGTACGAGAAGGAGGCCAGAAGATTCTGGAGTCGCTGGGCTACCGGGTATTGACGGCGGCGGACGGGCGGGAAGCGCTGGAGGTCTACGGGGCGGAAGTGGACCTGGTGATCACGGACATGGTGATGCCGGAGATGGGGGGCAGGGAGCTGGTGCGGCAACTGAGGAAGGCGAATCCTCATCTGAAGGCACTGGCGATCACCGGTTATGCGCTGCCGGAGGATGTGCAGGAGTTGAGAGAAGAGGGAATCCTGGACATTGTCCAGAAACCTTTCGAAGTGAGCACCCTGGCGGAGGTCATCCGCCGAGTTCTGGATGCGGGCTGAGGGGATGATGGTGGCAGCGTGTGACCGGGCGAGACGATCATCTGCTTGGGGAGGTACAAGAGATGGAAGACGAGCATAAGACACGAGAGCAGCTCATAACGTAACGCGCGATACTC
This sequence comes from uncultured Anaerolineales bacterium, assembly GCA_964412395.1. Classification (GTDB taxonomy): domain Bacteria; phylum Chloroflexota; class Anaerolineae; order B4-G1; family B4-G1; genus CAYPOY01. Next base: position 5,012 of record CAYPOY010000168.1, on the reverse strand, counting down.
ATTACGTTTCACGTGAGCCATTGAGCGATGGACTCAGCAAAGGAGGGGGCGCATGATGAAGGATAGACCTCGCATCCTGATCGTTGACGACGATGAAAACTCCCGCGAGAGCATGGACTTTATGTTTGCAAGGAAGGGATATGAGACAGAGACGGCCGGAACAGGGCAAGAGGCGCTGGAGAAGGCGCAAGAGAGATCCTTCAATTTGGCGCTCCTGGACATCAGGTTGCCCGATATAGAGGGGATAGAGCTACTAGCGCCTTTGAAGGAGATGCATCCCGACATGGCCGTGATCCTGGTCACCGGCTATGCCTCTCTGAAAACAGCGGTGCGAGCCATGAACGAGGGGGCATCGGCCTACATCACCAAGCCCTTGAATATGGATGAGGTACTGGCGATAGTGGGGGAGGCGCTTGGGAAGCAACGCCTGGTGATGGAGAACAGAAGGCTGTATCAGGAGGTTCGGCGAGAGCTGACCGAGCGCAAGCGGGCGGAGGGGACACTGCGACAGCGCAACCGCGAACTGGCACTGCTCAACCGGGCAAGCCGGGCACTCATCTCCACCCTCGACCTGGACCGGGTGCTCATCACTGCCATGGAAGAGGTGTGTCACCTGCTCGATGTGGTCGCTGCCTCGGTCTGGTTAAGCGACCCCGAGACCGGCGAAGTGATCTGCCGGCAAGCCAGCGGTCCCGGAAGTGAGATCGTGCGCGGCTGGCGCCTGGCGCCGGGGGAGGGGATCGCTGGCTGGGTGGCTGCCAGCGGCGAGAGCCTGATCGTGTCAGACACACTGGCCGACGAGCGCCACTTCAGGGGCGTAGACCAGCAAACAGGACTGGCCATCCGCTCAATCCTCAGCGTTCCCCTGCGGGCCAAAGAGGGCGTGATCGGCGTGCTCCAGGTGGTGGATACGGAGGTCGGCCGCTTTAACGCGAGAGACCTGACGCTGGTGGAGTCACTGGCCACGACGGAGGCCGTCGCCATCGAGAACGCGCGGCTGTACGAGGAAACCGAGAGGCTGCGGGCCTTCCACGAGAACATCGTGCAGAGTATGGAGGAGGGCATTCTCCTCGAGGACACGGCAGGACATGTCACCTTTGTCAATTCCAGGACCGCAGAACTGTTGGGCTATGAAATTGATGATTTGGTGGGCCGGCACTGGACGGACATCGTGGCTCCAGAGCACCTGGCGGAGGTCAAGAAGGAGACAGTCAAACGGTCTCAGGGCATCGCCAGCCGGTACGAGACGGTTCTGTTGACCCGGCAGGGCCAGCAGGTGCCTGTCATCGTTAGCTCTCATCCACTGTTTGACGAAGGCCGGTTCACCGGTGTGCTCTCCGTTTTCACTGACATCACCGAGCGCAAGCGGATGGAGGAGGCGCTGCGGGAGAGCGAGGAGCTTTTGCATCTGGTTCTTGATACCAACCCCAATTGCATTTTCGTCAAGGACAGAGATGGAAAGTATGTTTTGGCCAACCAGGCAATGGCGGAACTCTATGGGACAACACCGGAGACGATGAAGGGCAAGACCGATCAAGAATTCGCCGATATGTCCAGGCTCAGGGTTGAAGAAGCTGAACGATTCATGGTGGATGACCGAGAGGTTATTGACAGCGGACAACCCAAGTACATCGCTGAGGAGCCTTTTACGCTGCCGGATGACACGGTCAGGTACTTCCAGACCACAAAAATTCCCTTGGCGCGAAGAGGTGCTCCGGACTTTATGCTGGGAGTCTCGGTTGATATCACCGAGCGCAAACGGGCGGAAGCGCAGTTGCGGCAGCAGGAGCGGATGGCGGCCATTGGGCAACTGGCCGGAGGTATCGCCCACGACTTCAATAACCTTCTGACGACCATCATACTCTACGCCCAGATGCTCCAGCGCAAGCCCCACCTGCCCTCCGACATGGCACCGGGCCTCGAGACCATCGTCAGCGAGTCACGCAGGGCCGCCCATCTCGTGCAGCAGATTCTGGACTTTAGCCGCCGCTCGATGATAGAGACCCGCCCTGTGGACCTGAGCTCTTTCCTCTATGAGGTCATTGGCATCCTGCAGCGCACTCTCCCGGAGGACATCCGCCTCCTCATCGAAGTGGGGGCCGACGAGTACGTGGTGAACGCCGACCCGACGCGGGTTCAGCAGATGGTGATGAACCTGGTGTTGAACGCCCGGGACGCCATGCCAGAGGGTGGGGAACTGCGCATTGGTTTGTCCAGGGTGAAGGTGGGGCCGGACGAAGAGCCACCAGTGGTGGAGATACCTGCTGGGGAGTGGGTGTGCCTGGCTGTCTCAGACATGGGTATCGGCATGCCGCCCGACGTGACGGCGCATCTCTTCGAGCCCTTCTTCACCACCAAGCCCGTGGGTCAAGGGACGGGACTGGGGCTGGCGCAGGTGTATGGCATTGTCAAGCAACACAACGGGCACATCGGAGTAGAGACAGATGTGGGGCGAGGGACGACCTTCCGGGTCTACCTGCCAGCTCAGGCAAAAGAGACGTTAGAGGAGGAGATCTCGAAGGAGGCTCTGGCCCCTCCGGCGGGCAAGGGGGAAACCATCCTGCTGGTGGAGGACGAGAAGACTGTGCGGGAGTTGGGCCAGGAGATACTAGCATCGCTGGGATACCGGGTACTGACGGCGGTGGACGGATGGGAAGCACTGGAGGCCTATGGATTGGCGGAGGAGGTAAACCTGGTGGTCACGGACATAGTGATGCCGGAGATGGGGGGTAAGGAGCTGGTGCGGAAACTGAGGCAGGCGGACCCCAATCTGAAGGCACTGGCGATCACCGGCCACGCTTTGGCGGAGAGCTTACAAGAATTGAGGGCAGAAGGAATCCTGGACGTTGTCCGCAAGCCCTTCGAGGTAAACACCCTGGCGGAGGCCGTCCGCCGGGCCCTGGATGCGGAGTGAAGGATGGAACACAGGACAAGATGCCAGTCAGGGGCAAAGGGGGCGTTCGATGGGTCTCAAGCGCAGGAAAACCGTCAGTCGGCGCAAGTTTCTCAAGGGATCGGTGACGCTGGGCATCACTGCCCTGACCCAGCACATCCTGGGCGGCATGGCTCCACTGGCTCAGGCCGCTGATGCGAGGGAGACACCCGCTCCGCCGGCAGTGCCCGGCGTAGCGGCTTCCGACGACCTCGATCATTACATCTACTTCCCTTTCGTCTCCAGCCAACGGCCTTTGGCTCACGGTCCCTCCAAACTCGGTCTGCACACGCTACGCCCCAATAATGCGGTCGGGTTCGTGCAGAGTGTGCACGACGCTGGCGCACACGTGGCGCTGGTAAAGGCGCTCGATGATTTTGGGTACGTGCGACGCGTGAAAGAAATCTCGCCTGAGACAATCACCGTCGCCCGCTGGAATGGCAGGCCAGCAGTAGAGCCCACAGGTAGCCCAGAGGAGGCCGCTCGGTGGGTGATGGACGAACATATGCCGCACTGGGAGTACGAGAAGGATGTCGTGGATTATTGGGAAGTGCTGAATGAGAACGCTCCGCCCACTTTGGAGGGACATGCCTGGCTAGCTCAATTTTTCATTGAAGCAATGAAAATTGCCGAAGAAAACCGCTACAAACTGGCACTCTTCTCCTACAGTGTCGGCGTGCCCAAGTGGCACGAGTGGGAGGCCATCGTGGAGACGGGGGTCTTTGCACGGGCAAAGGAGAGAGGGCACATCCTGGCGCTGCACGAGTATAACTGGCCGGTGACGAATTACCGCTGGGGCGAACCTACGGAGGATCAACCTCCTTACGAAGACCGAGGCGTCCTCACCGGGCGCTATCGCTACCTCTATCGCGATTTTCTTATCCCGCGCGACGAGGTCATCCCATTGGCGATCACTGAGAGTGGCCTCGATCCAGTGTTAGGCGGCCCGCCCGGCGGGGGTCCCTGGCAGGAGCGCTATGTGGAAGAGATGATCTGGTACGACACTAAACTGCGCGAGGATGATTACGTCATCGGCGCGGCGATGTTCGCTATCGGCACCTTTGGCCACTGGGCGCACTACGACTACGAAGAACTATTGTGGCCCGATAATCCCTACGGTTCCAATTTCCTCGATTACATCATCTCGCTCAAAGATGCCTGAGCACGACGCATGGTGCGACTTTTTCCCTTTGAGGCGTAATTGCGCATTGCGGCAAAAATGACACGTTGGCCCCCCCGAGCTCCTAGCCCCCGTCCCGGGGGCGGGTTCGCGGGGCAAGTCTCGCCTGAGACGTCCCCGAGACAGGGGCTTCGAGCGGGAAAGTGCGATTTTTACCCCAATGGTAATTACACTCTGCGTTTCGCGTTCGGCGTGTTGAAGCGCGGTAGACGAGCCCAGGTCTTCCTCCGACCAGATGGTCACGCCGTGCCGCCGTAGGAGCGCCGCTGTCACACCCTGACCTGCCCGCAGCCGTCCGCTGTGGGTGCCATCATAGATGCCGGTGCTGCCGCAGGAGGGGCTGTGCTGCTTGAGGATAGCCGTGGTGATGCTATACCGCTGCACGACTGCCAGCGCGCACTCCGCCCCACGCAGGTAGGCAGCGGTCACGTCCTCCCCCGCGACCGTCACCACCCGCGCCCGGCCATCCAGTACGTCGTCCCCATCCCCTCCCACGATCTCGGCCGGGGGCCGGGGCACCGGCAAGCCCCCCGCCACCTCCGGGCAGACCGGCACGACGCGGCCCCGCGCCGCCAGTGCGATCAGTTCCAGTTGGGGGCGTGCGCCGCCTCCGAGCAGCTCACACTCCTTCAACGACCTTGCCGTGGCGAGGGTATGAAGCCGTGCAGGGTATCTATGCGTGACGCCTTGTCAGCGCCTTGTACAGCAGACTCAGCAGGAAAGCGCCGCCGGATACGAGGATGATCGTCGCCCCAGAAGTCAGGTTCAGGGCATAGGAAAGCCATAGGCCTGTCGTCGTGAAGACGATACCCAGGACAATGGAGAGCATCATCATTTTCCTGAGATTGGACGTGAACTGCTCGCTGATGGCAGCGGGCATCGTCAGCAGCGCGATGACCA
>CAYPOY010000167.1:0-10622 GCA_964412395.1 uncultured Anaerolineales bacterium | reverse complement strand
AGAAGGTGGTACCTACCGCAAACGCACCACCGTAATGTGCCATTGTCAAAGTAGATGCACGCTATTATAACCCAAGTCGGAGGGATTGCCACTTTCCACTCAGTGTTTCAGTGCCTCTCCCTTACGGCCACTACCGCTCCAACAAATCCGCGTTAAACCCGTTATGTACCGCTTGCCTCACCCCATCTTCAGAACGATGGGCAAGTAGATCACGCCCCACAAGTTTAAGCGCAAGATCCTCAATGTGCTGGCGATTCTCGATCTTCTCCCGCCAGGCCTGCGGGATGGCTTCAACACCCAGATAGGCCCCCGAGACGGCGCAGGCCATCGCGCCCAGCGTGTCCCGGTCCCCGCCGTTCAGCACCGCGCAGAAAAGACACGCTTCGAATGACTCAAGATAGCGCATAAAGGAATAGAGCGCAAACGGCAGCGACTCATGCACGGCCACGCTGCGTCCTAACCGCCTGGCCGCGTCCGGGGGAGGGACGTCTTCGGCAACCAGGGTTCTGACCAGCACCATCTTGTCCCGAATCTCCGGCGTCCGGGCGCAATCCACGAGACCCTGGGAAAATCGCTCGAACGGAAACGGCTCCTGCGGATTCAGCTTCACGGCCTCGGCAACGGCCCAGGCCAGAACGGCAGCGCCATCCACTCCAATGGGATGCGCGTGGGTCACGGACGCGGATAGTCGGACCTGCTCGTAGAGGTCCGACGAGCCGTGAAAGAACAACCCGACCGGCGCGATCCGCATAGCCGCCCCATTGCCGAACGAACCCTGTCCACCAAACAGGCTGCGGGCTGCCTCTGCGTATGACATCCCGCGCCTCTCCACCAGGCGGAAAATGGTGGGGGGACCCGCCGCGTATCCTCGCCAGGGCTCGCGCCTGAAGTTCGCCCTGAAGGTATCGCCCAGGTGCTGTTGGTCGAGCCCCCCGGCCTGGGTGATGGACTCGGCCAGACCGATCGCCATTGCCGTGTCGTCCGTGTAGACGAGGACGTCCCTTTGCACAATCTCCGAGCGCAGTCCCGCTTCCCCCAACCCTCGGAAGGCCAGCTCACCGATGGCATCTCCCAGGGCACTCCCCACCATGCCACCCAGGAAGCTGATGGCTTCTATCTTCCCTTTCTCAGCTTTGGTACGTGCCATTTCGAACCCCCTATGGTATAGGTTACACGGTGCAATTGCTCTATTCAGGCAAGAAATAAGTATACCCCACGCAGGGAGAGCAGGCAAGTACTCGTGCGACTCGAGGATAAGACTTGCATCTTATCACACAGTGTGACAAACTCCACATACAAACTGCATGCTGACCAGCAACCTGTTCCGCAAGCGGAGCATCGCGCGGCGGCGGGAGGAATTGGGGCTGGAGCCGCACAGGGCAGGCGGCGTTCGTGGACGACGACGTGGAGCGGGTGACGATGGTGCAGATAAGACCGAGAAAGAGCAAGCCGGGGGGAGTGAGGCGTGATAATGCGGTATATCGCGTGGGCACTCTTCCCACGTGAGACTGGTTACTGGAGGAGGATACGTAATGCAAACCACAGGAGTTGTCCAGCAGATTTACGAAACAGACGTGAAAAACCTGCCCGTTATTGAACGTCTGCTACTCGTCAAACTGGTGATGGATGACCTGATGAGCAGTCCTGCGACGTGGATCGTGGATGAAAGCGATATGTGGAGCGAGGAGGACTATGCTGATTTGACGCGGGTGTCGCTGGTGTACGCGGCCCAATCGCTGGGGGAGCAGACGCAGTGAGCACTTTACAAGCGGGTGACATCGTGACGATTGACTTCCCTGGCGTGAAGGGCGTCAAACGCCGGCCGGCAGTCGTGGTCTCCAGTTCCACGTATGGTCATTGTTCCGAGCGAGACTGGCAGGGGATTGTAAGTTGTCTCAGAAAAGCGATACGGACCAGGTGATCCCATTATGATCAGGATCAGAAAACTGGCGGCGAGTGAAACCTGATCGTTTTGCCACAAGAGGCTGCATGGAGCAACATGCAGCCTCTCGTTTTAAGAGCGCACTGGCTCAGTTAGTTGCTGAGTTGTACAGTTCTGGGAACCGCCGCCGGCTGAACTTCAGGAACGGGAATGACTTGCCGTTCAGGTACAAGTCAAAACCCATCTCATCACACCACATCCTCCGGCCCAAACAGCAACAGGCCGAGGTCATCGTCGGCTCGCGTCCGCAGGGGTTTCGTGAAGCCGCTGCTACTGAAGAGAGCGTGATACAGATGCCAGCCAGTCTCAGCGCCCCGCCAGGCCCGGGCCCGGCGCTGCAAGGCCTCCAGGTCCTGGAGCCCTATCGGTTCGCCGCGCCAGCGCGCCTCGCCCAGCCAGGCTGTCCGCTGCTGGTAACTGACCGCCACCAGGTCAATCTGGTGCGCCGCGTCCCACCACGAACCCACCACCTCCGGCCAGAAGCCCGGCGTGTGGCGGGCCGCCAGGTCGTAGACTGACGTCCGGGCTAACTCCTCCCAGGTGATGGCGATGAACTGCTCCCAGGTGGGGCGCAGGACCTGGTCCACCAGCCCGGCGCCCTGCCCCTTCTCAATCGCGCCCGTGTAGGGCAGGATGTAGCGCCCCCAGAAACGGACGTAGGGGTCGGCGATGTGCCAGGTGCCCCGTTGCCGGCGACCAGTGCGGACGATGCCGATAGGCACACGCCGTTCCACGTAGCCAGCACCCTGCAGGGTGGATAGGTACGCCGGTAGACTGCTGCGTTCCACGCCGGCTTCACGGGCGATGGCCGAGAGGGTGTGGTAGCCGCTGGCAATGGCGCGCAGCACGGCCGCGTAGTGGCGCGGGTCCCGCATCTCGTCGCGCAGCAGGGTCAGGCCGTCGTTATAGAGAATGTTGGACGGGTCGAAGGCGGTGTGGCGCAGGTTTGCCCACAGGGAATGGTCGGGACGCAACTGCGCCAGGTAAGCCGGCATGCCGCCGGTCACGGCGTATACCTCGATTAACTCGACGACGCTGCAGCCCGGCAGAAACGCCGTCGTCTGCCCGACCGTCAGAGGGCGCAGGGTCAACTGTGCTGTGCGCCGTCCGTAGAGTGGCGCATCCCGATTGAGCACATCCCGCTCCATCACCGACATGTAGGAACTGCACAGCACCAGCAAGAGTTGCGAATGTTGCAGGCGCTCATCCCACGCTTTTTGAATCACAGAGGCAAGATGCTCACTGGCGCCCGCCAGATAGGGATATTCATCCACAATCAGTACGAAACGCCTCTCAGCCGCCAGACGTCCCACCGCCTGCAAGAGGCCCAGCCACGACCCATAGGAGCCGGGGGAGGCATCGGGGCCGAATTCTGCCTCCCACAGGGCGGCTGAGAGGTTGCGCAGCAATGCCTCGGCAGAGTCCAGGTAAGCCAGGAAATAGACTCCGGGCTTACCGGCGGCGAACTCGGTCAGCAAGGCCGTCTTGCCCACGCGCCGGCGACCGGTCAGCACGATGAACTCCGCCCGTCCCGAATCGTAGCGCTCAGCCAGCCACTGGAGTTCCTGCTCACGGTTGACAAACATAAGTTACCTCCAACATTAATGGTCACGAATATTATAATCGTGACCATTAAAATCGTCAAGGTCTGCAAGCACAGGGTCATTCAATTTCTATCGCACACACTGCTCTTCTGAACGTCCTCGAAACCTTGCCCTCCCCCCCAACGTCAAACGTTCCCCGCACCGCCTGGGCGTTCACGCGAAACATTCCTGCGACAAGCTCAGGACACCGCAACGCTTCCAGGTCCAGGTAATCCTGCATCATCAGTTCGGGGAACCACCGCCGGTTGAACTCCAGGAACGGGAACAGTTTGCCATTCAAGTGCTGCAGGTCAAAGCCCATCTCGTCGAGGTAGCCGCGATACTCCTCGTACAGCGCCGACCCCGGCACCGGCGTAAACAGCATCGGGATCACCGATCCGATCCGGCTAGAAGCGAGGATGATGCTATAGACTGAGGACAGGTCTGATAATCGGCGCCCACGATCAGGCGTAAGCCGAACGTGGATGACCCGCCCGGCTGGTGGGTGACCTGGCTATCTGGGATGCGAAACATCTGCTGCAGGAACCCCGCCCCGGTGCCCTTGACGCGCTTACTGAAGATGACCAAACGGGTCTCAGCGTAGTCCCGACGGTCTGGCTCACCGATCACCGCCAGAAACCCAGCCTGATACAGCCGATCCACCGCCAGCAGGTCCCAGTCCTGGTTGGGTGTCCCATTCCACACCTCGACCGGCATATAGATGCGGCCCAGGCGGGTCTCAGGGATGGGAGCCATCGCCTCCGCCACGATGGGCTGAATGTCCTCCCAGCGAGGGAGAAAGACAGCACCGCCGTAGGGCGTCGTCCAAGGAGTCACCACGTCCGCGCCGATGTTGTAGAAGCGCACATTCTGCTCCTCCAGCGTGAGAGCTAGCCGTCCCAGGTCCAGAACGTCGGTGAACGCCAGGTCCATCTCCACCATATCCTGCCCTTGCCTCCACAGGGCCGGAACCCGAGAGAGCATCCCTGCATCCCGCGCCTTGTGCCAGAGAGCCTGAAGGACCTGTTGTTGTCGCCTCTCGCGGGAGAAGACACTGGTCGTCATCCGCGAGCGGGCGTACCAGAGGGCGGTCTCCCCGTCCATGTGGTGCACCCCTGGATCCAGCGTCAGGATGGGGTACTTTCCGTTCTCGTCCGGGTAGGGCCAGTAGTCGCTGAGGTGGCAGTGGACAGGGATGTCCACTCCACCCACTGTGTCCACGATGCCGATCAGACCGTCGAAGTTGGTACGGACGTAATAATCCATCCGGATGCCCAGGTTATAGAGCAGCGTGTCCCGCACCAGCGCCGGCCCGCCCCCTTCGTAGCCGTGGGTCTCCCCGTATAAGTCAGCGAAGTTAATCCGGCTCATCCAGAAGCCAGGGATATAAACGTACAGGTCGCGTGGGATGGAGATCACAGAGACCGCCCCCCGGTCGCGCTGGACGGAGACGACTTGAACGACATCAGTGTGCCACTCCGACCAGTCCGGCCGCCGGTCGCTGCCCAGAACGACGATGTTGACAGCATCGGGGGCCACCGGGACGGGCAGGACAGGAGTGGGGATGAGAAGCGTAGTGGAGGGCACAAAAGCATGCGGACCGGGAATGGGGAAAGGCGCTGGAACAACAAGGACATCGGGCGAAGGAGTGGGTGAAGGAGTGGGCGAAGGAGAAAGTGCCGGCGTTGGGCTGGGGGTCAATGAGGGAGTACAGGTGGGCGAGGGCACGTGGGTCAGGCCAGAGGTGGGACTGGGCATCGTCGAAGGGACCGGAAGGTCGGTGGCCGTCGATGGAGGGGAACCGAGGGAGGCGGAGGCCAGAGCCGCCATGGCAGGAGGTTCCGCTAGCAGGGGAAGACCAACCGTCCACCCGACCATCGCGACCAGCACGAGCAACACCCCCAACGCAAGCAGCCCTGCTACCGCCTGTTGTGTCCCCTGCCGATGTCGGGGAGGCCCTGGCCGGGAAATAGCCCCACGCCTCTCGGAGGCTACCTCAGGAGGCAGGGCAGCCACACGTCGCCACGCCCACCGCAACGCCGCATAGGCACGTGGGCTCTGCAAGTGGGCCTCCAGCGCCTGGGTGATGTGGGCCAGGCTGACGTGGGGGTCGTCGGCCAGATAGCCAAGCCACAGAAGCGCTGTCTCGTTGACCGGATCCTCGTCCAGTACGGACCGAAAGGCGGCTCTAGCCTCCCCTATGCGTCCAGCCCGTGCTGCCCTCATCCCTCTTCGCAGATTCTCTGTGACTGACATCTCTCCCCTCCTGGGTCAAGATCACAACCAGCAATAACAGACGGTAGATAGTATACGATAGGCAGGGAGGAATACCCCGTCTACCGTCTACTGTCTTTTGACAGGTCAAGAAAAGCCCAAGGCAACGCGACAGCGTGACCGATGTCCACCACCTTCATTGTACCAAGCTTCAGAGAGAGCGGCGTTACAGCTGGGTTACAGGCCGGTTACGGGCGGCAGGGCAAGGACAGCAAGAGCAGTTGACGGTACGGGCAGAACGGGTATAATCCAGGCAACCTGATCAGGAGGAAACTGGCTATGATTGGCGTCAACGAGTTACGTAGAGGTGTCACCTTTACGATGGACGGTGAGCTGTACAAAGTGCTGGAGTACCAACATCACAAGCCGGGACGAGGCAAGGCGGCCATCCGTACCACGCTGCGCAATCTGCGCACTGGCGCGACCATCCAGCACAATTTCATCTCCGGCGACCGGGTGGAGGACATCCGCGTCGAGCGGCGCGGCGTGCAGTACCTCTACACCGACGGCGACCTGTATCATTTTATGGACACCGAGACCTACGACCAGACAGTCCTGCCCGCGTCTGTGCTGAGCGACCAAACCCGCTACCTCAAAGAGGGAATGGAACTGGTGCTGGCGACTTACGAGGGGGAACCATTGGCCGTGGAACTGCCGACGACAGTGGATCTGGAGGTGGTCGAGGCAGAGATGGCTATCGCTGGCAACACAGCTACCGGCACGCTGAAGAAAGTGACGCTGGAGACTGACATGGAAGTGCAGGTACCACTCTTCGTCAAGCAAGGCGACGTGATCCGCATTGACACCCGCACCGGTGAGTACGTCACGCGGGCGTAGATCAGAAACCCGTTTTCTCGCTCAGAATTGTCCCTTTTTGCGTCCGAAAAGATCCCATTCGAGCGGATTCCACCTGCAAAGTCGTCAGAAAACGGGTTTCTCCAACTTTGTCCAAAGTCCAATTACTAACCTACTGGCATGAAGGATAGCATTATGGAGCAAAGACCCAAACGCACTACCATCGGGTGCGCGATCGCTATCGGGGCACTCGTGGCCCTGTTCATCGTCTTCACCAGCACGGTCGACATCTACACCGACTGGCTGTGGTTCGCCAGCCTGGGGCAACTGAGTACTTACCAGACTCGGCTGTGGACGCAGGTTGGCCTGTGGCTGGCAGGGGCTCTGTTGGCGACACTCGTATTGCTCACCAACTGGTTCCTTATTCCACGCCAGATACTCGACCAACTTCAACTGCGCCTGCGTGGCCGCCAGCAAAAGCGCAGGATCGTCGGCTCACGCGTGCTCACCATCACACTGTACGTGGTGGCAGCCTTCATCGCCCTGGCGATGGCCTCAGAGGCGAGCCGCCAGTGGACGATCTTCCTCACTTTCCGCCACGCTGCCCCCTTCGGCCTGAGCGACCCCATCTTCGGCCTCGATGCCAGTTTCTACATCTTTAAGCTGCCACTCTATCGCTTTCTCGTGGGCTGGCTGCTGGTGTTGATCACGGTGACACTGATCGGAAGCGGCCTCGTGTACCTCTTCGCCCAGCAGATTCAGAAGCAAACGGCGACGACGCACCTTTCAGTGCCAGGGGCACTCTTTCTGGCGGGGAAAGCCGTGGACTACCAACTCCAGCGGTTTGCGCTGCTCAATTCGTCCCAGGGAGTGGTCTTCGGCGCAGACTACACCGACGTGCACGCCCGCCTGCCGCTCTTGCACCTGTTGACCGGCGTGGTCGTGCTGGGCGCGCTGCTGCTCATCGCGAACATCTTTATCCGCCGCTGGCGATTGCTGCTCATCGTGGGCATCGCCTGGATTGCCCTCTCATTCCTCGGCCCGCTCTACCCGGCGTTCGTGCAGCGCTTCATCGTGCAACCCAACGAACTGGCACTGGAACGGCCTTACATCGAGCACAACATCCGCTTCACCCGCTTCGCCTACGGCCTGGAGGACGTGCAAGAGTCCGACTATCATGCCACAGGCGAACTCACCACCGCGCAACTGGAGGCCAATGCCGACATTCTCGACAACGTGCGGCTGTGGGACTGGCGACCGCTGCGCACCACCTACGAACAACTTCAGGAGATCCGCACCTACTACACCTTCGCGGACGTAGACGTGGACCGCTACACGCTGGGCGGCCGCCTGCGCGAGGTCACGCTGGCAGTGCGCGAACTGGACGTCGAGCAACTGCGTGAGGACGCGCGGACCTGGATAAACCAACATCTCATTTATACACACGGCTATGGGCTGTGCCTGAGCCCCGTCGCCGAGGTCAGCGAGGAGGGGCTGCCACATCTCCTGGTGCGCGACATCCCGCCCCGAAGCGCCGACCCTGCGCTGACCATCACCCGGCCGGAGATCTACTTCGGGGAGAAGACAACCAACCACGTCATCGTCAACACCACCGAGGACGAGTTCGACTACCCCAGTGGCGACCAGAACGTCTACACCAGCTACCAGGGGTCCGACGGTGTGCTGATGGGCGGTCTCCTGCGCCGGTTAGCCTTCGCCCTCCGCTTCGACAGTATCCCCATTCTTATCTCAAACGCCATCGGTCCCGAAAGCCGTATCCTGTTCCACCGCTCCCTCTCCGACCGGGTGGAGACGCTGGCCCCGATGCTCCGGTTCGACGACGACCCCTACCCGGTCATCGTGGACGGTCGCATCGTCTGGCTTTACGACGCCTACACCTGGAGCAACCAATTCCCCTACTCAGATCCTGGCTGGATGCCTTCAAGGGAGCCCGTCTGGGGCCTCAACTACATCCGCAACAGCGTGAAGGTCACGGTAGATGCCTACACCGGCGAGACGGTGTTCTACATCGTGGACCCCTCCGACCCGCTGATCCAGACCTACCGGACCATCTTCCCCGACCTGTTCGCCGCCGGTGAGGAGATGAACACAGCGCTGCGCGAGCACTGGCGCTACCCGGAGCAACTGTTCCGCATCCAGGCGGACGTCTACGCCGCCTATCACATGCAGGACCCGAGGGTTTTCTACAACCAGGAGGACCTGTGGCAGACGCCGAAAGAGATGCGGGAGATGGGAGAGGACTGGATGTCGCCTTACTACATCATCGTGCGGCTGCCCAGCGCAGAGCATGTAGAATTCATGATGATCCGCCCCTATGTGCCGGCCGGCAAGCAGAACATGATCGCATGGCTGTACGCCGATTCCGACGGCTCCGGCTACGGCCAACTGGGCGTCTACAAATTCTCCAAGGAGGCGTTGGTGTACGGGCCGATGCAGGTCGAGGCCCGCATTGACCAGGACCCCTACATCTCGCAGCAACTGACACTGTGGAACCAGCACGGGTCGTCGGTCATCCGGGGCAACCTGATCGTCATCCCCGTTGATGGCTCGCTGCTCTACATCGAACCGCTCTACCTCCAGGCCGAATCTGGCCAACTGCCCGAACTCAAGCGCGTGCTGGTGGCGCACAGCAACCGTGTCGCGATGGCCGATGACCTGGCGACGGGGCTGGCACAGGTGCTGGGCAAAGCGCCGGTGACGGCCCCCACTGAACCGCCATCGTCCGACCTGGGCGCGCTAGCCCGTCAGGCCATGGCGCACTACGAGGTGGCCCAGGAGTGCCTGCAACGAGGGGATTGGGCCTGCTACGGCGCAGAGCTGGAGGCACTGGCAGCGGACCTTGAAGCCCTCGTCACCGCTACAGAAGAATAGCACGTTCGAGATTGGTCATTGGTCACTTGTCGTTGGTCTTTTGATTGATGCGTACCCCAACCGGCACTGAGTGCCCTTACTACTACGAAGACTTCTACCGTGGCCGCTCCACCCAGGAGTGTCGCCTCATCGGGCGTAACCCGCGCTCGGAGAAGTGGAACCCCAAACTGTGCACCCGTTGCCCGGTGCCCTCTATCCTGCGCGCCAACGCCTGCCCCAACATGGTGCTGGAGGCGCGGGTAGTCCGGCGTTGGCTGGGACTCGTTCGCCGCGTCGAGGTCTACGCCGTCTGCACCAAGTACCAGGTCGAGGTGGACGACCCCCACGTCGGATGCGGTCACTGTCACCCACAGGCGGCGACGATTCTCGACGCAGAACTAAAGGAGTAACAATGTTCAAAGCCATCCTCTTCGATCTCGACGACACACTGCTGGCCAACTCGATGGAGACCTTCATCCCAGCCTACTTCCAGGCGCTCACCCGCTACATGGCCCACCTGATCCCGCCCGAACGTCTGATCTCCGAGTTGATGCGCGCCACACATGCGATGGAGGCCAACGACGGCACCGGTCCCACCAACGAGGAAACGTTTGCGGCTGCTTTCTACCCGGCGTTGGGGTACGAGCGGGCAACGCTGGAGCCGATCTTTAAGCAGTTCTACGCCGAGGAGTTCCCCAAACTGCGGGCACTGACGCGACCACTGCCGGAGGCCTGTCCCCTGGTCGAGTGGGCCTTCGAGCGCGGCCTGCAGGTGGCGATAGCGACTAATCCACTGTTTCCCCGCTCCCCTATCGAGCAGCGGCTGGAGTGGGCCGGCGTGCCCGTGACCGAGTTCGACTACGCACTGGTGACCACCTACGAAGATATGCACGCCACCAAGGCCCATCCGGCCTACTACCACGAGATCCTGGCCCGGCTGGACCGGCAGCCTGACGAGTGCCTGATGGTAGGCGACAACTGGGAGCGTGACATCGCCCCGGCCGCGTCAGTCGGCATCCCCACCTACTGGATCGCGGGGCCGGGTGACGCACCGCCTCCCCTTCCCCCCCTGGAGGGGGAGATAAGAGGGGGGGCGCTGCCTCCCCCCCTGGAGGGGGGGCTATGGGAGGGGGCACTGCCTCCCCACCTCGAGGGGG
>CAYPOY010000166.1:0-10711 GCA_964412395.1 uncultured Anaerolineales bacterium | reverse complement strand
GTGGGGGGCTTGAATTGTACACCAGGTTGAGGCGGAGGGGAAGCAAGCATTCCACTTTCTTTCCGTTTTTGTCTTTATCCGTTGTAGTGTCCCCCCGACTTGCCTCCTATCACACTTGGGCGTATCATATACCCATCCCATTCCGAGGAGGACGTTATGGCGGATTACCGCATTCGTGAACACCCCATCCTCCCGGTCGAGGAGCGATTGGGGTTCGAGTTCACCTGGCAGGGCCAGACGATGCAAGCCCGCGAGGGGGAGACCATCGCCTCGGCCCTTTTCGCTAACGGGGTGCGCATCTTTGGCCATCACTACAAAGACGGTGCCCCCCAGGGCATCTTCTGCGCCAACGGCCAGTGCGCCCAGTGCCTGGTGATGGCCGATGGCCTTCCCGTCAAGGCCTGCATGACCCCCGTGCGGCAGGGAATGCGGGTCGAGCCGATGGACGGAAAGCCGGCCCTGCCCGATGTGCACACCGTGCCCAGGATGCAGGCCGTCGAGACCGTCGAGGTGGAGTGCCTGATCATCGGCGGCGGACCGGCGGGGCTCTCGGCAGCCATTGAACTGGGGAAGGCTGGCGTGCGCACGCTCATTGTGGACGACAAGCACAGACTGGGCGGCAAATTGGTTCTCCAGACCCACAAGTTCTTTGGCTCGATTGATGCCTGCTACGCCGGGACGCGGGGCATTGACATCGCCACGAAACTGGAGCAGGAGGTGCACCAGTTCGAGAACGTCCAGGTCTGGCTCAACACGACCGCGCTGGCTGTCTTCTCCGACCGCAAAGTTGGCGTGCTGCGGGAAGGACGCTACATCGTCGTCCAACCCCACGTCCTGTTGGTGACCACCGGCGCACGGGAGAAGTCGCTGGCCTTCAAGGGGAACACTCTGCCGGGGGTCTACGGCGCAGGTGCCTTCCAGACCCTGGTCAACCGGGACCTGGTGAGGCCAACCGGGCGGCTGTTCATCGTCGGTGGGGGGAACGTCGGCCTGATCGCTGGCTACCACGCCCTCCAGGCTGGTATAGAGGTCGTCGGCTTGTGCGAGGCGCTGCCGGATTGCTCCGGCTACAAGGTCCATAAGGACAAACTGGCCCGCCTGGGCGTCCCCATCTACACCTCCCACACCGTTCTCAACGCGGACGGAGAGCAGGAGGTGGAGTCGGTGACCATCGCTCAGATTGACGAGAGCTGGCGGTCCATCCCTGGCACCGAGAAGACATTTGCCTGCGACACGGTGCTGGTCGCCGTGGGGCTGGACCCGGTGGACGAGTTCATCCACAAGGCGCGGGAGTTTGGCCTGCCGGTTTTCGCGGCGGGGGACGCGGAGGAGATCGCTGAGGCGTCGGCGGCGATGTTCACCGGCCGCATCCGGGGGCTGGAAATCGCCCGCAGCCTGGGGCGGGATATAGGCGAGATCCCGCAGGAGTGGTACAGCACCGCCGAGGTACTTAAATCCCGCCCCGGCGCGGTTGTCACCGAGGACATCCCGGAGATAGAGGAGGGTGTCTTCCCCGTGCTCCACTGCTCCCAGGAGATTCCCTGCAACCCCTGTACTTCCGTCTGCTCCCAGGGCTGCATCATCATTGAGGGGGAGGACATCCGGGGTCTGCCGGAGTACGTGGGGGAGGGCTGCACCGGCTGTGCCCAGTGTGTCGCTGTCTGCCCAGGGCTTGCCATCACGCTGGTGGACTACCGGAAGGACCCTGAGTATCCTATCGTCACCATCCCCTACGAGTTCTCCGCTGATACTATCCACAAGGGGGATGTGGTGACGATCCTGGACACCGAGGGGGCGGTACTGGGCGGCGTGGAGGTGGTGAAGGTGCAGACGCCCGAGTTCGCTGACCGGGCCTGCCTGGTGCGGGTGCGGGTACCCCGGGAGTACGCCCGCCACGTCGCGGGCATCCGCGTGCAGGAGCCGGAGGTGACGGAGCCGTTGGAGCGGTACGTGGAGCGGATGGCCGACGACGAGATCATCTGCCGCTGCGAGCGGGTGACGGCGGGGGAGATCCGCGCGCTCATCCGGGCTGGCGTGCGGGACATGAACCACATCAAGGCGGTAACGCGGGCCGGGATGGGGGCCTGCGGTGGCAAGACCTGCACTAACCTGATCAAGCGCTTGTTCCGTGAGGAGGTGGTTCCGCTGGAGCAAGTGACGGAGAACACTCGGAGGCCGTTGTTCATCGAAGTGCCACTGGGGGCCCTCGCCAGCATCGTCACCGGGGAGGGGCCAAGGGAGGCCGTCCCCATCGTGCACGCCACCGACATTCACGAGGGAGGGGTGTGATGACCACACAAGTCTATGATGCCATCATCATCGGCGCGGGGAGCGTAGGGCTCCCGGCCGCCTTTTTCCTGACCCAGGCCGGGCTCAAACCGCTGGTCATTGACCAGTTCGCCAGTCCGGGCCAGGGCAGCAACAAGGCCGCCATCGGTGGCATCCGCGCCACCCACTCCGTCCCCTCCAAGATCCGCCTCTGTCTCAAATCCATCGAGGTTTTCTCCACCTGGCAGGAGACCTACGGTGACAACGTCGAGTGGTACCAGGGGGGCTATTCCTTCGTCGCCTACCGGGAGCGGGATGAGCGCGTCCTGAAAGACCTTCTCAAAATCCAGCAATCCTACGGGCTGGACATCCGCTGGCTGGATCGAGACGATCTCCTGGGGGTGATCCCGGATCTGAACCGAGAGGAACTCATCGGCGGGACCTATTCGCCGGGGGATGGGTCAGCCTCTCCGCTCCTGACCTCCCACGCCTTCTACACCCGGGCGAAGGAGCGGGGAGTGGAGTTCCGCTTCCGCGAGCGGGTCACCGGCGTCATCCGCCGCCGGGGGCGGGTGGTGGGGGTGCGCACCGACAAGGGGGGCTACGCTACGGAGGTGGTCATCAACGCCGCCGGCCCCTGGGCGCGGGCAGCGGCCCAGGGGGCCGGGCTGGACGTGCCGGTGGTGCCCGATAGCCACGAGGCGGGGATCACCGAGCCGGTTGAACGCTTCGTGGAGCCGATGGTGGTGGACATCCGGCCCGCCAAGGGTTCTAAGAACTACTACTTCTACCAGCATGGGACCGGTGCCATTGTCTTTTGCATCACCCCTGACCCGCCCATCGTCGGCACCAACCGGCGGGAGACGTCCGCCTTCCTGCCGATGATCGCCCCACGGATGGTGGACCTGATGCCCAAACTAGCCAACATCAAGGTGCGGCGCACCTGGCGGGGCCTCTACCCGATGACGCCCGACGGTTTCCCCATCGTGGGCCGGGCGCGGGAACTGGAGGGGTACATCTACGCCGTCGGCATGTGCGGGCAGGGGTACATGCTGGGGCCGGGGGTGGGTACACTGCTAGCCCGGATGGTGCAGGAGGCACTCACGCCGGAGGACGAGGAGGCCCTGGAGGAGTTGAGCCCGTACCGGGAATTTGGAGGGGAGGAGAAACTGAAGTAACCTGGCTGGCGTCAGTACTACAACCTAACCCGGTGTGACTTTACATAAGTTCATTCCGCGAGTCTGTTGCGTTCCAGAGACGCACGATTCATCAGCTATCCTGGCCGCAGCAGCGCCTCGGTCAGAGACCTTCGGCGAACGGCAGTCGCCGATTTGACAGCAAAGAGAAGCAAATGTATAATTTCAACGTTTCTGCCATTTGTTCGAGACCGTCGTGATCCGAGTCGTTTTACTCCATTTTCTGCCAAGGGTTTGGTCCTCTGCTCACACTCGTGTTAGTCAATCAGAGAAGTAAGGAGAAGTGATGTCCTATGGCTATGTTGGAAGTTCATGACCTGCATACTTACTACGGTGATATGCAGGCTTTGTTCGGGGTTTCCCTCACCGTAGATGAGGGCGAGATCGTGACTATGATCGGAGCCAACGGAGCTGGCAAGACGACGACGTTGAAAACGATCAGTGGTATCCTTGCCCCGCGCACCGGTCGCGTCCTGCTGGACGGTGAGGAGATTCAGGGCATGCCTGCCCACCAACTCGTTACTCGAGGCATCGCCCTTGTCCCCGACGGACACCAGGTCTTCCCTTCGCTCACCGTGTTAGAGAACCTACAAATGGGGGCATTTATCCGTAAGGACAAAGAAGCCATCAAACGAGATATGGAATGGGTGTTCTCCATCTTCCCCCGTCTTGAGGAGCGGACCAACCAGACCGCTGGTACCCTCAGCGGCGGTGAGCGGCAGATGCTCTCCATCGCTCGTGCCTTGATGGCCAACGTTAAGCTGCTTCTCCTGGATGAGCCCTCGATGGGCCTGGCTCCTCTTCTGGTGCGGGAAATCTTCAATGTCATCCGTCAGTTGAATGAACAAAGCATGACCATTCTAATCGTGGAGCAGAATGCACAAATGGCCTTTTCCATTGCCGAGCGCGGGTATGTCATAGAGACCGGTCGAGTGGTACTGGAGGGATCGGTCGAGGAACTGCGGGAGAACCCCAAAGTGAAGACTGCTTACCTGGGCGGAGAGTAGCCTGGTTCTCGGTACAAAATGCCAAGTCCCCGTCTCGGGGGCGGCCCATGCAAGAGACAATTGCTCTTTGACGCGGTTTTCGCGCCCAAACCGCCCCCGGGACGGGGGCTGGGAGCATTGGAAGACAGTTCAGTGAGCACTCGATTGCAACGACAAAGGAGGTGGTGTTATAGACCAAACGATGTCCTTGCTGATTTCCGCGACTCACACTGGGAACCGGGATTCAGCAAATTTTCCACGTAGTGAGACCAATCAATCAGTTAAAAGGAGGTACGAAGTGAAAACACTCCATAGATTTATCACCTTGCTCGTCGTTCTGGTCCTGTTGCTGCCCGCTGCCTGCGCGCCCGCTCCTGCTGAGAAGGAGGAAGCCAAGAGCGAACCCATCACGATTGGAGCTATCTTCCCGCTGACAGGTGGGTCGACACACGAGGGGATAGACGAGAGACGGGGCGCCGAGTTGGCTGTGGCCCAGATCAACGCCATCGGTGGCATCGGTGGCCGTCCTCTGGAGATTATCTTCGAGGACAGCGAGTCACGGCCTGACGCCGGCGTAGATGCCGCTCACAAGCTGATCGACGTGAACAAAGTGCCGGTCATCATCGGCGTCTTTTCCAGTGGGGTTAGCCTGCCCGTGGGCGAGTATGCCCAGGAGCAAGGGGTGGTAATGCTCAACCCCGGCTCTACGTCCCCCAAGTGTCGCGATGTAGGCAATTACTTCTTCAGCACGATAGGCCTGGATCACCTGATGGGCACGGAACAGGCAAAGTTCGGGTTGGATCTGGGGTACACCAGAGCCGCCGTCCTGGTGCCCAACAACCCCTACGGCATCGGGATGGAGGAGTGGATGGTCAAGACCTGGGAGGAAGCAGGCGCTGAGGTGCTCGACATAATTGAGTACTCTCTGGAGCAGACGGACTACCGGGCCGAGCTGCAGCGACTGTTCGCTCACGATCCAGATGTTATACTCTACACAGCCTATGGGGAGGAGGCCAAGATCCTCACCAAGCAGGCCCTCGAGATGGGTCTGAAGGCCCAGTGGATCGGAGGCTACATGACCATGTGCACCGGCGTAGCCGATCCGGAGGCCGTAGAGGGTCACATGGGCCTGGAGCCGGCCTACCTCAGCCTGGCGGCGGGAGCGGCTTTCCGGAAGGCCTTCCAGGAGAAGTATGGGGAGGCACCAGGCGGTTCCTTCAGCTACCTCGCTTATGACGGCGTATGGTTGGCGGCGCTGGCCATGGGGATGGTCGGCACCGACCCGGCGGACATCGCCAGGGTCCTGCCGGATGTCGCGAAGCACTACCGCGCGGCTACGGGCACCCTCGAGTTTGACGCCGATGGACAGCGGATCGAGCAGCCGTATGACTACCTGGAGTTCTCCGGAGGCGAACTCCATCTCTATGAGAAATGACGAATTAAGGCCAGCACGCCGCCTCGGTCAGAGACCTTCGGCGAACGAGGACGAGGCCTCGTTTCATGGGCGTGCTGGCCCTTCTTTTGTCTTCGGGAGGTGACCAAAAGCCTTAGAGCGAATTATGAAAGGCCCCAGCTTTACTCTATTGGGAGGTCAAGCATGGAACTCACGCAAGTTCTGTTCAACACCCTGACTCGAGCCAGCGAGCTGGCCCTGATCTCCATTAGCCTCACCATGGTGTACGATCTCCTGGATTTCGCCAGCTTTGCTCAGAACGAGTTCGCTACGGCCGGTGCTTACCTGACCCTTTTCTTCTCGGTCGGCCTGGGTATGAATCTGGTCCTGTCCGCCGCGTTGGCAGTGGTCATCACGGGATTTCTGGGGATGTTTACCGATCGCCTCATATTCCGCTGGCTGCGGGGGAGCCACGCATCCATCCGGATGGTCGCCTCCATCGGTCTGGCCCAGGGCATACGCAGCCTTGTGCAGGTTTTCTGGGGCGGTCAGATCAAGGACTACGGCCTGGGCGTGCAGAGTCCGGTGATGATCCTGGGTGCTAACGTCACGCCTATTCGCATCTTGATCGTGGTCGTCGCGGCCATCGCTATGTTGGGATTTCATTTCTTTCTCCACCGGACCGATCTTGGCCGCGCCATCCGCGCTACATCCGACAATCGGGATCTGGCCGAAGCCACCGGTATTGACACCGAGCGAGTCGTTCTCTACGTTTGGTTTCTGGCCTGTGCCTTCGCCGCTATTGGTGGAATACTCATCGGGTTAGAGACGCAGCTTCGCCCGAACATGTGTACGGCCATTCTGCTGGCGACGTTCTGCTGCGTCATCCTGGGCGGCATCGGCAACGTCTACGGTGCTGTCGTGGGCTCGCTGATATTC
This sequence comes from uncultured Anaerolineales bacterium, assembly GCA_964412395.1. Classification (GTDB taxonomy): domain Bacteria; phylum Chloroflexota; class Anaerolineae; order B4-G1; family B4-G1; genus CAYPOY01. Next base: position 3,929 of record CAYPOY010000166.1, on the reverse strand, counting down.
GCCGCGGCCGAAAACTTTGGTCTGGCGATCAACCTGGGCGGTATCCAACTCCCCGTCCGGTATAAGCCTGCCTTAGCGTTCGTGGTTCTTATCCTCACCCTTCTCATCCGCCCCACGGGTGTGCTCGGGAGAAAGGAGGCGTAACATGGTTGCTTTTCTGGTCCATCTTGCGATCATGACCGGCATCTTTGCCATCGTGACCCTCAGCCTGAACTTTCAGGTCGGTATCACTGGATTGTCCAACTTTGGGCAGGCTGCTTTCTTCGCCATTGGCGCCTATACCTCGGCCCTGATGTACATGGCCGGTATACCCTTTGTCTTTGGCGTGCTTGCCGGCATGGTGATCGCCGCTCTCTTTGCCCTCATCATAGCACTGCCCTCCTCGGAGCTGAGAGCGGATTACTGGGCCATCGTGAGCATCGCCGCAGCGGAGAGCCTGCGCCTCTTCATCAATAACGAGAAGTGGCTGGCCGAAGGCCCCTTCGGCCTGCGGGGTATCCCGCGCCCACTCTCTTCGCTGTTTGGTGATAACTATAACTTGTTCTATTTAGTGTTCGTTCTTCTCTGCCTGGTTGTCACTTACTTCCTCTTGGAGCGACTCACTGCGTCGCCCTTCGGCCGGGTGCTGCGCGGCATCCGCGAAGCAGAGGTTCTGATGTCGGCCTTGGGCAAGCACGTGTTCCATTTCAAGGCCATAGCCATGATCATCGGCGGGGTAATCGCCGCTGTGGCCGGAAGCCTATATGCTCACTACATCACCTTTATCAGCCCTGAGCATTTCGCTCCCGCTGTGACCTTCCTGATCTGGACCATGCTGATCGTCGGCGGCCAGGGTAATGCTCTAGGGGTAGTGGTGGGCGCGCTGGTCATCACCTTGCTCAACACCTCCACCCGTTTCGTGAAGGATCTTTTGTTCTTGCCCACCGATCTGGTAGCTGCCCTGCGCACGCTGTCCATCGGTGCGCTGACGATATTCTTTGTGGTTGTCCGCCCCCAGGGCCTGTTCCCGGAGCGGCGGAGAATCATTCCTCAGTCAAGCAAGGAGGGGGCCAATTCATGTTAACTGTAAAGGATGTCGATAAGGCGTTCGGCGGCCTCCAGGCGTTGCGCGGTGTTTCAACCGAGGTGGAAGAGGGTACCATCACCGGCCTCATCGGCCCCAATGGGTCGGGCAAGACTACGCTCTTCAATGTCATCACCGGCCTGTACGACAAAGACGGGGGTAATATTTCCTTCCGGGGACAGGCAATTGACGGATTTCCACCTCATCGCATTGCCCAACTGGGCATCACCCGCACCTTTCAGATTCCTCAGGTGCCCAAGCGCATGACCGTGCTGGAGAACATGCTTATAGCTGGCCATGGCCAGATCGGTGAGAACCCCCTCAAGGTCTTCCTCCGCTGGTCTGCTCAGCGCCGTCAGGATCGGGAGCTGGTCGAACGCGCCGAGGAGTTGTTGGCTATGGTGGATTTGGCCCACCTGCGTGACGAGTTCACCGGCAGCCTGGCGGGAGGGCAGATCAAGCTCTTGTCGCTGGCCCAGGCCCTGATGACCGACGGCGACATGCTGTTATTGGACGAACCGACGGCTGGCGTTGACCTGGCCCTGACCGACCGCATGATGGAACTCGTGGCCGGTGTGCACAGCCAGGGCAAGACGCTGCTGATCGTGGAGCACAAGATGCAGGTCATTAGCAAGGTGTGTGAGTACGTATACGTCCTGGACGCAGGCCAGGTGATCGCTTCCGGCGAGCCCGCTGCCGTGCAAAATGACCCCAGAGTCATCGAGGCCTACCTGGGAGAAGAGGACACTGCCGGAAGAGAGCGGATGTGATGAGCTATCAGCACGTCTTCACCGCTGTTGATATCCACACCACCGGTGAACCAACCCGCGTGGTCGTCGCTGGCATTCCTTTTCTGAGCGGCACGACTATGGCCGAGAAGCGGCGCCAATTGCGGGAGGAGTACGATCTGCAGCACGGGCACCAGTGCCAAGATGGCCACCCTGCACGCCTCAGGCCGCCTTGACCTGCAGCAGCCCTTCGTCAACGAGAGTATCATCGGCACTCGCTTCGTAGATCGGCTGCTGCGGCAAGAGCAGGTAGCTGGCGTGAGTGCCGTAGTCCCCGAGATCGCCGGGAGTGCCTACGTGACCGGCTTTCAGCACTTTGTGGTGGACGCCGATGATCCCCTCAAGTCTGGCTTCCTCCTCGCCAGCGGTCCCCTGATCTGACACGCAACATTAGCCGTTGCTCGCATCCTGAAAACACAGCTAAGGCAGACAGTTTTGCCGCACTCACGCGTGTGATGAATGGGTAATCACCAGGTTCTTGGACTTGACAAATTGTCTAATATATGGTATAAATTTATTAGTAATGAAACCACAAACGATGAAGCCACATCCTGCGCTTGAGGGTCTGAAGCAAGTCGTCGAAGACTTGGTGAAGGCGATGGGCATTTCCTGTGAGCTCGTTCTTCACGATCTACGAGATCCAAGTTGCTCAATCATTGCCATTGCGGGCGACGTCACAGGCCGCAAAGTCGGCGGCCCTTTGACCGATTTGGGCTTGCGCTTGCTGCGTTCCGGGCAATTCGAAGAGAATCTTATTGCTTATCCAGCGACTTTCGACGGAAAACCTCTTCGTTCTTCGGCCATCTTCGTTCGAGACGAATCCGGCGAGGTTATCGGAGTTCTTTGCGTTAACATTGATCTCACCTATTGGATGGTTGCGAGCAAGTTGATTGGCGAGCTTTGTGATACGAAACCTCTGGTCCAGTCTGATGAAGATGTGGTGGAAACGTTTGAGGTCAACGTAGCTAACATGCTGAAGAGGATCGTAGAAGAGGCCATCGAGGAAGTCGGTAAGCCAGTGTCGCTTATGCAAAAAGCGCAAAAAATGGAAGTTGTTCGCATTCTTGACAAGGAAGGCCTCTTTCTAATCCGCGGTGCCATCGGATACGTTGCCGACGTACTTGGTGTCTCCCGCGCCACAACCTATAACTACCTGAGTGAACTGAGAAACAGCGAGCAGAGCTCTCCGTCAGCGGCTCAGGTGAACTGATCATCTCGGCCGGACCGTCTGGCTGCGGAAAGTCGATGTTTTGCCGATATTTGAACAGGGTCATTGCTTACTTATTGCAACTGGTTCAATAAGGGAGGCAGGGGAAAGATGAAGCCATTCTTCAAGGTATTGAACGATAGGGAGTTGTGGGATATTCACTGTGCATCCCTGGACACACTAGAAAACGTCGGGGTCGCCGTACACGATGAGCGGGCACGGGAGACCTTGCTCAGGGTCGGGGCCATAGCCGGCAGTTCGGGGCGGGTGCGTATACCTGCCAAACTGGTCAAGGCCGCGTTGGACAAGTGCGCGCCGGTGGCTCTCCTCTACGGCCGGGAGGGCCTTCCGCCACTGCGGGTTGGAGGAAGTCGAGTGTACTATGGCACCTGTGGCTACCCCACCGCAGTGTTAGACTGGCAGACGGGAGAGTTGAGACCCCCTCGCCTGAGTGACCTGGAAGAGGCTGCCCGCCTGACCGATGTACTGGACAACATTGATTTCATCATGCCCCCGCTGTCGCCGGGAGACGTTCCTGTGGAATACGTGGATCGCTACCAATGGATGGCTTGTCTGCTCAACACCAGAAAACACATCCTCAACCAGTGTTATAGTGCAGCCGGGTTCCGTGACCTGGTCGCTATGGCATCGGAAGTGGCGGGCGGGCTGGACAACCTGCGCCGTGAACCATTCATATCTCTTTTGGTATCGTGTACGAGTCCGCTCGCGTTACGCCAGGATGCCTGCGAGGTCATCATCGGAGGTGCAGAGCTCTCAATTCCTCTCTTTATCTTCGCTGGCCCTATGGCAGGTGCTACCGCACCGTCTACGCTGGCGGGGTCCCTGACATTGGCGAATGCTGAGGTATTGG
>CAYPOY010000165.1:0-10777 GCA_964412395.1 uncultured Anaerolineales bacterium | reverse complement strand
CGCCGGCGCAGTATGAATGGCCCCACGCGTTTGCCAAGCCGATCAGCTGCAGCGCGGTCCCCACTGGTGATTGGAAGCTCAAATACCCGCTGGAAGGTGCCATACTTCCCTAGATGACCGCGCATTAGAAAGTCGAACACTGACCACAGCTCCGCTGGCCGGTTTTCAACAGGGGTGCCGCTGAGCGCTATCCTATGCGCGGCATTCAGTGCCTTTGCTGCCCGCGCCCGCTGCGTCTGAGGATTCTTGATCATAGTGGATTCGTCCAGAACCAGAAAGAACAGTGGCACCTTCACGATCAAGTCAATATCCCGCGTCACGGTGTCATACGTGCTGATGACCACGTCTGGATAGGACCGACGCCACAACTGGCGGTCACGGCTTGGTCCAATGTACTCGTGTACTCGCAGCGCTGGATAGCACCTCCTCAACTCACGGTGCCAGTGCCGTATCACTGACTTGGGACATATGATCAGGCTGTGCAGACGACTCTGGCTTGTTTCCAAGGCCAGACGGAGTGCGGCCGCGGTCTGAATCGTCTTGCCCAAACCCATATCATCGGCCAGCAGTCCGTGGAGGTAATGATCCGCCAACCAAGTGAGCCACTGGATCCCTGACCTCTGATAGGGTCGCAGGTTCATGCCTTCCTGGCGGAGGTCCTGCTCTACGGCATCAGAGAGGCGGAAAGTTTCATCGGCTTCAAATCCTTCCAGATCATCAAGGAACTGCTGATACTCGGCATCCACCTCACGCTGACCACCTATGTGCTCAATAAAATCCTCCAACGACCCGAACTGAGCCACAGGGATACGATAGCCCTCGGGGGTCTCCTCTGGGGCAAGGCCAGCCAATTCGCGCAGAACACGCCCCGGCTCATCTGGAGACACCTCGACAAAAGTGTAGGGGTCAGGTTGAACGTATCCCCCTTTTGCGTTGCGGATCAGGTCGAAGGGTGCCTCGCGGTCGCCGACTACATAGTCGAGCTGGAAGTCCAGCCATCCGGGTTCCCCTGCCTGCACACGCACTCGGGGGGAAGGCGGCAGTTTGAGGACCTGCAACCTAGAGGCCTCATCTGTCAGCACGGCCTGGAAAGCTGTTTTCAGAAGCACGAGGTCCCGCTTAAAGAACTCGGGGATTCGGTCGGGTCGTATTACTTGGCGGCCTCTCTCTAGCCAGGCACGCGCCGTATCGCTGATGCGCTTCGGGAGTGGAATGAAACGCTTGCCGACCTGGGCGTAGCGGCCATCAGGGGTGATCCCTAGGTCCAGTTCGAGCACTAGGTCAGTTGTACCAGGCAGCCGATATCCCACTTCGGTAATCAGCCCAACGCGGGGATCGTAGTCTAGACTGGCTGCAACCTCAAGAGACTCGTCAAGTATCTCGTACTCCTGCGAGGATTCGGTTTCCACAACTGTGCGCTTCTGGCGCAGATGGCGCAGGACAGGGGGGCAAACCTCGAACGTGAGCTCGCCTGTTGGACGGACCTCTGAGCAAACGGAGCGCAGTGCTAGCAAGGTGTCCAGGTCGTCCATGGACGGCAAATACTTCCTACCCTCCCGCTCAACGCTAAATCCCGCGTAGCTCCAAAGTGCCGATACATCCTCGACCTGTGTTGTTTCGCCATCAATGGTGTACGATACGCGTACAACGTGACGGCCTTGCTCGTCTGTGTCGAGATGGAAGTCCAGGGGCAGGTCCAGAAGTTTGACATCCTGGAAATTCCGTCTTAGCCAGCCCGCGATGTGTGATGTTGCTGGCAACCGGAGCCGTTTTCGCAACCAATCCCCCAAGCGTGACACCGTTAGCTCCCGTATTCCCTAAGCAATGTCTCGAACCATTCAGGCATAGGTTCCCACGGCGGATACACACCTTCGAAGTACCAGGCTGGAACGGGCGATTCTGGGGAATTCCGCCGCAGGGCCTTGCGAAAATGCGCAAGTTTGACTGTTTGGAATCGCAAGGTTGCGGCACGAGCTTTTTTGTGGAGCGACTTTTCATGTCCGAGGGCCTTACGTTCCAGTTCTGCCGCCTCTTGGAGAGATTGCTCCTGCCCAGCGTGCGCATCCACAATGCGCTGCTTGCCTGGGAAGTCCCCTCTGAGCAATCGGGGGAACTCCCTCTCCTTAGCCTGCACCCAAGCCATTATGGCCTGCTGGCGGGCGGGGCCGACACCTGGAACCCTGCGGGCAAAACGGAGGTCGCGCAGATTGCCTCGGAAGCAATACTGGATGATCCTGCGGCTCAGTTGCGGGCCGATGCCCTGTATCTCGGTGAGGCGCTTTTCGACCAAGTAGTGATTCAGAGCGGCCTGCAATTCCTCAGAACGTTTACGCTTCAGGAGGTCCAGTTGACGCTCTATATTCTGTATCTGGGCCTGCCTGGTGCGCATACTGCTCCGCAGAGCAGAGAGCGAGACACGTAACTGACCCAGATGCTGTGTCCCACGTGCGGTGCGGTAGTCGTTTCGCGCTCGTCTGCGAACCCGAGACTTATAGGTGATCTCGAGCAAGAAAAGATAGGCACTTGTGCAGAATAGCACCAGGGACAACCCCGCGAGGCACAATACGGTCACTGCCCCAAACGCGGACACCCACCACTCACTCGCCATTCTATCCTCTCCAGTGGAACCACGGTCACCTCTCTCTCACGAGCGCTTCCAGCACCTCGATGGGGCTAGCTCGCAGCAAGGACGATGCATCGCTCCTACTGTGCAGATTTTCTCAGAGTCCCTCGTCACCTGCACCATCTCCTGTCTTGTCTCTCTTCCCCGCGCGGGAACCCTGATCGTTTCACAGTCCCACCCCCGCTGCTGTCCCAGGCTCACCAGTTCCCGCATGGCGGCGGTCTGAGATCTACTCATTCCAGCACTCTTGTCACGGTAGCCGGGCCGTCGAGCAGGAGGCGCAGTCTGTTGAGCACGTTGCGCCCCAGGATGATCTCAGAAAAGTAAGCACCCGCTCCGGCTCGGGACCTACACGACGCAAGAGAACAGCCGTGCGGCCAAAGCGCTGCCGGATACGCCGGTGGAGCACCACGAAGTCCTCGTCGTGGTCCACGACCTGCCCTTCGTGGACGGCTACGACCTGGCCCAGATATTGCTTCACCAATCCGGCGTGCATGGCGCGGAAGGCCTCTGCCTCTTTCTGAATCTTCTGGTCCTGCACCTGGCGCATATAGCGACGGAGAGCGGTCGCAATAATCTCTTCCAGCACTATGTGCTGTTGTGCGGCCAGCCTCTCCAGATCTTCCACCAAGTCAGGCTGCAAGGTTATGGTAGACATTGTCTGCTCCTTATCCCACTCCGCCACCCGCTGCCGCTCCAGCTTCACCAAATTCTGCACGGCGGCGGAGGGGCACATCCTTGGCGTATTCATTCTCCAGCCTTGTGCACTCATTATAGCGTTCGAGACCGGTTCGGTCAAGACCATTGTTCGCGAGGCAACAAGGCGAGGTGCAAGATGCTCGACACGTGGGAGGTGCCGGGCACTTCATTGGCCGGCTAGCATTGCAGCGAGAATGGCTTGAGGATCACGGCGGGGCCGCTGCTTGAGGTGTAGCCAGCAGGATAGTCGGTGATGGGGATTTCCCAATCAACCTGCGCCTTGTGAGGGTCTGCGACCTTCAATCTTTGCAGAGTTTGCTGAAAATGGCCTCGTCCTCGTTCGCCGAAGGTCTCTGACCGAGGCGTAAAGGGCTCGGTCGGGAGACCTTCGCCCATCAGTCTGGGTAGGCGTAAAGGGCTCGGTCGGGAGACCTTCGCCCATCAGTCTGGGTAGTTACCTCAGAACGGTATATTAAGCCGCACCGCCGTGGAACATGTGGTGCTACAGAAAACTCACACCACCGGATCTTTCAGGCCGGTGCGGCTTTTGCACGCGAGAGCTGAATAGCCCCAGGCTTGACCCTACGGTATGATTAGCCGCTGCCCGACGTATATGAGGTTTATGTTCCGCAGACCGTTGACGGCGGCTATGGCCCAGGGCGTAGTACCGTAACGCAGGGCGATGGCCCAGAGTGTGTCGCCTCGCTGGACGATGTAGACCCTTGAAGATGGGGGGGGCAGCGTGCCGGATCCGGAGATGATGAGCCGCTGCCCGACGTAAATGGTGTAGGGGCTGCGCAGGCCATTCAGGGCTGCCAATGCCTGGTAAGTCGTCCCAAAGCGCCGGGCGATAGAATAGAGCGTATCGCCCCGCTGGACGATATAGATGGTTGAGCCGGTCGGCCCTCCGCTGCCAGATGGTATCCAAAGCACCTGCCCGTAGAAAATCAGGTTGGGGTTGATGATGCCGTTGGCCTGGACGATGGCCTGGACGGTGGTGCCGAAGCGCCAGGCGATGCTGTACAGGGTGTCGCCAGCGCGCACCGTATAGTAAAACCCGCTCGACGGAATGGGGGTGGGAGTGGGCGTCGGAAGTGGCGAGGATGCAACGAGCTGATCCGGGCCCAGCCCACTGCCAGCAGCCAGCGCGGTCACCGTGCCCGCCAGCACCAGTGCCAGCACGACACTGCTGACCTTGGGGGCCCACTGTCTGAGCAGCGCGCGGCCAATCTGTGCGCGTCTGGCCCACAGCCCGGGCAGCGCCTCGGCCCCACGAAACTTGAAACTTGCTTCACGTGTATTCATTTCACTTCCTCCCTACTTGAGTAACTTGTTCAGTCCAATCTAATGGATTTTCGAAACACCGGTTCCAAATCGGTCCTGGCCCAGCCGCGTGCAGGTGGCGGAGCCACAGATCTCCAGCGAGACGTCGTCCACGTACATCGCTGTGACGCCGTCTGCTCCGTTGTTGACAGATCCGAATCGCAGCTTGATCGTCTGACCGGCGTGTATCGTCATATCATGCTCATACAGTGTCCACCGCTGCTCATCTGACCGCCGCCAAAGCAGGTACCTGAGCGGCTCGTCATCCTCGTTCAACACCCACACGTATTGCATATCCACATAGCTTTGGTTCAGCATATCCTGGAGAGTCTCTGCCGAAGGGCGGACTGTAACGGTCGGGGTCAACGGCGGCTCTCCACTGATGGGGTAGACCCAGAAACGCAACGTCGCGCTGACCACGTCCGCCGGGATGCTTACCGTCTGTTGAACGGAAGAGAAGCTCTCGCGATTATCTGCCGGGTCAACGATGCCCGTGCGCACTGCCCGACTGCCGGTGTGCGTGATCGCCATGGTGTAGGTGGCGGGGTACGGTGTAACCGGGAACTCCCAGCCACCGTCATCCTCGAAGCCGCCGTTGGCAATGCCCTCAGTACACGTGAAGGTAGTGGCGCAGGCCCAATCGCTCCAGTTCGAGTTGCCGTGGTCGTTGAAAGCGCGGATGCGGAAACAATGATAAGACGCCGGCGCCAGACCCCCGACCGTGTATGAGATTGTGTTAGCTTCGATGTTCGTCATTGTTATTCCATCGTAGATGGTAAAGCCGGTTTCATCGGATGAGTTGTCCTGCCAGTCCAACCGGATTTGACTGAAACTGATGGGAGTGGCCTGCAGGTCACCTGGGGCCTGTGGCGGACTGTATTCGGATACAGTGATGTAATTGGTGCGGGTCAGGGTAGAGGTGTTACCTGGTAGGATCAGCGTTCCGTCCATCTTGCTGACCGTCAGGGCGACGGTGTATGTCCCTGTCGCTGTGTAGGTATGGATTGGGTGGGTTTGTGTGCTGGTGCTGCCGTCCCCCAAGCTCCACAGGCTGGTATTGAAATTCCCGGTGGAAGTATTGGTGAAGACCACCGTCAACGGAGCCACGCCAGTGGTCGGCCAGGCAGTGAAATCCGCCTGTAGCGGCGTATATTTGCGCAGGATGAGAGGCAGGTAGATGTTGCAGAACCGCAATGCAGGGTTCGTCACCTCATTCGACCAAACACAGTCGGCGAGGGTCCCGCCAGCCGGATAAACGCAGGCGCAGTTGGTGACGGCGACCGTCCAGCCCACTGTGTCAGGGACGCCCACCTGCGCGACAAAGCTGACCGTTATCTGGTCAGTGGGCGTGACCGTCAGCGTGCCGGTGATGACACTGTTAGCGTGCTCAATGCCTGTGGGCTGTGCCAGGAAGTGCGCAAAGGTCGTGCCTTCCAGCGGGTCGTAGAGCGCGACCTGCGCGCCAGGAGCGGCCGAGATGACTAACGTGTAGGTGAGTTCGTCGCCATACGCTACCTGGCCCATGGGCATGACCGTCTTGGTAATACTCACGCCCTGGGGGCTATCAGTGTTTTGCAGCACGACGACTTGATCCACCGTGCCATCGCCCCCGTCGTATCCACGCAAGCGGGCACTTGCGTCAAACCGACTAGCGTTCCCGTTCTCGTTCCCGTTTTCAATGGACTCAATGAACATCACAGGTGCGCCTTGCAGTGCAGCCGTAACCTGGGCGTGGCCGGTGGCGGGGGCTGACCCTTCGGCTTCGCCCAGGGCAGGCGCGGCTGGAGCAACCAGCCGCGATTGGGCCGCTGTGGGCACAGCACCGCCGAGTACAAGGGCCAACAGCCAGGCAATAGACACGATGAACCTTGACAAAATCAACTGTTGCGCTTTCATAGCTCTTCTCCTCCTTGATTGTGCAGCGGGTGAATCTCGCTAGCTCAGGCAGCACGTTGGCCAAGTCCCATTTATGGCGAAGCGGCGAGCAGGATTCGGTCGGTGATGCCAGTGCATGGTGAGCCAAGCCACTCGTCCTGTGGGGAACAACTCGCCCGTCAGGGCTTCTGGCGCAAAAACAAAAACACGCCAAGACGAGAGCCAAGCCCCCCTTGACGCGTCAATTATCTGCTAGTGGATACAGGAAGTTCGGTAAATGGCAGCCAGTCACGCTACACCCCTCCTTCCGAGACCGAAAACCGCTTCCCCACCCCTGTTGGGTTGGTTGCCACACTAAGCATTATAGCACGAGGCTTGGCTCTATTGGGTTACAATAACGTTACGATATGGAAACAGGAGAACCACGGACGGAGAAACAGACGAGGGGGGAAACCACGGTGGTGTCCATGGACAATCGAGATAATTCTAGCACACTATCCATTTTCACGGATTTTGCCTTTTTTCTTATCAGTCCCCCTCTGCCAGTTGTTCCAGAAAATCGGCAAAGCCCAACAGATCTCGAGATACCTGCTCCAGCGTGGAGGACAGTTGCTTGATCAGTACCTCAATCTGCCCCACGTCAAAGTTGAACGTGTACACATTCCGCACGACGTGTCGGAAACCCCGATACCGATCCAACCGATCTCGCGTCTCCAGGCTCAACACGGGCGGCCTGACGCCCGGAATCTCGGCCGCCATCTGGCGTAGTAATTCCTGATGCCAACGCGGGCCTGAGGGCTTGACCCGGTCTATTCCGTCTGCGATGATCTCTAGCACCCGCTCTATTCCCGCGTAAAAACCGTGCAAATTGAGAGCCGTCGCGTCCACGTAATAGTCGTCGGTGGACACCATAGCCTGCTGCCAGATACGCGTGGCGCGTTCGACTACCCGTGCCAAATCTTGTAACTCTGTGCGAATACGCCCGGCGGTGGCTCGATAGATTTCCTTCATAGCGGCTTCCCCTCTCGAACGATGGCCTCGCGCAGCGCCGGCCTACAGTGCTCCACGGCGACCAGGTCGATCTTGAACTCGGGTGAAATGTCCTGTAACTTGGCCACGGCAACAAAATAGTCGTCGGATTTCAAGCCCCACGTGGCCAGGTCTATGTCCGATGTTCTGGAAAACCAAAAGCCGTGAACCAGTGACCCGAAAGCCGCCACCTGCGTAGCGCCGAACTGTTCTTTCAACAATGCCACAGCACGGTGTGCTACTTGCCAGGCGCGCTCCCGGCGTCGCGCTAACGCCTGTTGCTCTTCTTCCCACCGGCGTCGTGCGGTGGCTCGATACACAGCCATCGCTTTCGGGCTCACTTGTAGAGCAGTAGACATGCGCTTTCTCCTCCTCAAACACACAGTCACTCGTTTGCTCAATTGTAACACAACAGCAACCCTCACACAAACGACAGCGACTTGGCACTCGAACACGCCTCACTCAGCAGTCCAACGCCAGCCATCGGGAGTCCGTTCCAGCCCCCAACGCTCGCGGGCGGCGATGACGTGGCGGCACAGTCGCTCGTACACACCGTTGGCATCGAAGAGCACCCGGCCTTCCTCGACGGTCTCGCAAAGGAAAGGCGCGCCGGCAGCGATCTGTGCAATCAACTCGTCTCGCGTCTTCACCACTGGCTGGACGATGCCGTCACTACAGGCGTAGACCGTCTCCCAATCCACCGGGTGCTCAAAGACCACCAGCACATCGGCGTCGCTATATTGCGTGAACTCACCGGTGGCCACCGAGCCGAAGAGCAGTACCAACAGAGGGTCCAGCCGTCGTACCTGCTCGACGAAACACTCCACCGATGACCAGAGAGGATAGTTTGGCGGCGGTTTGAAGTGGGCAGGAGGCCCGCTATCGCAGTTCAAGGTATTCCTCACGGAAGTTGACGCGCAGGTCGAAATAGCGCAGAAAGTTGAGTCCCAGGACGCCATCTATCTTGAGAGCCGGCGGCAGGTCGCCGCATGCCACCTCCAGGCCACTGACCTCCTGGCCAAAGACCCGCACCCAGGGTACGACCAGGATGGGCGTTTCCTGGGTGCCTCCCCAGACGTGTGTTCTCCGCACCACGTGAGGTTTCTGCGGGTCGAGGCCTAACTTGCGAATCGCCTTTGGCGTCAGGGCAGTGATGGAGGAACCGGTATCCAAGAGCAGGATTGCCCGCATTCGCCACCCAGTGCTATAAAAATCACCCACAACAAGCACCATTCCTTGGGCCAGCCCTACGAGGGGAAAGCGTTCTGCAGAATTCATAACAGCACCAGTTCCCCTTCCGGCACTAGCCGCCCTGTATACCACACAGCAAAATGGTATACATCCCTTCTCTCCAAGGCTATCCTGTCAATTTCTTCTCTATCTGGGCTGTGGGCAATCAGCCGCCCTTTGTACGGCTGCTCGTACTCGTCGTCCTCCACCACCTCGAAGAAAATCCACTCATCGGGGTAGTGAGCCATCATCTCTGAAATCAGTTCCACATGGTTGTCGTCTCGACGCTCGTTCATCACCCATACCTCCTAATTCTCACAATTCCACCTCCGCCACTATCTACCGCTCCAGGTCATTGTTCATTTCCTACAACCCCTCCCGTGCAGCCAACTCCCGCCCCAGGTCAATCAACTCCTGGATGGTGACGATGAACCCTTCAGCAGCTTCGACGCTGGGAGGTGGGGCTTCCTCTTCGTCCTCGGCCGGTGGGGCGGTGAGGACACGAACGCGATCCACGCGAGCGGCCAGGTCGGTGGGGATGCGACCAGGGGCGACCAGTTCCGCCTCTACCAAGCGCGGGGAGGGCAGTGCTTCTCCGGGGTCTTTGTCCTTGACGAGCGAGATGTGCGTACTCAGCGCCCATCCCAACGCCTGGCGCACAGGACGCATCACCTCCTCCGGGAAGCCACCCTGTAACACAACGGACGCCAGTTTGAGCCGCTTGTCGGCCGTGTCGAAACCCTTGTTGGCACGGTGCAGCCGCTTTTCCAACGCCTTGCGCTCGTCGTCGCGGGTTGGTGCAGGGATGGCCGGGGCCTGGTAAACAGTGGCGGCCTCGGCCGTCTGCTCTATCACCCCACCGGTGAGGGCAGATAGCGTCCGGTAGCCCTCCTGCTCCATCAACAACAAACCTGGCGTCGGGAAGTCGCCGTAGTGTTCATTGAGCAGCACTTCGACCCTGGGGCGCAGTTTGGCCGGTTCGCGGTCCACGACGACGAGGACGTTACCATCGGCGGGGGCACCGGGGAGTTGCGGAGCCTGCCGCACCAGGAGAACACGGCCCGGGTAGTGCCCCACCAGCAGGTCGGCGAAGCCCTGCAGCGTGGGCGTGGGTACGAGCTCTGGTTTTGCCTCAGGCGCGACGGCGGTGGGTTCGAGCACCAGTTCCGGCTTGATCGCCTCCTGGGCACCCAGCAGCACTTCGAGCCGCTGCAACACACCCTGGCCCGCATCCTTGAACGAGAGGTCGGTGACAGTGCTGTCCTCATTGAGCGCCGCGTCGAAGACGGCTCGCTTGGCAGCCAGCGTGTCGAGCATACGCTCCTCGATGGTACCTTTGGCGATCAGGTTGACGACGTTGACGGTGTGCAACTGGCCGTGACGGTGGGCGCGGGCGATGCGCTGGGCGAGCACGGCCGGGTTCCAGGGCAAGTCGAGGTTGACCACCATGCTGGCAGCCTGCAGGTTCAGCCCTACGCCGCCGGCGTCGGTGGAGAGGAACACTTTGCACTGGGGATCCTCAAAGAATTGCTCAATGAGCGCACCGCGCTTGGGGGTGGGCACGTCACCGGTGAGTTTGACCCAGCCCAGATTGAGCTTTTCCAGCGCTGGCTCGGTCAGCGCGAGCATCTTGCTCCACTGGCTAAAGAGGATGGCCTTGTGGCCGTTGCTAGCGACCTCCTCGTCGAGGATCTCGCGCAGTTCGCGCAGCTTAGGGGCGGTCTTCTCGCGGTCCTGGGGTTTGATCTCCGGATCGTGGAGCGCCAGAGCGTTGCAAATCAGGCGCATTTTGACCAGACACCCCAGGAGAATCTGGTGCTGCTCCGGCGTGAGCGGGCGGCGGTGGGCTTGCGCCATCAACTTGGCGACCCTTTGCTCATATTCCTCGTAGGCCTTCCACTGGGGGCCGGTCATCTCGACGAAGAAATTGCTGTCAATGCGCTCCGGGAGGTCGAGCAGCACCTCCTCACGCACGCGGCGCAGCAGGTAAGGCGCGAT
>CAYPOY010000164.1:0-10799 GCA_964412395.1 uncultured Anaerolineales bacterium | reverse complement strand
GCCTCCCCCAGGCGCATCACAGTGCCCTCGCCAAAGCGCTTGGTCAGGTTCGCCATCGCTGTTTCTAACGCTTTCTGTCGTCCTTCACCAACCATTACTGTAAACTCCATACCTGTGCCGCTGAGCGATTACGCTTTATTCATTACGCTCTATGCTTATGTCACTACGACCAGCGTTCATAACTTTCGACTACCTCAACACAAAGTGTACACCAAATGCAGCAAAAAAGCAAATGGACTTGACCTCCGGCCCGCGATGTGCTAAAGTAGGACCCAACGAGTATGAAAGTAAGAAAGGCTTGTCTCGATGACTGGCTGGCTGTCGAGGCGCTCCACCAGAGGGCTCGTCGCAAGTCGCCCCGACTATGGCGGTGGGAGGAGCACCTTACAGACAATCTATTCATCGTGATCGAACACCATAGGATTGCAATGGGAGCACTCTCCGCATGGCCTGACGAATCGCCCGTGGCGTGGGTACGGCTGGCTGCCCTGGATGATGTACTGAACGTTGATGACTGGCTCAACCTGGTGCTTCCTCCTATTCTCGATGGACTGCGTCGCTGTGGGGCGCAGAAACTGGCATGGATGGACTACGGGGGTTGGGTTGGGCCATACCTAAGAGTACGTGGCTTCACGCCACTGGCGGAGGTGATGACACTGGTCAAGTTAGACCGTGCCTTACCCGACACGAGCGCCGTAGACGCTCGCTTACGCCTGGCATCGGATGCAGATATCCCCGCAGTCGTGGCTGTGGATCGGGCAGCGTTTACCCCCCACTGGTGGCACAGCGAGGCCACTATGCGCCGGAGAACTGCTACGTTGTCTCACTTCGCCGTGGCAGAAGTAGCGGGTGAAGCGGTGGGGGGTACGCTGAAGGGGAACTACGCCTACCAACGGCCCATCTCAACCGCATTGCCGTGCACCCGGCTCACCAGGGCCACGGTATCGGCACATTGCTGCTGCACGACGCACTACGTGCCTTCTGGCGACACGGGGCCGAGCGGGTCACGCTCAACACCCAGACCGAAAATCGCTGCTCCCAACGGCTGTATCGCCGCTTCGGATTTGAGCCAACGGGAGACCTGATGAAAGCATGGGAGTTGCAGTTGTAGAGAGGAGGAGCGTATGTCCAGGGAAGGTAGGGAACCGGAGGAGTGGCGCTTCACTAACGCGCTAATGCGCCAGGCGCTCCTGGCTATTGGCGAGGTGATGGGCGAACGGGGTCTCAACGTAGTGCTGCGCCAGGCTGGGCTGGAGCGCTACGTTGACGAACTGCCACCCAACAACCTGGAACAGGGCGTAGCGACTGCCGAGTACGCCACACTGAATCAGGAGGTACAGGAGTTCTACGGGCGCGCTGGCAAAGGGATGCTGCAGCGCATCGGCCGCGCCTCGTTCCGCTACGGCGTCGAGGAGCAGGCGACGCTGATGGGTGTGGCTGGCACGGCACTGAAGTTGATGCCGCAGAAGACGCGCATCAAGTTTATCCTCACCCAGATGGCTAAATCGCTGATGGATGTGAACGAGGATACGTACATTGAGGTGCAGGAGACGCCGGAGGGGCTCGTCCTCGCCGACTTCACGTGTGGAGTGTGCTGCCGCCGCAAGGCCGAGCGTCCCATCTGCTACCTCTACGTAGGATCCATCAGCGAGGCGGTGAAGTGGGCCACAGGGCGCGACTACAAGGTGCGTGAGATCGAGTGCCGGGCAATGGGCGCGCAGGCATGCCGCTTCCTGGTGGTGGAAAGCTGATCAGCCTATCCAGCCAGCGAGAATAGCGGAACCAGATACGCCGGCAGGACAAACGAGCCTGCATCCTTCGCGGCAGGAACTCGCTGGCTTTATAGCCCTGCTGCAAAGCTACGGCGTCGAGATGAAGGCCGCTTCCTCGATCAAGGCCCCTACGGCGTGGGGGAAGGTTCGAGTGTAGGCATGGCTTCCTCCGTCGGCGTCTCGGTCGGTCCGGGTACGGGTGTCTCAGTCGGCATGGGAGATGGCTCCGACGCAGGCGTACCGGTTGCGGTAGAGGCGGGCTCAACAGTCGGCACAACAGTCGGCACAACAGTCGGCTCGATGGTGGGGACGAACGTGGGAGTGGACGTCAGGCCTGGTGTCGGCGTGGGGGACTGCACCAGCGTTGGCGTCTCGGCCGGAGCGCCGACGGAAACCTGCACTCGAGCCTCGACGCGGCCCTGCTCGTGGTCGAAGGCGGTGATACGCAGGGTGTAGAGGCCAGGGGCCAGGTGAGAGGTGTCCCACTCGGCCAACAGGCCACCCCGCACCTGCGCCAGGTGTGGCCCGCTGATCCAACCCCAGCCCTGGGGATTGCCGCCGATGCCGTACTGCGCCTCGTAGTGTTCGAAGTCGGGCAGTTGGACAGTGCCGACGACCGGAACGATGCCGTAGACGGTGCTCCCAGGGGCGGGATGGGTGATGAAGACCTGCGGGCGATCGGTGCTCTCGGTGCAATATTCGAGCGGCGACAGCGGCAACCCCCCAAAGCACTCCGGGTGAGCCTGGGCCCACTCCCGTCCCTGCTTGTCGGTGATGACGACCATCAACTGCTCAACGACCCGATCGGGGCAGAACTCGTTCGCCAACAGACCGGTGGGCGTGTCAACTTTCACCATCTGGTACCAATCGTGTTCCTCGTCCAGCGGCGGCTGATCCTTGGTGAAGACTTCCATCTTGCGGTGTGGGCAGTACTCGGTGGGACGAGCGCCGGAGTCGGCGCAGATTTCGTACTCGACGATGCCGGGTGGGCACACAAAGTCATGCACGGGCAAGCCAGCGTGAGCCGTCTCCATAAAGTCGTGCCATAAGGGGCCGGCGCCGGCCGCCCCGGGCAGATTGACCATCGGGGAGTTGTCGGAGTTGCCCACCCAGACGCCGGTCACCAGATCGGGGGTGTAGCCGATGGTCCAGGCATCGCGGAAGTCGTCGGTGGTGCCGGTCTTGGCGGCCGCTGGCCGGCTGAGTTCCAAGACGCTGGGGCAGTGGAAAGCGCGGCAGCGGGCCTCGGCATCGGAGAGAATGCTGGTGATGAGGTAGGCGTGTTGGGGGGAGATGACTTGCTCGCCGGTGGGCACGGAGTTATCCACCAGAACATTGCCTCGGCTATCCTCAATGCGCAGGATGGAGATAGGCTCCACGCGTACGCCGCCGTTGGCGAAGGTGGCGAAAGCGCCGGCCATCTCCAACAGTTTGACCTCACCGCCGCCCAACGTGAGCGCCAGCCCGTAGGCCGGGGGTTGGTCGTAAGGGTACTCGGGGCAATGGAGTTCGGGATGTAGCAACGATCCGACGCCCAGCCGCGAGCTCATCTCCAACAGGCCATCAACTCCCACAAACTGGAGCGCGGCGACGGCGGGGACGTTGTACGAGTTGGCGAGCGCGTCGCGCAGAAGCATCGGGCCGTGGTACTCCCCATCGTAGTTAACCGGGACGTAGGGCGGGTTGGCCCCATCGGGGAACTCGGTGCGCAGGTCCCACATCAACGTGGCCGGCGTCCAGCCGCGCTCGAAGGCAGCGACATAGGTGAGCGGCTTGATGGAGGAACCAGGCTGGCGGCAGCGCAGCGCTACATTGACCTGGCCGTCAATCTCCTCGTCCTGGAAGTCGGCAGAGCCAACCATCGCCAGGATGTGGCCGGTAGCCGGGTCAAGCGCGACGAGGGCGCCGTTAGTGGCGTTGCTGTCAGCCAATGCGGCCACGCCCTCGCGCACAGCGGTCTCGGCCAGCCTCTGCAGGTCGGAGTCGAGCGTGGTGTAGATGCGCAGGCTCTCACCTTGCTCGTTCCGGTAGAGCGCCTCCGGGCCGTATGTGGCCTCCAGTGTTTGCCGCACGTAGGCGACGAAGTGGGGAGCGGCTGTGCCGTCGAGCTGGGGGGCCTCGAACTCGTAATCGCGCATCTCAGCGGCCGCCAGCGCGGCCTCGGTGTGGATAATATAACCGGCCTCGACCATCAACGCCAGCACGTCCTCCTGGCGGGAGAGGGCCAGGTCGTGGCCGCCACCGAAGGGATCGTAGGTAGCCGGTGACTGGGGCAGGCCGGCCAGGAAGGAGGCCTGTGCCAGCGTGAGGTCGGCCGCGTCCACGCCGAAGTAGGTATCCGCGGCGGCCTGGATGCCGTAGGCCAGGTTGCCATAATAGAGCTCGTTGAGGTATATCTCCAGGATATCCCCCTTGGGATAGATGCGCGTCAGTTCGGCGGCCAGGACGACCTCCTTGATCTTACGCCAGGCGGTCTCCTGCACCCGCTCCTCCGGCGTGAGCAGGACGTTGCGGGCCAACTGCTGGGTGATGGTGCTACCGCCGGAGACAACCCTTCCCTCCGAAAGGTTGTAGTAGACGGCGCGGAGGATGGCGATGGGATCAAAGCCGGGATGAAGCCAGAAGTCGCGATCCTCGGTAGCAACGGTAGCGTTGATCAGGTCCCGGGAAATCTCGTCAAGACGGACGTAGGTGCGCCGCCCGCCCTGAGGGTCTGTGACTTCGTAGAGCAGTTTGCCCTCGTGGTCGTAGATCTTGCTGCTGACGAAGGTGGTCTGATGGGCCTCCAGTTCCCCGGGCGAGGGGAGTCGGCTGGCGATGGCGAAGTAGCCAACGACGGCAACTCCAACGGACAGGAAAAAAAACAGCACCACGGTGGCTACTATGGCGAAACCAGCCCGTATCAGAATCCGCGCTCCCCTCCCCATCCCCTCCCCCAGAGGGGGAGCGAATATTCCCCCCCCTGGAGGGGGGGGGCAGGGGGGGGGGCGGGGGGGGACGTCGCCAGGCCGCTGTGGCGGCGGCACTGTGCGGGGCAGAGCGGCAGTCGGAGTCGCGCCAGTGGGCACCCGGGGCATAGAGATCGTAGGTTCGCCCAGTTCGCCTGGCAACTCACCGGTCTCAATATCATCGGGGGAGAGAACAGGTGTGGGTTGCGTGTCGTCCAGCCACATAGGCGGGTGGAGCGGTTGAACGTATTGGGGCTTGTGAGCCTCGCCCCTGGCCCCAGGCTGTGGGGCTCGTGGTTCTTCAGAATGACTGTCTTCGGGCATCCGTCCGTTCCCTGTGCGCTCTCTGTGAACAACATAAACGACACGCGGGCACGCCAGGTTCCGCGCCCGGAGCGAATTATAGCAGGCGGATTGCAGATTGCAAATTTGTAAATCGGTAATTGCAACAAACGGCCCGGCCGGGGCGCGCCCTGACCGGGCCAGCATATTCTGGGAAGCAGTTCAAAGCACCGGTATGACAGCGAGGCTGCCTTATCGCTCGTGGAATACCTGCTCCATCTGTTTGAGGACGACTATCATAGTGGCCTCCGGGAGCGTTCCCAGTCGTTTGCGAAGCAAACTCTTGAACATAGTAAACAACTTGCCCAACCTGACCAGCGATGGTTTTGGCAATCCTCCTGCCAGCAGATCGCTTGCGGACAGTCGGTGCTCGTCAGGCTGAAGGCCAGATGGAATCTGCGATGTGATGGCTGCTACGACACAATCATCACGTGAAGTATTGAACCAGCCCGCCGAAAGCACCAGGGCTGGACGTTGTTTGAGAGTCGTCAGGTCAGTGAATGGGAAGGGCACCAGAATGACGTCACCTTGCTTACAGTCGGTCATAGATAGCGTCCTCTTCGTTGTTCCAGAACTCGAAGGCCGATTCGGCCATCTTCAGCCAGTAGTAGTCTTCCAAGTATACACTCCTCAACCGCCGTCTCAGCAATGACGGCATAGGACGCACGAGGCTCTTGCACTTGTTCCTCACTCATAGTAACTACTCCTCCAGCAGGGGGCCTTTCCACCACAGCCCGAAGACGATCGCTGCTTGTAAGCTAGTATAGCAACAAGCGCGAGGATTGTCAATTCGCGGCCTGGCCGTCAACCCACCCGCTGCCAGCGGGCGACGCCGCCCTACTCAGTGTGTCTCATACGGCCCTGGGCAACGACCGGCCCGGCCAGGGTGCATCCTGGCCGGGCCGGTGGATTCTAGAACCAGGTGCAACGCACCTGTACTGCAGCTACGAGCCCGCGTTGCGCAGCACCAACGGCAGGTATATGGGAAACGCGCCAGGTTTGCTCTCTCCCAGACTGATCTCGTCCAGATAGACCTGCTGCGTGCCCGTCTGATCCTGGAACCCAAAACGCAGCGTCACAGTTTGTCCGCTGAACGCGCCCAAGTCGTGCCAGGCATGCATCCACCCACCGGGCGTCAGGGACACAGTGTGTGTAATGGGCTCGTTGCCGTTTGAGACCGTCGCCAGGAGCACGTCGCCTGTGCTGCCCTGCATAACGCGGTACATGAACGAGAGAGTGGGCTGCGACCACGTGACCGGGACCGAGATCGTTTGCGTGATATAGGGCCAGAAGCCGAGTATACCCCCGGTAGCGCTAAGCCTGACCCCGTGACGCCCGGTGTGAGCCGCAGCCATTTCCACCGTGGGTGTCACACCGGGTCCGCTGTTCCAGTTGCTCAAGTCGCCGGTTTCCCATCCACCGTTGGTTACCGCTTCGTCCTCCGGCGGCAACACCAAGTCCACGCCATACAGGTCGCCGTTGACCATCATATCATAGCGCGGTGGCAAGTCGCCGAAACCGCTGCGGCTGGCCGTCAACGTGTACGCTCCGCTGCTGTCAAGGTAAAGCGCGTATTCGCCAACGGCGTCTGTCGCGGCGGCGCTGAGCGCGGGAGGCTGCGCGCTGACCATAGCGTTGAAGACCGGCTGATGGCGGTTGTTAGTCACCTGGCCCTCGACCTCGTACGCCGCTATGGTCGTGTGGGTATCGCCGTCGGCGGGCAGATCGGTTTCGACGTTGCCCGCCAAGTCGTGGGCCACGCTGCGGAAGTAGTAGATGTGGCCAGTTTCGGCAGCGGCATATGTGGCGCTAATGCCTGTCGTGCCAGCCAGCCAGTCGGTCCACGTTCCGCCTGCTCCGTCGCGCACCTGCACGTCGTAACTAGCGAGACCAACCCCGACGTCCGAGCCACTCCAGGTAACCAGGAATGGCCCGGTGGCGAATTCGGGGGATCTGGCCTGCGAGGTGGGTGGCGTAGAGTCGGAGAACGAGGTGTTACCGTAGCCCCCATAACTGGTCTCGATGTGTGAGTCCATCGCCTGGCTGGTGCGGAAGATCATCGGGGCGGTGAGAACGTCGCCATTGCCATCCACTAGCGCATAGTATAGGTTGTGGCGGTAGTTCCAGTCGGAGTCCATCCAGGTGAGGATGGCGTGGCCAGCAGCGTCGGCGGCTATGGAGACACAGGTGTCGCCAGTGGAGGCGGCCGGGTTGTACAATGAGGTCGGGCCAGCGATCACATCGTACGTCGTGTCGTCCAGCACAACAAACTCGACGCTCCCGCTCCAGGCGATGACGACACTGCCATCGGAGAGCTGCACCGCGTCCGGGCCCCACCCATAGCCCCCCGCAGAGGTCTCTGCTTTCACAGTAGCGCCTCCACTATCCAACACGCCGTAGGAGATGCCGTTCGGACCGTAGTAAGCCAGGAGCGCCCGGTTGCCACTCAGGGCGGTCAACGTAGGGCTATAGTAATAATCATCACCCGCCACACCATTAGTGAACCTGGTGATGGGTGTGACCACCCCTCCACTGGTGTTGCGGATGGTATAGTAAATGTCCTCAAGCCAGCCATCGTTTGCGTACACAGACTGCTGCCATGCCAAGACGAAGCGATTGTCGTCGGTGGCCGCGATCCTTGGGTCCCCAAACTGGGGAACGTCAAGGGACGCTCAGCCGTAGCCCCAGATAGGGTTATTGGTCAAGTTCGTCGGTGGCACGACGAGGTTGCCTGATGCATCCAGGATGGCGTAATAGATATTGTAGTTCCAGTTGTAGTTGGACGAATCGTATAGATAGCGATACCACACCACCCCTATGCGACCGTTGGGCGCCACCGCCACGGCCGGGTCGTAGTCATAGGTATACAACGTTGCCCCGGAGTGATCGGTCAGTTTGCTCACCTCCCGTACCGTGTCGCCGGAGCTATCCAGCAGGGCATATTCGATCTCATCCACGTACACATTGCCCTCGCTCCGTCCTGTATACCAGAAGTAGGCAAAACTGCTGGGCATCTCGGCCACGGCCATATTGTAGCCCCAGTGCCAGTCCGACGTGGCCTTTTTCAAAGTCTGGGCGCCGGGTTGCACCAGGTAGAGGGACATAGCGCCATCAGTATCGTCCCTGAAGGCCTGGGCGAAGGGGGCCGGGACGCCGGTTTGCAGGGAAGCCGTCTTGCTCTTGCTCGTGTCCAGCGAGGAGTGGGCAGTGACAATGGCAGTGTTGTGGTCGCCTATGCTGGCTGTGCTCGGGGTGGTTACCCTGACTACTACAGTGCTACTGCTTCCCTGTGCCACGGAGCCAGTATCCACAGTGCCATCCCCATCGGTGTCGGTCAACGGCGTGGCGCCGTCGGCGGCGTAGAGACTGGCTGTCCAAGACGAGGAGGGGGTGATGTCGTAGGTATCGCTCCCCAGTTCGCCCGTGTTGAGGATGGACACCTGGAAAGCGGCCGCCCCGTCGGCGTGGGTAAAGCTGCCCTGGTAGGGAGGCCGCATTCTTACCCGGGCTGATGGGCCGGGGCGGGTAAAGCGGACAGCTTGGTTACTGGAAACGGTGTTCCAATATTCCAGCCCATCCGTTCCCGTGCTATCCTCGATCCCCACTGTGGCCCAGCCCAGATACCCGGCCATGCTCTGATACTGCGTGAGGATATCACCACTTTCGTACAAGATAGCCTCGAAGGTCAAAAGGTCAGTGCTACCCAACAGGGAGACCGCGTACCACTCGATCACAAAGTAGCGGTCTGGAACGGAACCACCTTGCATATAATAAATGGCTCCTGTGTTATAACCTCCGTAGTTAACGCACAGATCATCCCAGAAGGGAGCAATAAAGTCATTAGGAGCACCAGGGTTGGGGATGCTTTGGCTTGCATAGTGATAGGCCCCTGCGCCAAAGGTCACCAGACCGTTGGTGTTGAAGTAGAGCTGTGAGTACGTGTTCTCGTAGAACTTAAGTTGAAGCCGATGTCAATAGGACCGGTCCATTGATCATCGCCGGTGAGACCGCTGTTCGTTCCCCCTGTAGCGTCAATCCAGTTGAACGCCACCGAGTCGTCCCAGGTGTAGCCGAAGTCATCGGGGCCTCCGGTGTCCAGGGGGGCCAGACCGCGAGCGCCTGCAAACGGAGCCGCCTTGTCCGGCACTACCCACAGGCCATCCGGGGTCCGATGGGCGTCACCGCCGGGCAGAGGGAAAGGGACGGGCAGCGACTTGACAGGGCAAGGCGGCTCCGGCCCCTGGGCCAGCGTGCCAGGCGCGCTCAGCAGCAGGGCCAGCAGTATCAGCAACGTTGTAAGGGCAAAGAATTTGCGGTGCATCAGTCACCTCCATTGTGTGAATTATGTGTGTAAGCTGTGTGAAGGAATTACCTCAGGTGCGACGCACTTGAGCTCCAGGCTACGTCTTTCTTGCACCTCCGCCGCCTGGCTCAACCCACCCGCCGCCAGCGTGCAACACCGCCCCGCTCGGCGCGCGTCGCCCGGCCTTCGACCTCCAGCCACTGGAGGTGCCCAATGACCTCAGAGATGGCGAGGAAGTAGTTAATAGGGTCGAGGTCGGGAAAAAGCTCGCTGGCGATTTCGTGCACGGTGAGGACATCACCACCCAGTGTATCCAGCACTCGGCGGGCACGCTCTTCGTGGAAAGACAGTCGCTCGCTGATAAGGGCGCGGTGGTCGGTGATGGGCGGGCCGTGACCGGGCAATGCCAACGCGACGTCGAGTTCGGCCACGCGGCGCAGTTGCGCCATGTACTCCACCAGGCGGCGTGGTCGCTCGGCCTCGCCCGGCGCAGGCGGCTCGACGAGCGGGTTGGAGGAGATGTCGCGCAGGAGGTGATCGCTGGAGAGAAGCAGCCGGCGCTGTGGCTGGTAGAGACAGATGAGGCCACCCGCGTGGCCGGGGGTGTGGAGCACCTGCCAGTCCTCGCCGCCCAACTGGAGCAGGTCGCCATCGGCCAAGGTAGCGTCGGGGACTACTGGCTCAGCGTAGCGGCCCATACCACGCCACATCTCGGTCAGGCCCACCAATATCCTCGCCGGAGCGCCTGCCCAGTGCATCACCTCCGCATAGAAGGCCAGGTGCCGCACATTGGCGTTTCGGCCTAGCCATGGGAGACTCGCGGTGTGGCTCAGCACCTCCGCACCCGAAGTACGCGCGAGTTCCGCCGCCAGGCCGCAGTGGTCGGCGTGGGCGTGCGTGAGGATAATGCGTTGCAAATCGGCCACGCGGTAACCGCATCCGGTCAGAGCCTTCTCCAACGATTCGCGGGCGTGGTCGTAGCGTGGACCAGCGTCCACCAGCGTCAGCGGGTTCCCCTCGGCCAGGTAGACGTTGACCGGCCCGACGGGGAAAGGGGTCGGGATAGAGAAAGTGTGCAAATAGGGCGGAACAGCGGAATGAGTCATTGGAATCAGAATGGAGATAGAGAGCAGAGAATAGAGATTAGAAGTTAGAAATTAGAGATTAGAGATTAGAGAATGCAGAAATGACCAATACCGGGTCAGGGGACGCTCTTGACGAGAATGGTCCAGGTGCCCCTCTGTATGGTCTCGTCCCGCTGGTTGAGGACAGCGACGTCAAAGACGACGAAGCCGCCGCCCAGGCGACGCATCTCTTTCTTCTTCCGGACCTCGAGCCGCACGCGGATCGTGTCGCCGATTCTGATGGGGCCACGGAATTTCCACTCCAATGCGGTGAAAGCCTCAGCAGTGCCCTCGACGAAGCCCAGCCGCG
>CAYPOY010000163.1:0-10800 GCA_964412395.1 uncultured Anaerolineales bacterium | reverse complement strand
GAACGACTCGGCTCGGCGTCCCTGGATGTGGATCAACTGCTTTTGTTTGCGGGTGTACCCCATATTCCGAATTTGGGTAGTGTTCAAATCGAACGTATGAGCTATGATTTCGGATTGGACACTTTCTTGACCTCCTTGACCTCGCAAAATATGACATCGAATAAGGAGGATTAAACGAATTGGCATCTTAACCTCACAACTGCAGCATAATTCGGTTAATCCTCCGAATTCGTTGTCATATTCAGGCCAGGGCGCAACAATGACCAATGAACAAACTATCCCTCCATTTGTCGAAGCAAGCCAAGAGTGTCCAGTCGTCTTTGTCTTGTACTGCGTTGAGTCACCTGGTTTATTGAACACTACCCGAATTTGGTTATACCAGGATACTGACGACATAAGCCCCGCGCCGCAGAGGGACCGGAGCAGGCCGAGAGTAGCTTGACACGACCGGCAAACACTGGTATACTATCTATGTCCGGGCCGCTTCCTATTCTTAGGAGCAAGACTCCTATGACGCAGACCTGGCAAGGCCAGGCAAGACGTCGTGCGGTTAAGCCGCTTGCGCTTCGAGCGCCGTGTTTGGGAGCGGCCCGGCGGGTTTACGGTCAACGTGTTTCCGAGTCGCCAGCGCTTTCTGAGGTTGCGCTGGCGACTTTTCGGCTTCGCCAATGTCCAGACCTGAATCTGCTATTCCAGGTAATCATCCAGCATCACCAATGCCGGCTCGTGCACCCGCC
The DNA here is from genome assembly GCA_964412395.1 of uncultured Anaerolineales bacterium. Lineage (GTDB taxonomy): Bacteria > Chloroflexota > Anaerolineae > B4-G1 > B4-G1 > CAYPOY01. The sequence goes on along the minus strand of CAYPOY010000163.1, from coordinate 10,063 downwards.
CGGTCCAGCGGTGATCGTTAGTCACGATCCCGTCCGTGCCCGACAGCCGTGCCGCCGCGATTTGCACCGCATCTGGTACCCGCAGTCTGGATGTGGCACGGACCGATGCCGTCTCCCGCGCCAGGGCCACGTCCAGGGACACCACAAGATTTCCGCCAGGGTGACGGTTGTGATCAGGCCCGCCACCTGGCCGGATTCAATCGCCTTCAACACCACGCTGGTCAGTGGGGCATAGCGGGGGTGGTTGGACAGGTGATAGGAAAAGACCATCGTGTCCAGCGTCAACAGCCTGTACCCGGATATCACGCGGCGTAATTCGTCTATTCCCACGTAGCCCGTTCCTCCTCCAGCCAGGCATCTGGATCGGGCCAGATCTCCTGGTGCAGTCCCCGCAGGGCTTCGGTAAAGCTGGCTGGCCGGGGGCGCAGGATAGCAATATCACCGTCCAGCAGGAACAGCACGGCGTCTCGTGGTTGGAGATGCAGGGCTTCACGCACGGCCTTGGGGATCACAATCTGATACTTGGCGCTCATTCGGGCAACGATGGCTTGCATTGCCCTACCTCCTTGCTTTTTGATGGAAATATGATACCATTACAAAGGATAAATGTCAAATGATGGTAACTGACCGTTTTCGCTTTACCCCATCGTCCCAAGTCTTACTCCCACCCGCGAGACGACCGGTCCGAGGGATTGAAACCCTACAACTTCCGACTAGGCATGTTATGTAAACCTCCCCACCTTTCGAGCTCTTAGCTTGACATAATCGAGATTTTTACTTGACATAACTTCACGATTGCACAAGAATGTGCAGAGAACGCGCGGCTTGCCCGCATAATCCCTCGCTTGCCCACTTCCTGCTTTGTGCTAGAATACGCAAGGTCTGGAAAGTCCTTGAAAGGTACCCGCATCCGGTTCCTGTGTTGGACTGGCTGTGGTGATTATGTAACCTTATTATGTCTAGTTCAACTCAACGTAATCTCCTGTTGATCGGTAGCATCTTCGTCTGCATCTGCCTGGCCTACACGGCCGGGTTTGGTGCCTACCGGCTATGGGATAAACTGGAGCAGGTCGGCCAGCCGGAGCCAATGGTCGTGTTCTGGGAAGCCTGGGATCGGGTAGAGCAGCACTTCTACGGCGAACTCCCTCCACCGCGTGAGCGCACCTACGGAGCCATCCGCGGGACGCTGATGCTGCTCAATGACCCCTATACCGTCTTTGTCGAGCCCCAGCCTGGAGAACTGGAGCGGGACCAGATGCGCGGAGTCTTCGGCGGCATAGGTGCCACGCTATGGCACGACGCAGAGGGCCACATGGTGATCTCTCCCTATCCTGACTCTCCCGCCAAGCACGCCGGAGTCCGTGAAGGAGATTTCCTGCTAGCGGTTGATGGCGAACCAATTACCGGCGAGACGACCATGGATGACGCGCGCGCCCGTCTTCGTGGCGAAGTAGACACCCCCGTAACACTCACGCTCTCTCGCCCCCCCACCCCGCCGTTTGATCTCACTGTCATACGGGATGAGATTCAGGTGCCCTCCGTCACCTGGCGGGTGCTTGATCAGGACCTTGGCCAGGATATTGGCTACATCCATGTTGAGAGTTTCACCGAGAGGACAGGCGGTGAAATCTTGATTGCCCTGCAAGAATTATTGCAGGAGGCAGGGACGGACAGCCTGGTCCTGGACCTGCGGGATAACTCTGGCGGGCTGATCGACCCGGCAGTGGCCACTGCCAGTCAGTTTCTCCGCGACGGCGTTGTGCTGGTCGAACTGTACCGCGATGCCCGAGAGCGCACCTTCCCGGTACGAGGCGGCGGCATCGCTACCGATGTCCCATTGGCCGTGCTGGTCAACGGCGGGACGGCCAGCGCAGCCGAAATCGTCGCTGGTGCGCTGCAGGACTACGATCGCGCCCCATTGATTGGAGAGTCCACCTTTGGCAAGGGCTCGGTCCAACTGATCTACGAAATCTCTGACGGCTCATCCTTGCACGTCACCTCGGCGATCTGGTTGACGCCCAACCGGCATCGGATCGAGGGAGAGGGCCTGGCACCCGATATTTGCGTTTCGCGCGGCGATGGCTCGCGGGACGGGCAACTTGACCGCGCTGTGGCCTACCTGCAGTCTCAGCGCTAGATGGAGAATGTGAATGAATAGCACCCTACGCAATGTGATCAAGTTCGTGCTCGCGGGCACGATTCTGCTGATGTTTACAATGGCCGCATTCCTCGCTGGCTTCGGTTCGGCCTACCTGTTGGCCGAGAGCGGCGTGCTGCCCACATGGTCAGCGATTGCTCCGACAGCCACTCCGTCGCCTCTCCCATCGGAAGGGATAGGAGAGGAAGGAGGGACTGCTCCCACGCCCACGATCGTGCCGATCCCCACGCCAGCGAATGAGGATGAGGAAACCTTCCAACTCTTCTGGGAGGTGTGGGACCTGGTGCAGCGCAATTTCTATGGCGAACTGCCGGACATGCAGGAGATCACCTACGCCGCTATTCACGGGATGTTGAACACGCTGGGAGACCAGTACACTGCCTTCATCGAACCCCAGGTCGCTGCTGTGCTAGCCGAAGACGCCACTGGTGCATTTGAAGGCATCGGCGCGTTTGTGGGTATGGACGAGGGAGGCAAACTGGAGATCGTGGAGACATTCGAGGGAGGCCCGGCCGAGAGCGCAGGAGTGCTCGCTGGCGATCGTGTCCTGGAAGTGGACGGTGTGCCCATCGTTGGGGTCACGCTCTACGAAGCCATCGGCTTGATTCGCGGCCCGGCGAGCTCCGAGGTCACGCTGCTCATCGAGCGCGAGGGGATACTTGAGCCGTTTGAGGTCACCGTCACCCGCGCGCGCCTCGAGATCCCCATCATCGAGGTGGAGATGCGCGACGATGGCGTCGGCTACATCAGGCTGCACGAATTCAGCGCCACGGCCAGCGAGCGGATGGAGGAAGGCCTGGAGGAACTTTTGGCCCAGGAGCCACAAGGCATTGTCTTCGATTTGCGCGGGAACCCGGGCGGTTGGTTAGACCAGGCCGTAGATGTCGCCGACCTCTTCCTCGACGATGGCACAGTTGTCGTTGAGCGCTGGAGCGATGGCAGGGAGCGATCGCTTGATGCTCACTCAGGGGACATCGGAGAAGACGTTCCGCTGGTTGTATTGGTGAACGTGGGCAGTGCCAGTGCGTCGGAGATCGTGGCCGGCGCATTACAAGATTGGGAACGGGCTGTCCTGGTCGGGGAGCCCACCTTTGGCAAGGGCTCGGTGCAGCGTCCCTTTACCCTCAGCGACGGCTCCGAGTTGCGGGTCACCATCGCCCTGTGGTTCACCCCCAGCGGTCAGGTCATTCATGGTCAGGGACTCACGCCCGACATTGAGGTACCATGGCCTGAGGATGTGGAACCCGGCGCAGACCCTCAGTTGGAACGGGCCGTTGAATATCTTCTCACAGGTGAGTGATGTCGGGCATTAAAGTTATCGCCACCAACCGTAAGGCCGCTCACGATTTTCGCCTGGAAGATCGGTACGAAGCTGGCCTGGTTCTGACAGGTACGGAGATCAAGTCCGTCCGCGCCGGCCGGGTGAGTTTGAAAGAAGGATACGTACAACCCCGAAATGGGGAGTTGTGGTTAGTAGACGTACACATCGCGCCTTATGATCCCTCGGGGAGGTACAGCCACGAGCCGTGCCGTCCGCGCAAACTGCTGCTTCATCGCCGGGAGATCAACCGCCTTACCTCCCGTGTCCAGGAGCGTGGGTATACCATCGTGCCTCTACGGCTGTACCTGAAGGATGGCCTGGCTAAGATCGAGATTGCGCTGGCGCGGGGTAAACGCAAATACGACAAGCGTCAGGCCATCGCCAAGAGGGACGCTCAACGGGAGATGAACCGCGCATTGAAGGAACATGGCGGGCGCCCTGCCGGCTACTCAGACTGATGGGCGAAGGTCTCCCGACCGAGCCCTCGCTCGAAGCCCCCGTCTCGGGGGCGTCTCAGGCGAGATTTGCCCCGCGAACCCGCCCCTGCCCCCGAGACGGGGGCCAGGAGCTTGCGAAGGCCAACGTGTCATTTTTGCCGCAATGCGTTTTTTCGCATAGCCCATTTTTTGGCTCAGGGAGAGTGTGTGGGTTCTGGGACGTGACCTAATGACTATGCGAAGAGATGAAACCAGACTTGACACTCCCCAATCCTGGGCTATAATGCCGTGAGGATTGTAACCTGCGAGAGGGTAGAACAAGCAAAAGAAAGGACAGCAGAAGAATTTATGATGACGGAAAAAGAACTAGCACAGACACAGCCCCGCTCTATCAGCGACCTGCAACCTAAGATGCGCCTGCAAGGCACCGTCAAGGAGACGCAATTGTATGGCGCGGTGGTGGACATTGGCCTCGAATACGCTGGACTGGTACACATTTCCCAACTTTCCCCCGAGCACGTCAACCGCGTGACCGATGTGGTTCAGCCAGGAGATAGCGTGACTGTATGGGTCGCCAAGGTGAACTCGGAAAAAGGCCGCATTGGCCTGACGATGATCGAGCCGCCCAGGGTGGATTGGCACGAGTTGGCGGAGGGGCGGATTTACACCGGTACCGTGACACGGATGGAACCCTACGGCGTTTTCGTTGACATCGGCGCTGAGCGCCCCGGCCTGTTACACGTCCGGGAAATGTCCGCTGGCTACGTCCGTCACCCGTCGGAACTGGTGCGGATGGGCGAAGAGATAGAAGTACGTATCCTCAAATTCGACCGGCGGCGGCGACGTATTGACCTGACAATGATGGGCATCACGCCTGAAATAGAGGATAATCCTGAAGAAGAGGACCCTGCCAAGACGTCGATGGAGATGGCACTCCAACGTGCTCAGACTCAACGGCAGGAACAGAGACGTCGCTACGGGAAGCGCCGGCGGCCTGATCTCTCTGAACGGGAAGACATTCTGGCACGCACCCTCAAAAAGCATTCGAAGCGTTAACGCGCTTCGAGAGGTGACCACTACCCCAATCTACCCTGGTCACCCACCCGCTTTCTCCTCCACGAGGAACTCTACAGTACCCAGGGGCACAAATCCATCACTTGCCCCCGTGGAGCTCAGAGACCCGTCTACACTCACCGTCACGCCAAAGCGGTATATACCCGCTTCCAGATTCACCGGTTGCGCCGAGACAAACAGGATCGGGTCGCGCACGACCTCGCTGGCCTGCCACGCCTCGAAGGGATGGATGCCACCCACCGGGGCTCCCGAAAGCCGCCACGCCTCCTGCCCCTCGGCATCCAGCAGCACCAGGTCACGGGTATGTGCAGCCGGGTGGTCGCGATCGGCACGCCAGAAGAGCGTGATGGGCCATGCACCTGGCAATGTCGCCTGACCAGGCTGAGCGCACCCCAGGAGTGTTACGCCGCCCTCCGGGAATGTCGCTGTTACCTCGCGCGTCATGTCCAGCTCGGCCGGCCTGGGCTGGCGGCGCGGGCGCTCAACCTCAACTGAGGCGATCACGATGCTGTCCCGCCCATCCTCGTCGCACCGCCACAACCGGTAGCCTCCAGCCACCGAATAGAGTCCCACGTTGAGCGCGTACTCCCCCGGCGGTGTCCCCGGCAGGACACGGATTTCGTACTCGTCCCACACGTACTTGTCGAACGGCCACCGCGTCGTCGGCAGGCTACCTGGGTTCAGGTGATCCTCCTGACCCCACAGGACATCCAGCGGGCGGGCCAGGTGCACGAAAGACTGATAATTCGCGTCCAAAGGCGTCAGGGCGTGCCAGTAGAGCACGACGGAGAACGTCTCGCCAGAACGGACGCGCTGCCGGGGCAGGTCGTAGCCCAGAAGTTCGATCTGCCCACCACCGCCCACAAAACTGGCCCGCTGCTCGTGCCGGGCGGCCCACGCCTGGCCAGGCGGCGATGTGTAGCGCAGCCAATCATCGTGCGGGTCTATCACCGCACTCTTGAGAATCACGAATAGCAGAAGCGCACCCCCCAACCAGAGGGGAGGGGAGTGTGTAGAGGCGTGGAGGTGCGTGGGTGTGGGGGTGGGCATCAGCACCAGTGCGACGATCAGCATTGCCAGGCCAACCGCTGAGATGACCCAGCCTGCTGTGCGGGGCAGCGTGTCCTCGAAGCGTACCAACACTTCGTGCTCACCTTCGGGTACCCACAGTGTGATGAACCCCTCAGGGCCGGCTACCTCGATCTCGACCTCTTCACCATCCACAGTTGCCCGCCAGCCGGGGAAGTAGAAGGTGTACAGGCGCAAGACAAACTTTCTGGGCGTGGAGACTGCAAAGTGGTCGTAGAGCGGCCCGTGTTCGACAACCTCGACCCTGGCACCATCGGGCAGAGTAGCACGATTGACCCGGTCCACCGGACCGGGCCGCGAATAGGATTCGATCAGCGTTGGCGCAGGATGCATCGGCACCAGCGCCGCCCCCACTGGTACGAAGTCACCCGTCGAGGTCGTGCCGAGCGCCAGGCTACGCCGCTCCCACTCGATAATGTCCCGAGGTGCGGTGGAGCCGAAATCAGGCGCCCACATCGGTGGGTAGAGCACCGGCAGCGCCAACACCAGGATGGCAACCAGGGTCACCGCCAGTGCCGGGTGACGCCACCGTCCATCAGGCAACAGAGTTGCACCGCCCGCAGCAGACAGTGCCAGCATCAAGTTAGCCGGCCCCAGCAGCCGCCACGGAAACTGGAGGTAGGACATGCCAGGGACATGCTCCCAAATCTCAACAGAGGCAGGCAGCATCAGAAAGATCAGGCCAACGCCAGCCAGGACGAAGTAGAGCAAGGATATGCGAAGGTGTGGGAGTGTAGGGGAAGCCCGGCGGCGTAGAAGCGCCCCCAGCGCCGGAAGGGCCAATAGCCACTGCGCCAGGCCCAGATTAAACTGGCAATGCGGAGCCGTCGCGCCCAGGTCAAGCACACGCGAGGGAGCAAGCAATTCACCCAGCGAGAGGAAGTGTTCGTGAAAGTCGAAGTGGCCTGGGCCGATGACCTCAAGCTTGATGGCCCCACGCTCCAATAGCGCCGGAAGCCAGAAGAAAGCGATGATAGCCGCCGCCAGGGCAAACGCCAGCCCCCCCCACCCTGCCCGGCCACGCCCTGTGTCGAACACAACCTCCCATACCCAGTAGGCCAACAACAGGCTGGCCATCACCAGACCGAGCAGATTGTGGCTGAACACGAGCGCCGCCAGCACCAAAACGCTCCCCAGCAGCGCCGGCCGCCCCCCCCCCCCCCCCCCCCCCCCCCCGCGGGCGGGGGGGATGCCCCCGGGGGGGCCGCCCCCCCGCACCGACCAGGCGGCGGAAACTGTAAAAGACCAGCGGGAGCAAGCAGACCGCGAAATGCTCCGCCAGGACACCCCGGGCGTGTGGATCAATGAAGACAATGTAAGGGGCGAAAGTGAAGGAGGCGGCCGCCAGCACGCCCGCCGCAGGTCCAAACAGCTCGCGCCCCAGCAAGTAGGCCCCCAGCGAAGCGACGATGAACCCAAGGACAAACACGGCCTTGACCCCGCCTACGATGTCCACGCCTGGCAGCAAGTCGAACAGGTTCGCCAGGTAGTAGGTCAACGGGGCGTAGTAGTTAAAGATCGGGTATCCGTAACCGAAATAGAGATCAGGTGCCCAGCGTGGATAGAAGGTACCGGCACGGAGCGTGTGGCCCAACTCGGCAGCACGGTAGACGTGAAGTTCAGCGTCCGTCTGGCGTGGGAGCCCGGGCCGGGTGAGGAAGGGGGCAGCCGCGACGAGGGCCAGTGCCAGAGCCAGAATGACCAATGACCAATGACCAATGACCGATCGGCTCCAGAAAGGCTGACCTCGCTTCATCCGCCCCCACCGTAATCGCTGATTGCTAACCGCTAACTGCTAACTCGGCAATCTGTTCCGGGTGTTCGGCCACTCGCACTCCTACGGCCTCAAATGCAGCGATTTTCTCCGCAGCGGTGCCAGTGCCGCCCTGGATAATGGCCCCGGCGTGGCCCATGCGTTTGCCCGGTGGAGCAGTCCGCCCCGCGATAAAGACAATGACCGGCTTGGTCATCCTCTCGGCGATGAACTGCGCCGCCCGCTCCTCGTCGGTGCCACCGATTTCACCAATGAGCACCACTTGTTCAGTCAGCGGATCGTCCTCAAACATCTCCAGCACGTCAATAAAGGTTGTGCCTATAATGGGATCGCCACCGATGCCGATGCAGGTGGTCTGGCCGATGCCACGCATAGTGAGAGCATAGACGACCTCGTAGGTCAACGTGCCGGAGCGGGAGACGACGCCCACAGGGCCAGGGATCGCAATGTGACCGGGCATGATGCCGACCTTCGCCTCACCAGGAGAGAGGAGCCCGGGACAGTTGGGACCCACCAGCCGCGCTCCCTTCTGATCGAGGTAAGCACAGAGGCGGATCATGTCCAGTGTAGGGACACCCTCGGTGATGCAAACGATGAGCGAGATACCCGCGTCGGCCGCCTCCAGGACAGCATCAGCAGCGAAGCGGGCCGGCACATAGACGACAGATGTGTTGGTCTCGGTCGCTGCCACTGCCTCGGTGACGGTGTCGAAGACCGGGACCCTGCCATCGCAGGCCCGCTGCCCGCCCTTGCCAGGCGTGACGCCCGCCACGACCTGCGTGCCATATTCGATCATCTGTCGGCTGTGGAACTCGCCCTCACGTCCGGTAATGCCCTGCACGAGCAACCGCGTGTTCTTGTCAACCAAAATCGCCATCATTGCCTCCCTATACCGCCAACCTGCCCCCGGCAGCGGCCACTGCCTTCTGCGCCGCCTCAGCCAGTGTCATCGCAGTGCTCAACCGGTAGCCCGAATTATCCAGAATCGCACGTCCCTCTTTCTCGTTTGTCCCCACCAGTCGGGCGACCAGTGGGACGGTGGGCTCGACCTTCTCGAAGGCAGCCAGGATGCCTTTGGCTACCTCGTCGCAGCGGGTGATGCCGCCAAAGATGTTGAACAGCACCGCCTTGACATTTGGGTCCGCCAGGATGAGGCGCAATGCCGTCGCCACCCGCTCGGCTTTGGCCCCACCGCCGATGTCGAGGAAGTTGGCTGGAGCACCACCAAAGTGCTTGACGATGTCCATTGTCGCCATCGCCAGCCCCGCCCCATTGACCATACAGCCGATCTCACCGTCCAGTTGGACGTAACTCAGGCCAGCCTCACGCGCATCCCGCTCGGCCGAGGTCTCCTCGTCCACGTCCCGCATCTGCGCCAGGTCTGGATGACGGAAGAGGCCATTGTCGTCGAGCACCATCTTGCCATCCACTGCCAGTAGTTTGCCGGCACCGGTGACCACCAGCGGATTGATCTCGGCCAACGAGGCATCGTAGGCCAGGAAAGCCTCGTACAGACCATGGGCAACGCGGTGGAATCCACGCACATACTCGCCTGCCAGCCCGATGCGCTTGGCCAGCGCCAGGGTCTGATAACCGCGCAGGCCCAGGAAGGGATCAATGGAGACTTTCTTGATCGCCTCGGGGTTCGTGCGGGCGACCTCCTCGATCTCCACACCACCTTCGGACGAGGCCATCATCACCGGCCGCTGGGCAGCGCGATCCACGACGACACCCAGATAAATCTCCTGCCGGATGTCGGCTGCCTCGTCCAACAGGACTTTGCGCACAGGCAACCCCTTGATCTCCAGCCCCAGGATCTCCCCAGCCACCTTCTCGGCCTCGTCGGGGGTCCGGGCCAGACGGATACCGCCAGCCTTGCCGCGCCCACCGACGAGCACCTGGGATTTGACGACGACTGATCCCCCCAATTCCTCAGCAATGCGGCGTGCCTGCCGGGCTGTGGTGGCGACGTCACCACGCGGGATCGGCACGCCGTGTGCGGCGAAGAGCCGTTTGGAGTGATACTCGTGTAATTTCACGCACTTGCCTCCTGACTGAAAATACAATTCTACAGAACTCTGCACTCCAATGCAAAATTCTACAGCAACGGGCGAGATTATACCACAGCGCACACAGAAGCCAAGTATGGAGAGGGGGGGGTTTTCGAAGCAGAACAGGGGCGGAAAATCAACCCCAAAATTCACCCTCCG
>CAYPOY010000162.1:0-10850 GCA_964412395.1 uncultured Anaerolineales bacterium | reverse complement strand
TTAAGTTGCTTCAGCCTCCGTCCTCAAATTTGCGAAATCTTGGTGAGGGTATCGCATACAGTTTGAAGCCGCGCGGATCGAGCCGCTGGGTGAGCAGGTTGATGGACGTGCCCTTGCCAGCGGCGTCCCAGCCTTCAAAGACGGTCACGCTGGGGATACTGGCATCCCAGCACGCCTTTTGCAGGTCGTACAGCCGGTCGCGCAGGTAGGGCATCCGGGCTTTGTATTCTTGCTTGGGCAACTTTTTGGTCAGGTCTACTTTTTCTAGCACGTTTCCCCTCCTATCCAGAACTGCATTGGAAGTCAATCGCCAACGACCGCAGCGTGCAGGTCGGCTGCTACGGCGTCTATTGGTTGGTCGCCGTTTATCTCTACCAGCACTCCCTGGCTGCGATAGTAATCAATGAGCGGGCTGGTCTGCTCCCAGTATACTTTGAGCCGTTGGCGAACTGTCTCTGGTTTGTCATCGTCACGCTGGTATAACTCACCGCCATCTTTATCGCACACCCCCGGCTGCTGAGGTGGGTTAAAGCGAACGTGGTACGACTCCCCACAAATCCGGCACAGCCAGCGCCCGCTCACACGCTCAATCAGCACCTCGTCGGGCACCGAGATGTAGGGCACCACGCCGATCTTGTGCCCCCGCTCGGCCAGCGCCTGGTCCAAAGCCTCGGCCTGGGCAATGGTACGTGGAAAGCCATCCAGCAGTGCACCGTTGACGCAATCGGGCCAGCTCAGTCGCTCCATAACCATAGCGATCGTCACGTCGTCGGGCACCAATTCTCCGCGGGCTATGTAGCCCTTGGCCTTTAGCCCCAATTCGGTCTCGTTCTTGAGATTCTCGCGGAAGAGATTGCCGCTGGCGACGTGAGGCAATTTGAGGGCCTCACGCAGTTGGGCTGCCTGGGTGCCCTTGCCCGAAGCCGGAGGCCCGAGGAGCACGATGTATCTGGGTTCTTGTGTCATTGGAGTCCCTCCTTCTCGATGAACTGATGATTAATGGTGTTTAACTGTCTACCTTCGAAAGCTCAATCTCCATATCGGGTGCAGATGAACGCTGATCTTTCTGTGTGAATCTGTATCCAGGTCAATCAACGATCCCCTGGACAATCTCAAGCTCCTTGCTCAAGCTGCAGCGTCATATATGCCACATCGTAGTAGTTGCCATCAATCTCGACTGCCCCCCGCTCCAGGCCAAACGTCTCAAATCCACACGACTTGTACAACGAGCGCGCTGCTTGGTTCGATGTGACCACCATGAGGTTGATCTGCCTCAGACCCGGTAGCTCCCTTGCCCGCGATACCGCCGCTCCCAGGAGTGCACGACCTATGCCCTGTCCTCTAAACTCCGGTGCGACATACATCCCCCAAATGAAAGCCTTGTGATGCGATTTCATACGCTGCTCTCGATAGAGACCGGTCACACCGACGAGTTGCCCATCCTCTGTAAAGGCCCCAAACACGTAGCTACCTTCAGTACCCAGACGTTGGGCAACCGCTTGGACCGGTCGATCTACCTCCTCAGCATAGCTCGAACTGAAGGCTGTCGGGCTTGTCTGCAAGCCCTGGAGCCTCAAATCTTGGAACGCCTCTGCGTCATCCGGTACCAGAACTCGTATTCTCACTCTCTTGCTCCTAGCAGCCGCATAACGGCCAGTGCTGAGCTGCCGCTGGGTTTATGGCGACCGCTTCTTGGTAAAGGCCACCTACTTAACCGTGCAGACTTCGAATTGGCGTGCGATTAAGCGGCATGGTTCATTCAGGCGGAAAAAACTCCTTGACAAATTCAGCCGAACGAATGGTTTCCCAATCACGGGGCTCTTCGTCACACGAGCCTCTGTCACAGGCACTCCATTGTGGACGATTACTCACCCACGGAGCTTAGCACATGCACATATGTCCATTTTCCGTGACCACAGGCCTGTCCTGAGCTTGTCGAAGGGACGGTGCTGTACGCCGTGTCCCACACATCGAGTGGATACCACGTATGTCGCTACTACGTGGCCGCATGGAGACAAGTTCCCTTTTGGGCCTGCCTGTCAGCCGTTTGGCAGGTTCTAACTCACGACGCTTCAGACACACCTTTGCTCGCGCTGTCCATAGCCACCTGCTCGCAGCGTCGCCACTTTCGGCTAGTGGCTTATCCACTTTCTCCCCTTGCACTCCGACGTTTGAGGGCCAGTCTCTCGCCGTAGGGTAGTGCTGTCACTCCTCCACCTGGAGGGCAGGAGTTGATGCGCCGCCTGGCAGCTCATCGCACCTGCATGGACACACAGTTGTAAAGGTTCGACAAATGAACCTGCGAACCTCCCCGCTCATCCCCCACGCTTCAGGCGAACAATCGCGGTGCGTGGTTTCGAGCGAACGGATCGCAGAGCGACTTGTTAGGCGGCATCTTTCCTAGCCCTTCGAGTCATCTTTGCCAATAGCTTCCCCATCGCCTCTGGAAAATGGCGATTTGCAAAAAGACCAAGGACCGTCTGAAAGTCTGGAGTGACGGTAGCCTTGGTAGACTGAATCCTCTTGACTAGCTTACGACCGACATCGGCGGGGTCAGCCATCATCTGCGGTGGAATACCTAACGGCGCAGCCGATTTCGTATGGGTTAGTGGGGGATGCACCAGATTGACGTTTATTCCATACGGCTCGAACTCCAAGGCCAAAGTGCGCGTTAAAGCCTCAATTGCTCCTTTTGTCGAAGCGTAGCCATAAATACCAGGGAAACCAGTTATGCCTACACCAGAGCTGACATTGTGGATGATCCCCTGGCCCTGTGCTTTCATATGCGGCAGAACGGCCTTGATCATGTGAAGGTAGCCAAAGTAGTTTACTTCGAACTCCTTTCGAGTGTCATCCAAGCTTTTCTGCTCAAAAGGGCTAAAAATCGCCAAACAGGCGTTATTGACCAGAATATCGATCCGGCCCCATTCTTGGATCACGGATGCCACGGCCGCGTTAACCTGGGTCTCGTCAGTGACATCACACTGGTAGAAGCGCAAGAGATCAGGGTAGCTATCCTGTAAGGCGGATAAATTTTCGCCCGAAAGATCAAGTCCTGCCACGCGAAGCTGATTTTCAAGTAGCGACTTGGTCATGTGAAAACCAATGCCGTTGTTGGCTCCTGTGATGATAACGACAGGTGTGGTCATGATACACATCCTCCAAGCTGATGCCGCCTAACGTTGCGCGTCAGCCGCCTGCGGAGCGCCAGCGGAGCAGGTCGGCTGGACGCGCGTGTTGGGCCGCTTATCCTGTCAAACCACAACGCGGTCACGATCATGGATGTCGTACGCATATCCGGTAAAGACAGACAATGGAAGTAATCCAACAATCAAGAGCAGACTGAGATAACCGTTCTTCTGCAAGAACTCATTGAAGAAGTACCCAATGATCCATTGTCCAAAGATCCATACCAAGAAGATGACGAGCGGCCACGGCCACAACTTTGCCAGGAAACGCAAAATGCTGCCGGGGAGATGCATTGGCTGCCTGGCCAGCGGCGCGTTAATCTTGGTCCCGGCCACACCGGCGATGATTCCAATCAGTGGGGGGAAGATGCCTCCGCCAAAAAGAAGCATTAAGATTGGCAGCAGAATCAGAACCAGTCCGCCGTTCTTCCGCTGGACAAACGCAGCCGCCCAGATTAGGACGATGATTCCGATGATGAGCGCCAGGATGCCCGTTATGAAAAAATTGGGAATGATGGTCATCGCGGGTTCGCAAGCATTCCACACCTTTTCCGGCTCGCAAGGAGGGCCCATGGAAGCTATCATGAGGCTGTCTGGCCTGACATTCCCTTGAAGTATTTCAAACTCGACTTTATCCATTTCGGCGTTTTTGGGCCAATTTTCACTGATTTTGGCCGATTTTGAGCCATTTTAGCAATATTGACCCCCTGCATATAGGTGCGTGCTACAATTTCAACCCAGATATGGGGGTCGAATACAAATGGATAAAGTCGAGTCAAAGTAACCGTGTTCTATACCAGCAATTCCGGCAGCAACACCGAACAATGAGGCTACCACTCTTGTCGCGTTTCTCATTTCTCCTCCTTATTTCCTTTTGGATACTATCATTGTGATTGCGTTCCTGATGCTTAGGATACCGCTTCCTTCAGCACATCGGCGATAGCCGTGGCCCAGGAAGTGATGGCCTCCCAGTCACGAAAGTCACCGAGAGGCGCTTTGACGTTCTTGATCATCCATTTCTCGATGAAGTTCAGCTTTTTCATGCTCACATCGCCATGAAAGACGGCGATGTCGCGAGGCCGGATGCGGTCAGTGATGGGTTGCAGCGCCTTGGGGAAGCGCCAGCCTTCCGTCAACTCCACCGGATCTCCCTCGCCCGTAGGCCCGCTCGAAAACAGCCACACCTGCCGTTCAGCCAGCATTTTCTCGTTGGCCTGCAAGAACTTCACCGCCTCTTTGCGCCATTTGCCTATGTAAACCGCGCTGCCCAATACAACTGCCTTGTAAGGGGTCAGGTCGCTGACGCGATCCGCAGGTAGCACGTCGGTACGCAGACCTGCTTGACGAAGCACTTGACCAATCTTCTCGGCAATCTCTGCCGTCGCTCCGTACTTGGTGGCGTAGACCACCAGAACTTGAATGTCCATTTCATCCTCCATTTTGTCTGAGCAGCGGCTGTGCCGCCGCCCAACATATTCATACGGGATATTGTATTGATAGGTTGAGGCCCAACTAGTTATTCTGCCACATTCCCTCTGCACAAGATCCCAAATGGCATCTTGTGCAGATGTTTTGCTAAAGTCCTCTTGTGGCATCTTATCCGGCATTTCTTCTGCATATCTTGCCTTCCGGCGTTTCATGAAGCATTTTTCAAACAGCCGGCGCACCTACAGTGGCGCCACGGCCACCGCCACTGCCTGCTCGAACTGGGGGCTGTGGAAATGCGCCCAGATCTGGGGAAATGTATCCAGCAGGTGTTGGATCTCGGTTTGCCTGACCGCCAGGTAGGCCGCCACACCAGGGGCGACGATAGGCTCTGTTGGCAAGGACACTCTCTTGCCCCCGGCTTGGGCGTGGCCCCAGGTGCCCCAGGTCAAGAAATCGCGCAACAGGCCGCTGGCTACCACCGCATCGTGGAGATCCCCCAGGTGGTCTTGCAAGTCCTTCATCTCTTTGATCAGGTTCTTGGCCTCTGGCGCCAGCACTTCCTGGAAGAACTCGAGCGTATAGCGCAACCCCTTGGCGGCTATGCGGAGCCGGTGCAGCCGCTCCAGGGGGACGCCTGGCCCGGTCACCCATTCGTCGTAAGCCTGGACGGCCGCCAACCGCTGGTACACGGCCACCGGCACGACGTGCCGCAGGCGATGAGGCAGCGGCTCACCCTTCTCCGAGAGCACTGGCAACGCTCCGGCGCCGGGCGTCTGCAGAAACTCGTCAAAGCGTTCTTTGAACTGGATATAGCGATCACTGTCCAGATGAGTCAACATCCTGGCCCGGGCCTGCTCGCGTTCCGCCTCCCAGACTTCCCGCAGCGGGTCCAGGTCGCCCTGCTGCGCCGGTGGCAGCGTGTCCAGATAATGCTGGGTCTTTTCCCAGAACACGTCCAGGTCTCGCACTGCGCCCAACGCCCGGCCGGTGCGCCGCAACCCCTTGAGAACCGGCTTCAACTGCTCCATGTCCAGGTGGTCGCCAAACACCCGGAAGGCAGCCCGCATCCGCCGGGTGGCCACCCGCATATCGTGCAGTTCCTCGATGTCCTCGCCCAGGCGCGTGCCCGGCTCGTGATATCGCATGCGCTGAAAGTGGAAGTAGAGCGTCTTGCGGGCCGCTTCGACCATCGAATCATCCGCTTCCAGGCCTGGCTTGGTGGGCAGCGAGGAGGCACCCTGCTTGGCCCGCTGTTCCATTACCTCAAGGCGAGGTGTGACGTCCTCAACTGCCGCCTCTTCGGCCAGTTTGAACTGCAAGTCTGTCTCAAACAACAACCGCCACATATCACCCTTCTTTTGTGCCCGGTCGGCGTCTATAGCCCCACTGGGGCCCATCACCTCGATTTCGACTACACCCCCCCCACCCTCCCCCTGCGAGGAGGGAAGCCTTCCCTCCCGCTGCCGGACCCGCCCCAGCCGGCTACTACCCGTCTGGGAGTAATCCAATCCGTCGGCCACGCGCACCAGGGCGGCTAAGGCCAGCGTTTCAGCCCGTACCGACTCGGGCAGGTTGGCAAAGGGGGTTCGGGCCAGGTTATTCAGCTTCCTGGGAGTGATCCGCTTGCGGTGCAGGAAAGTGGTCAGCGCCACCATCTGGCGTTCGTGGTCGTCCAGTCCAACAGGGGGATGGGCCAGCAGGATGTCTCGCCCGACGATGTGGTGGCGGTCGGGGTCGGTCTGCAGGCCAATGTTGTGCACCAGCGCCGCTGTCTCCAACAAAGAACGTCGCTCCAGCGGCAGGCCGTGGAAAGGGACCAGGTGGTCAAACAGTGCCAGGGCGTGATCGGCCACGGTGCGGGCGTGCGTTCTGTCCACCCCATACCGGTCGAACAGGGTCTCCAATGGCCAGAGCTGTGGTGGCTCCTCCACTTCAGATTGGAGCTCTGGCACCGTCTCCGGCTGGGGGGGCGTTGGCGCTGGTGTGGCTTCGGTCAGGACGCGGGCTGGAAAGACGTCCAGCCGCTTTTGCCGGAATGTAGCCAGCCAGTACCTCACCCGCCGGTCTGACAAATGAGCGCGCTTGCCCGCCTCTACTTGCGTCGCCCCCTCGTCCAGCGTCAACAAGACCCGCGCTCGCCGACCATACAGATCGTCCCGCGTTGCAATCTGCAGGCAAATCGCGCGCTCCTGCGGCGTCAACAGGCTGCTTTCTGGACAAGTCTTCTCCAGAAAATCCAACGCCCGCTCAAACTTTGACCGTGGCTCGGGTTCCAGGTCCCATTCGTCCTGTAAGCAGGTCACGATCACCGCCAGATCATCCTCGGTGCCTTGCGGTGCCAGTTCCACCTCCAGTTCCGAATAGGCCTGCTCTGTATCCCCAGCGGTCAGGTGCACGTCATCCAGGCTTAATTCGGCCACCAGCCGCTCACCCTGACTCACCATGCGAATGACTCGCGTCTGTTGCAGGCTAAAGAGCGGAGTCAGCGGAGCCTCCCCGATCAACTGGAACACCCGGTCGCGCACTGGGCTGGCAGGCCACCCGTGGTGAGCTACGTCGAACCGCTGCGCTGGTAGTTGCTCGGCCGGCAGTAAGACCTCCAACTCCTCCCGCCGATGGACAGCACCTTCAGCGCCTCCCAGCCCTTTGAGGGTGATCAACACTTCCTCACCTTGCTCTCGTTGGCGGCAGGCGTAGCCGGCGGCCAGGATCAGCCGCCCAGCCGTGTCCAGGTAGGTATCACGCATCTGCTTGACCTGACCTGCCGAAAGCGCAAAGCCGGCCAGGTGATCAGCCGCCTGCAAGCGCTGGGAGGTTTTCACATTGGGCAGGGCGAATTTCGCTTCAATCTCCATCGTCCACGCCTCACGAGTCAAGAATGACCAGGCCTGGGGCAAAGTATACACTATACGGCTTGATTCTCAAAGTATGGGTTTTTAGCACATCTGTCCTACGTCGAGAATCGGCTAAGAGCCTACTTTGTCTCCCTTGCTAGATGTTTACGCACCAGTTCGATCACCGCAGCCCCATACCTCTCCAGTTTACGCGGGCCAACGCCCTTCAGCTCAGATAAAGCCTCCAGCGTGACGGGCCGGTGCACGGCAATGGCGCGCAGGTGGCTGTCGTGAAAGATAACGTAGGGCGGCACCTCCTGTGCGTGGGCCTGCTCCAGCCGCCACGTGCGCAACGTCTGGAACAGTGCATCATCCACCTCTAGCCCCACGTCATCCTTCTTGGGCGATTTCTGGGACGGCTTGCGCGGTGGCGGTGGCGGCGGCTTCTCCGCCGGCCCGACCAGGCTATCCAAGACGGTCGGGCTTTGCAACGCCGCTCTGCCCGCCGGCGTGATGTCAAGCACGACGCCGCCGTGGCCGAGACGCCGTGCTCGGAGGAACCCACCACTCTCCAGGCGGGTCAGCAGGCGCTTGACGGCCGCGTTCGAGCGGAAGGACAACGCCCCAAAACCGGCGTTTTCGCGGGCTTTCTCGTGGAGAGGCTGCGTACCATGATGCGCCTTATCGTCGCCGCGCAGGATGCGCACCAGGCTGACCCGCCCCCAACTCCACGGCGCGGCCGACACACAGCGCAGGATGGTCAAGAACTGTTCCCGCTCATCCGGCAGGCCAGCATCCGGCGGCGGCTGAATTTCGATGCAATTGTCACAGGCGGCACACCGCTCGATGGCGCGGCCGCCCAGGTAGGCATTGATGTGACCATGGCGGCAGCGGTGGGTCTGGGCGTAGGCAGCGATCTCATCTACGCGCTGAATCTGCACAGTCTCGTATCGCTCCAGCAGCGTTCCGATCCGCCCGGCGGCGTCCGACGGCGGTGGCAGCAGTTCCAGCAGCCAATCGCGCCCGGACGAGCGGTAGTTCAGCCAACCGGCGTCGGCCCACTCCAGCACCCTCCGTTCGACGTCATCAAGGGGCAACTCGGCCCGCCGCGCCACGTCCGCCAGGTCCAAGGTCAACGATTGGTTGAGCCGCAGCCGGGCCGCCTGGCAGAAGGCCGCCAGTTCGTGGGGCAAGATAGCATCTTGCCCTACCCCCGTCAGGCGGACGACCGCAGTGCGGGGAAAGTCGGGGCCGCGTCGCAAGAGGCCGACTTCCTCCAGCAGGCTCAAGGCGACCCGCACACGCGTCTCATCGGCCTGCAGGTCGCGCTCCAGGTCCGCCGCCGCGATCCGGCCGGAGGAGGCCCCTCCCAGGCGGCGTTTGACTGCCGCGTAAACAGCGCGCAGAAACTCCACCCGCAACATGTCTTGGCGGACATGGCGGGTTAGCGTGGCCCGGTCCGAGAGGGCGTACATCAGCAGACAGCGGGCGGGCAACCCGTCGCGCCCGGCCCGGCCGGCCTCCTGGTAGTATGCCTCCAACGAGTTGGATGGAACGAAGTGGACGATAAAGCGGATGTCCGGCTTGTCAATACCCAGGCCGAAGGCAATGGTCGCCACGACCACGCGGATGCGGCCGGCCATAAAGTCGTCCTGCACCCCGGCCCGGTTGGCGATGCCAGCGTGATAATGGCCGGCGACGATGCCGTGTCCGCGCAGCAGCGCGGCCAGTTCCTCGCAGCGGGCCCGCGTGCCGGCATAGACGATGCCGCTGCCGGGTTCGGCCCGACAGAAGGCCAGCAGACGGCGCAGCTTCTCGTCGGTGTCGCGGGCGCGGAAGACCTCCAGTTGCAGGTTGGGACGGGTCACGTCGCCGGCGATGATGCGCATATCGCCCAGGTGATGAAGGATGTCGCGCCGCACACGGGGCGGCGCCGTCGCGGTCATCGCCAACAGCGGCGGGCTGCCCAGTGCCTGCCGGGCCCGCCCGATGGTGAGGTAGTCGGGCCGGAAATTGTGGCCCCACATGCTGACGCAATGCGCTTCATCAATCACCAGCCGGTCCACGCCCGCGCGCCGCAGTGCGTGCAGGAAGGGAGGCTGGCGCAGCCGCTCCGGGGCGGCGTAGACCAACTGGTAAGCCTCATCCGCTGCACGTTCCAGCCGCCGGCACAGCTCGTCTCTCTCCAGGCTGTGGTCAATGTTGACCGCCCGACGCCGCAGCCCTGCCGGCAGCGAATCCACCTGATCCTTCATCAGCGCGATGAGCGGCGAGATGACCAGCGTCGTGCCCCGTTCGGCAGGCTCAGAGCAAGCCCGTTCGGCAGGCTCAGGGCAAGCCTGTTCGGCCAGCAGCGCCGGGAGTTGGTAGCAGAGCGACTTGCCGCCGCCGGTCGGCAGGATGGTCAGCACGTCCTCGCCGCGCAGGACGCAGGCCAGGGTCTCCAACTGGCCGGGCAGGAGGGTCTCGAAGCCAAAGAGCTGCCTGGCAGCCTCCGCGATGCGCGCCCGCTCCTCTTCAGAGACAGGCACCTGGTCGAAAGTGGGCAAGGGTTCGCCGCCCCCCCTTTCATCCTCCCCAATGGGGGGGAAAGAGGGGGGGATGGCGTGGGCAGGTCGCCTCCGGCGGGTGGCGGGGAGGGCTGCCCGCAGTTCGGCCAGTTCGGCCGCGTAACGGCGCGCCAGTTCGGCCTCCAGGTCGGCGACGCGGGTCTCCTCCTCGCTGGCCCGGAAGTAATCGCGCAACCGGCGCAGGTAGGTGACGGACAATGGCATCTCCTCACGGGCGGTGCGCAGCAAGCGCACGGCGTAGCCGCTGGCAGTCACCCAGTCGTCGCAGGCCTGGTAGAAAGCAACCATCCCCAACAGGTAGGCGCGGCCCTGCGGCCGTAATTCATTCACGCGGCGGTAGGCGGTCAGTGCTGCATCTGTCTTCCCTCGTGCCAGTGCGACTTCGCCCAGCAGTCCCCAGGCCATCGTGCTGCCGCTCTGCTCCTCGACGAGCGCGCGAGCGATCTGGTGGGCAGCCTCCACATCGCCCCGAGCCAGGTGGACACGGGCCAGGAGCGACCGGGCGGTGAGAGAGATCTTGAGTCGCAGGCGCTTCTCCATCACCACCAGCGCGTCGTCGGGCTGATCCTGGGCCAGTAAAGCTTTCGCCCGCAGGTCGAGCAGCAAGACCAGAGCGGGGTTGGCCGGAATGAGAACGTCCAGGCAGGCGTGGAGGGCCTCCAGGTGCTCCCAGCGCAGGAGGAAGTTGAGCAGGCGGCTGCGGTCGTTGCTGGTCAATTGGAGGGCTTGTTGAGGCGTGAGATCCAACTCGGCCAGTATGGGTGATTGCCCCTCACCCCAACCCTCTCCCCCGGGGGGAGAGGGAGCGCCCCCCTCACCCCAACCCTCTC
>CAYPOY010000161.1:0-10894 GCA_964412395.1 uncultured Anaerolineales bacterium | reverse complement strand
CAGTTCGCGGTACACTTGGGGTGGGCCAGGCACCGACCACAAAGAGGCCATTGCCCCGTGGTCACCGCCGGAGCCAGGGTAGACTCGAGACGCCTCCTGTGGATCAGCCCCGTCCGAAAGACTGAGGCCTCGCGCTTCCCGGCTGGACACGGATAAAGGACGCTCTTTCAGAACCGTATCTGCCACTGGGCTGCGTCGCCGGGAGCGCCGAGGGAGACTGTCCTCTGGCTCCTGGCCCAACCCATATCATATCCTATTGGAGGTATGAAATGTATCGCAAACTGGAACCCCTTCGCCAGGCCCTCAGTGCTGAACTGAAGGCAACCTACCCCCGGCTAGGCCGGAGATCGACCCGGAGCACCTGCTCCAGTCCTATCTCGACCGACTGACGATGAACGTTGGCTGTGACGTGATTGGTGATACATCTCTGATACATTCAAAGTATATTACATTGTACCACACTTTGCCTGGTTTGTCAAATCTCGTGAGTGAACCGTCGGACAAGTTGCCAACTTGTCCCACAACCAGGCCCTGCGATGCTCCCCCAGACTCTATATGTGCCCTGTGCAGATCGCTACCTCTTTCCCCGCTGGCGGAAGGTCTTGATGTAGCGCATGGAGTAGTCATCGCGGCCCAGAGCCAGGTCAGCGGCCAGGATGTAAGGCCGCACCTTGGCTGCATCCACAATGGGACAGGCCACGCCAGCAGCAATGGCCATGGCTACGAAGGCTGCATTGATCACCTCTCGCGCTGGCAGCCCAAACGAAATGTTGCTGGCCCCCAGCGCCATATTGACTCCCAGCTCTTCCCTGACCATGCGGATGGCCTCCAATGTTGTCCATCCAGCCTTCGAGTCAGCTCCTATAGTCAGCGTCAGGCAGTCAATGACCACGTTCTCACCAGGGATACCCATCGCTCCGGCCCGCTCGACAACCTTCCTGGCTACCGCCAGCCGCCGCTCCGGCGTGGCGGGGATGCCCTCATCGTCCATGCACAGACCGATGACGGCCGCGCCATACTCCGCCACCAGGGGCAACACGCGCGCCAGGCTGGCTTCCTCGCCGTTGACCGAGTTGACGAGCGGCTTGCCTTCGGGGGCCAGTTCCTTGTGCATAGCCAGCGCTGCCGCCAGCGCCTCGGCATCGGGGGTGTCAATGCAGACAGGCACGTCCACCGTCTCCATCACCAGCCTGACGGTCTTGGGCAGCAGGTCCACCTCGTCCGCACCAGCCGCGCCAACGTTGACGTCCAACACGTCGGCACCTGCCTCCACCTGTGCCAGCGCTTCCCGGCGGACGATCTCCAAATCACCGGCCACCAGCGCGGCGGCCAGTTTCTTCTTGCCAGTGGGATTGATTCGCTCGCCGATAATGACCGTCGGCCGACCACCGCCGATGATGACCTCCTTGCCCGTTCCTTTGAGTACAGTCTCCATAGATGGTATCAAACCTCCTTGTCATACTCACTACTCATTTGATGGCTGCGTCTTTTTCGGAGACGCAAAAGGTCAGGCTATGGTGGCTGCCAGGGGCTGCGCTGACGCTCACAGCACGGCTTTAATCTTCTGTTGGAATTCGGCAATGTGCTGCTGGGTGAGTGCTTCAGCCCGCGTCCCGTCCCCCGCTTTTAGCGCTTCAGTGATTCCTCTATGCTGTTCTATCGCTTCCCGCACATCACCGAGGCGGTTCAGGGCAAGATGCCAAAGACGTAAACTCAGAGTGTAGAGGCGGTTCAAAATGCTGGCCAGGAATTCATTGTCCGCAGCCTGGTACAGCAGTTTGTGGCAACGCTCGTCAATGACCATCAGAGCCTCGACATTCTCGCTCGACACTTGCTCCAGGTCCTGGAGCGCTGCTTCCATCTCAGCCATTTGGTCTTCGGTCACCCGCTGAGCCGCCAGTCGGGCACAGAGACCTTCCAGGAGTATCCGCACTTCGAAGATCTTTTGTAGGTCGGTGGCGCTGATGTCGGCCACGAACATCCCGCGCCGGGGGACTATGCGCACCAGGTCTTCGTTGGCAAGCCGCGACAACGCTTCACGAATGGGCGTGCGTCCAAACCCCAACTCTTCCGTCAGAGCCTGCTCGTCAATCACCGAAGAGGGCGGAAGTTCCAGGGTGACGATCTTCTCTTTGATGAGGTGGTACGCTTGCTCACTTAGCCGCATGGGCACTCCTCACCAACAATCTAAAAACGCATTGGGGTAAAAATCGCACTTTCCCGCTCGAAGTCCCCGTCTCGGGGGCGTCTCAGGCGAGATTTGCCCCGCGAACCCGCCCCCGAGACGGAGGCCAGGAGCTTGGGAAGGCCAACGCGTCATTTTTGCCGCAATGTCTAAAAACCTGGGGGAATACGCAGGTCGTTTGATATAACGATAGCACACTGTCAAGTTAAGATATATCTTTGATACATTTAAAGTATACTACATTTTGCCTGGTTTGTCAACTCCCGGATGGTCATTGAACACAATTGATCCAAGCCTATGGAGGAGTTCCCCGCCTGCGCTCTACACAACGTTGTATTCGACGATTTCCCTCCCCTCCCGGAAGCGGTCAATGTGCAACGGCGTGATGTCCAGCGTGTGGGCCGCCCCGTCCAGGATCTCCTCCGCCAGCAGCAGGCCACAGGCAGGGCCATGCTGAAAGCCGTGGCCGCTGAAGCCGCCGATGCAGTAGAACCCCTCCACCTCGGGGATGCGGCCCAGGACAGGATGCGCGTCCGGCGAGTTCTCGTAGAGCCCGGCCCAGTGGTTGGCCAGCGCCGCCCTCTCCAGGATGGGCACGCGCTGCATGGCCGCCTCCAGATGCACCAACTCCCACTCCTCGTCCACCGACTGGTCGAATCTCACCGGCTCGTCGTGGTTCGACATGCCTGTCAGGATGCCCTGGCCCTCGCGGTGGAAGTACAGGGACGGGGCGAAGTCAATAGTAAAGGGGAAGTCTGATGGAACCTCCGGCATGGGGCCGGTGACGACGATCTGACGGCGCACAGGAACGATGGGGATGTCCACGCCAGCCATTTTGCCGACCACGCCCGCCCACGGCCCGGCCGCGTTGACGACGATTGGCGTCGCCACCTCTCCCTGGTTGGTGATGACGCCTCGTACCCTTCCCCCCTCAATGCGAATATCGGTCACCTCGACGTCGTTCAGCAGTCTCGCCCCCAGCCGCCGTGCCCCAGAGATGTACCCCTGGACGACGCCGTTGGGGTCCGCCAGGCCATCGCGGGCGTGGAAGGTGCCGGCCAGGACACCCTCCAGGTTGATCAACGGCACCATCTCCGCGATCTGCGCTGGCTCCAGCCACTCCGTCTGCACGCCCAACCGATGCTGCATCTCCACCTGCTGGCGGAAGACGGCCACGTCTTCCTCAGTGGCCAGCAGGAAGAGATAGCCGCAGTAACGCAGGTCAATCGGCTGGTCCAACTCCTCCTCGAAACGGTCCAGCATCGGCAGGCTGAGGAGGGAGAGGCGGACGTTGATCTCGGTGCCGAACTGGTAGCGGATGCCACCAGCGCATTTGCCCGTGGCCTGCATGCCGAAGAAAGGGTCTCGCTCCAGCAGCAACACGTCACGACAACCCTTGAGCGCCAGGTGGTAGGCGGTGCTGGCGCCCATCACACCCCCACCGATGATGACTACGTCGGCTGTTTTGGGTAGATTCATCTCACACCTCATCCCACCTCTTCGCGCACCTCGCGCACCTGACGTCCCACCTGCTTTTCGGTCAGTCCCTGTTCCTCGGCTTCCTGTGCGGCGGCGCGGACTGCCTGCGCGAAACGAGCCTGCTTCCACGTCCGGACTGTCTGGTACTCCGGCACCGGCAGGATGGCCACTACCGGCAACCCGCCGCGCTCGACGATGATCGTCTCGCCCCCTTGATAGACGCGGCGGATGACCTCGCCGAAGCGGTTCCTGGCTTCTGTAGCTGTGATTGTGGCCGGCATTCCCTCACCTCCATCCGATGTGGCTAACGCAGGCTAATTATAGCCAACGTTAGCCAACGTGTCAACGGCAGCCCACTGCGCCCAGCGTCGGCACCAACCCTGGAATCAGGAGCCAGAAGAGGGGCGATGACGTGGTCAGAGCACGGACCAGGGCAGCCAGCGACTTGTAGAACAGCCCCAATGTAGCCCACAGCGCAGCAGCGACGAGGGCGAGGCCGTAGCCGCGCAGGCGATCAGACGGCACTACAGCGCCATCTCGGTCCCCAGGCCCAGCCGCCTGGCCGCATCCAGCACCGCACCCGCAGCCGCCACATCCTGGACGGCCACGCCCACCGATTTGAAGAGCGTGATCTCCTCCGACGACGTTCGCCCCGGCTTGCGCCCGGCGGCAATTTCCCCCAGTTCCGCGTAGATGTGGTCCTCGGTCATCAGTCCCTGCTGCAGCGGGATCAGCAGGTCCCCGGCCTCGGCCAGGCTTGCCTTCCGGTGATCAATCACAACTTTAGCCCGCAGGATCGTCTCCGCCGGTATCTCCTGCATCTGGGGAGTGTAAGCGCCCATGGCGTTGATGTGCGTCCCGGGCCGGACGTCGGCGTCCTCAAACACAGGGCTGGATGAGGTGGTGGCTGTACAGATGACGCCGGCCTGACGCACCGCCTCGGACGGCGACGCGGCGACCTTCACCGGGAGCGACAGTCGCTGGCTCATCTCGGCAGCGTAGGCAGCTGCTCGCTCTGGCGCGACGTCGTAAACCCAGGCCGCCTCGATGGGACGCACGGCGCAGACCGCCTCCAGTTGCGTGCGCCCCTGCACGCCAGCGCCGAAGATGGCGACGATGCGTGCGTCTTCGCGGGCCAGCAGGTCCGTGGCAGCGCCGGAGGCCGCGCCTGTGCGCAGCGCCGTCAGGTACGTCCCGTCTATCACGGCCACTGGCACCCCCGTCGTCGCATCCACGACCACGACCAGTGCGTGGATGAGCGGTAGGCCCCTGGCCGGGTTGTCGTTGAAGACGGAGACGATTTTGACCGCCATCTGGTCGTCGGCGGACAGGTAGGCGGGCATGAAGAGGGTGACGCCGTCGTGACGAGGTACGTTGAGTGCCACTCTCAGCGGCACGTCAGCCTGGCCGGTGGAGAGTTGAGCGAAGGCTCCCTTTATCGCTTCAATCGCCTGGCGCATCGGCAGCGCCCGGCGCACGTCTTCACGCGAGAGGATGCGAATCATACCACTGCCCTCCCGTTCGGCAAGGTCTCCCGACCGCCGCTGGATTCTTCAGATATACCTTCCGCAAACTATGAGTGGCTTTCACTTATCCTGCCTGTGCCAGACCGAGACCTAATAGCGGATACCTCCTGCCTCAAGTGGCGCAGGCTGGCTGTCAGCCCGCCGGGGAAAAACCGCATAACTATAACCATGACGATAGCAAAGATTAACATACTCATGGCCGCCAGGCTGCCACGCAGGAGGTCGGACAGGATCACAACGAGGACAGCACCCACCACTGGGCCAGGAATGGATCCAATACCCCCGATAACCACCATGAGGATCACGAGGCTCATTTCATTAAGAGAGCCCATGCCCGGGTCCACAACGCCGATATAGTGACCATAGTAGGCACCGGCAATACCGGCCCAGAAACCGCAGACTGTGAAACAAAAAACTTTCCAGGCGGTGGTATTGACACCCATTGCCTCGCTGGCTAGCTCGTCGTCACGAATTGAGCGCAGGTAGATACCAACACGCGACTGCGACAGATATTCCATAAAGACCAGGAACGCAATAACCAGTCCCAAACCCACAAAGTAGAAAGCCACCCTTTTTACCCCAGTTGGGAAAAGACCAGGGACAACCAGCCCCATAGTGCCACCAGTGATCTCATACTCAGCGCGCAGAATGCCGGTGGCAATTTCAGCAAAGGCCCAGGTCACGAGACACAGGTAGAACCCGCGCAAACGCAAACTCACCATGCCAAGCACCAGGCTAGCAGTGGCGGCCATTAGACCTCCTGCCAGCATTGCCAGCGCAGGATGAATGCCCGCCCTTAAGGCCAGGAGGCCAGAAGTGTAGCCACCGACTGCCGACAACGCCGTGTGAGCAAAAGAAAAAAGTCCTGTATATCCCATCATGAGATTCCAGCTCGAAGTAAGCAGGATGTAATAAAGGGTGATGTCAAGAACATGCAGCCAGTGAGGTGACTTGACAACCAATGGCACGAGGGCAGCGACTACCGCCAGCACCGCTATCCAGACGAACCTCGAAATCCTCATTGTTTGCCTTTCCTTAGCTATTGGTAAGGTCTACACCTGGAATCAGGCTACCTGTCCGAAAAGGCCCCTGGGCCGGAAGATCAAGAAGAGCATCAGCAGCGCAAAGCCATACAGGTCCTTATATGCGGAGTCCAGATAGACGGACCCCAACGTTTCCGCCACACCTAGCATAATGCCGCCAATCAGGCTGCCAGGAATAGAGCCCACTCCACCGATGGCCATGATCTCGTAGCCTTTGACCAGAGAAGTACTGCCAACAGTTGGAAAGATCAGGGTAATCGGTGCCAGGATCGCACCAGCGGCAGCGGCTATGGCTGTAGAAAGGCCAAACACCAATGTACCTTGTCTACCAATACGGACGCCAACGATGCTGGCTCCCCGTGGCGATTGAGCAATTGCTCTCCAGGCGCGCCCTGTCCTGGTGCGGCCAATGACCAAAGTGACTACAAGAATGAGCAAAGCCGAGACGATTATGGCTATAAACAGGTTGCCAGGAATGGCAACCGGCCCAATTCCGACGTTACCCACCAGATAATCAGGCGGTTTACGGTAGAATGGGCCGAATATCAGAATGGATAGCTTTTGAAAGAAAATGCTCAGAGCAAAAGTAATGATGAGGCTGTACTCCATGGCATTCTCAACATGCTTGCCATGAATGGGGCTCAAGAGCAGCTTCTCCACCACCGCGCCGAGGGCAAAGATTATAAGCATACCCATCGGAACAGCCACATAGAATGGCAGAGACAAGCTGTTCATGAGATAAAAGATGACGTAGGCGCCCAGCATATAGAACTCTCCCTGGGCAAAGTTGCTGATGCGCATGACGCCAAAGATGAGGGTCACGCCAACTCCCATAAGGGCGTACACCAACCCCATGGCAATGCCCCGGACAAGAACCTCAACGAACAGCATCCACGAGTCCACGTCTGCAGGCCCTCCTATCCTTAAGCTAAGTTGAAAGGAAAACTCCTGCTGTCTCCACCCCGTTAGAAAGGCGGAGACAGCAGGATGGTCATGTGGCTATTGCCTCAAGGCCAAAAAATCTCGGCCTGATCTTGCATCTGACCTACTTCCGTGGGTCTCATAATGAAGATCTGGTGCCCCAACCATTGGTTCCAAACAGGGTCACCAGGCGTATCCCGGCGCTCGAATTTGATCTTGCCGGTGGTTCCATCGAATTCCATTGCCCTTAAGGCTTCAGCGATTTTCTCTGGATCGGTGGAACCGGCCTGCTCGATCGCCTCGGCGATCATCATGACCTCATCGTAAAGGTAATAGGCATAGATGGGCGGCTCGTGATCATAAGCTGCCGTGTATGCCTCCTTGAAGTGGGTGCCAAGAGGCGAGAGGGTTAGCTGGCTGGAGTAGAAGGTGGGATAGAACACCCCCACGCCGGTCTCGCCAGTCGTCTCCCAATACTCAGGCGACCAGCCCGGATAGTCCCAGCCAGCCATAATGTCACATGTCAAGCCCACCTCCCGCGCCTGCTTGGGGATCAGGTACATAGGTTGGTACACGGCGGCTATCACCAGGAGATCGATCGGAGGCGTCAAGGACTTGAATTCCAAAAGCTGGGGACTCAGGTCCATTGACTCGGCTGGGAAGACCCGGGTAGTCACTTCGATACCCTCCGCTCCTGCCGATTCTGTCAGGCCATCGGCAAAGCCGGTCCCGTAGGCGGAGTCTTCGGCCATAAAGCCAACGTGTTTGTACCCTTGCTCCTTGAGAAAGGGAACCAGGAGCTGGGCGATCTCCGAGTTGTAGGGGCTAACTCGGAACACATAGTCGGAGTGCATGGTCGTAATCTCGTCTGTCCAACTGTAGTGCAGAAAGATCGGGACTTTGTACTCATCGGCGATCTTTGACTGAGCCAATGCAACAGAGCTATGCCACGGCCCGACGAGGGCAACCACTTCGTCTTCCGTGATCAGCTTCGTGACCACGCTTACGCCCGTGGACGTATCACCCTCGTCGTCAGCTACCACTGCTTCGAACTTTCGTCCGAGGACGCCCCCCTTCTCATTCAATTCTTCGATCGCCAGGTTAACCGTGTCTACGTTGATTTCCCCGGCCTTGTAGTCTGCCGGTGGCGATAGTGGCGTTGGTACACCGATTTTGATGGGGGCGGCTTCCTCCACCGGCTCAACTGTAGGCTCGGCTGTGGGCTGTGGTTTTGGACCGCAACCCGCCAGGACCGATACCAGGAGCGCCAAGATCGCGAACGACGCCAGCAATTTCCTCTTATTCATCTTTTTTTCCTCCTTATCTAGGGCTTGAGCTTAGATACACTGGCACGTTGGGGCAATTCACATCATATCGCTTTCTTCCTCCTCCTTTCTCAATACTTGAATTGGGCTTGGATTGTCATCCAAGCCGAGCATAGCCACACAGGACTTGGCCTTTGCGCTTGTTATATACCCAGATACCTGACTTTGACCTCGGGATTGTTAAGGAGATCTGCGCTGCTGCCCTCCATAGCCACCTGTCCATTCTCCAGCACAACAGCTCTTTTGGAGAGACGAAGGGCATGGGATACGTTTTGTTCAGCCAGGATGATACTTATGCCGAGGCTCTGGTGAAGGTCCTTCAGGATCCCGAAAATCTCCAGCACCAGGAATGGGGCTAGCCCAAGCGAAGGCTCATCCAACATCAACAGCCGGGGTTGTGCCATCAAACCACGGCCGATAACCAGCATCTGTAGCTCACCGCCGCTCAGGGTGCAGGCCAATTGCTTCTGCCGCTCCTTAAGCCGGGGGAAGTAAGTGAAGACCTGTTCGAGCGTTTGTCTCATCATCTTCCGACATCGGCGCGGGTAGGCTCCCATGAGCAGATTCTCTACCACACTCATTTGAGGAAAACTACACTTGCCTTCAGGGACGAGAATCAGCCCCTTTTCCACGATGTCGGCGGAGGAAAGGCGATCAATACGTTCCCCGTCGAAGTAAATAACCCCTGCCGAGGGTTTGAGCAGACCCATCAGCGTATTGAGAAGAGTAGACTTACCCGCTCCATTGCTGCCAATCAGGGCCAGGAATTCCTGATCGTATACCTCAAATGTGATGTCTTCTAATGCTTTCAGCCCATCGTAAGCAACGTGGAGGCCCTCAACCTTGAGCAATCTGCTCCTCCTTGAACTTGTAGCGTTCGCCCAGATAGACCTCGATCACATTGGCATCATTCGCAATCTCCTGAGGTTGTCCTTCAGTGAGCTTTGCGCCCTGGTGCAAAACGATGATCCAGTCTGCATACTCCATCACTGCTCCCATGACATGCTCGATCCACAACATCCCTATTTTCAAATCACTCCTGATCTTACACAGCAAGTCCGCCATCTCCACCGTCTCTGTTGGGTTGAGGCCAGCCATCACTTCGTCAAGGAGGAGAAACCGGGGACGGGCGGCCAATGCTCGGGCGATCTCCAACTTGCGGCGTTCGTGAAAGGTCAGGCCTCTGGCCGCTATGTCCGACTTGTGGGCCAAGCCCACCAGGTCGAGCGGCTCCTCGATGTTGCTGGCCCTTCCGCGCGATGACACCAGCACATTCTCCCTGACTGTCATACGCGGAAAAGGTCGGGGAATCTGGAAGGTGCGGGCTATGCCAGCGTGACAAATCTTATGCGGGCGCCAGCGGGTGACGTCCTGATCCCCAAGCCACACTTTGCCAGCGGTCAGCCTATATACACCGGAGATGCAATTGATAAGGGTGGTCTTACCGGCACCGTTAGGCCCAATGAGCCCTATGATTCCGCCGGGCTGCACGCTAAGGGACACATCGTGGACGGCACGCAGTCCCCCGAAGTCCTTGATGGCCTGCTCTACACGTAGTGTGTTCACGACTCGTTATGGCCCCTTAATGGCCTCGTCCTCGTTCGCCGAAGGTCTCTGACCGAGGCGTGTTGGGTCTTTGACCATCATCTCAGGGAACATGGTTGAGTTCCCAGGGCAGGCGCGGCCATTACCTTCCGATCAATTCGCGTGCCTTGACGGCTGCGGATGCGGCGTTGGGAGCATAACCATCGGCACCTATTGCGTCAGCGAACGACTGCGTAACCGGTGCACCTCCCACGAGTACTTTGACCTCCTCTCGAATCCCAGCCTCGGTCAGCACTTCGATGGTTTTCTGCATTGAGCGCATCGTAGAGGTGAGCAAAGACGAGAGGGCCAATATTTGTGGTGCTTCTCGTTTGACCTCATCGATGACCCTGCTTGATGACACGTCAACACCCAGGTCTATCACTTCGAACCCGGACCCTTCCAGGAAGGAAGCGACCAGGCTTTTCCCAATCTCGTGAATATCTCCCTCCACCGTCGCAATAACTACCTTACCGCAACCTGGCACGCCAGCGTCGACAAGAGATGGCTTGAGGAGATCCAGCCCTTTTTGCATCACCTGGGCTGATAATAAGACCTCGGGGACGAACATCTCGAAATCTCGGAATCGCTCCCCTACCACATTCATCCCAGCGATTAGCCCCTGGTCCATGATATCCCCGGCTGGTGTCCCTGCCGCCAACATCTGCTGGATCAGGCTGGTGGCTCTGTCAGCATCACCGAATATGACCGCATCAGATATATCTTTGAGCACTTTATCCTCCTTACTTTAACTCGAATGATCGTGATTGGCCTCGTCCTCGTTCGCCGAAGGTCTCTGACCGAGGCTCCTCGTTCGCCGAAGGTCTCTGA
>CAYPOY010000160.1:0-11003 GCA_964412395.1 uncultured Anaerolineales bacterium | reverse complement strand
CATTTCAGTTTACCCTATTGCCGCGCTTTTGTCCACCAAATGGATAAAGTCGAGGGGAAGTGATGCCCTGACTTGAACCGGACGCATCGAACAGCTCAAAGCGGTTCTTGACCTGGGCTCTGGCAATGACGTCCACCCGGCGCAGTTCGTGCATAATCTCGCACAGATAGTCGGTGATAAATCCATAGTCCTGGCTGGCAGACTCCGGCCCGATCTTGGGTATCTCCCAGCCAGGCAGGTAGTAGTGCAGCCGATCAATGAGTGCTTCCACCTGTATGAAGCTGGGCAGCGGCTCGAAGAGATGGTAGTACTTTTCGTGGGGCAGCCTGCCCTGCACGTCCAGGTTGCCCACCAGGACGATGGAGCCGAAGGCCAGGATCTCCTTCTTGCCCCGGCTGAACTTGGCATCCTGCATGTAGCCCTGCATGATGCTGACCGTGGCCTTGGGGTCGGTGAAGTCGGTGTTGGCAATCTCGTCAAAGACCACCGCCTCGCGGGTCCCAACAAGGCCGACTTTACCCGTATTGAGGTTGATGAAGAGACTGGCCGGCGTGGCCTTGCCCCCCGAGAGCACGTGGGCATAGTAAGAGACGTTACGGTACAGATAAGTCTTGCCTGTCTCCCGAGGACCCAACTCGATCATATTGTGGTTGGTTTCCACCAACGGTAGGGCGCGGCTGATGTAGAGCAACTTCTCGCGGCGGGTCATCGAAGCCGGGTTGAGGCCAAACGAGTTGATCAGAATGTCAATCCACTCATCTGCGGTGAACTCTTTCCGTTTCTCGACGAACTCGCTGACGTCAATCATCGAGATTTGGAAAGGGGTAAAGTCTACTATCTTGAAGGGGCGGATCTTTTTGTTGTGGACCTCAGTCTCGTCATACGTCAGTTCGATAGTGCCCCACATCCCCCCTGCCAGGAGCATGGGATACCGTTTCACCAGGTCTTCCGGAACGTTGCAAAAGTTCTCGTTGATGGCGCCGATGGTGCCCCAGTACTTGTCCTGTGTCTCGACCAGGCGCACCTCCAGGTTGGCGATGATGGTGTGCCCCCGGTTCTCGCGGATGTAGGAACGGATGCGCTCGGCCTCGGCCCCGTGGACAAAGTTCTCCCGCAGGCGGCGCTTGACGCGCTCAAAGTCCTCCTCGAAGGTCTCCTCGTCGCAGTAGTTGTCAATCAGATATTCCAGCACGTAGCGCGGGAACTCGTCCATCCCGGTGTTGAAGGTGAGTCGCTTGTTGACGACTTTGCCGGTAAAGACGTCTTTGAAACGTGTGTTCATAGGGTTTCTCCATAGCTGGCGGAGAAGCGGTCAGCACCCGCATGCCGAAATTACGCGATTCCGGGTACTTGTCGCTGCTGCGGGCGAACAACTCGTCCAACGAGGTGTGAGAAGCGATAAAATACAGGTCGTAAAAGTCCTTGCGCGTGCCTCGACCCGCGATGGCGTCCAGCTTCATGAGGCCGACATCGAGGATGCCGGCGACCTGAACCCCGCTCACCAGATCGGTGGGGGCCAGCAGTGGGTAGCCGTAGCTAAAAAAGCTCACGGGTTGTCCGTCCACTTTCAGGACCAGGCCCAGCACTGAATCCTGCAGCAGATCAATCGAATGGCCCTGGTCTAGTTCCTCCACTATGCTGTGGCGGAGGTGGTCATCCAAAGTCTCAATGTTGGCAAACAGGTCCAGGTCTTGCGAGATGCGATGGCCCAGTCGCAGCGCGAGCGCTGTGCCGCCAGCCAGGTAGAACGGGCGCAAAAGAGGCAACCGGCCCAGGAGGGCCAGCAAATCTCGTGTTCCCGGCGTGGCGGCCTCCCAGTGCGGTGTGGCTAATGGGGCCATATTCGTTCTCCATGACGGTAGTCGGTCAGCTCGAAGAAGCACAGCCAGTACTGGAACCGTCGCCGGGGCAGGCAATACCAACCCGCCTGGCGTACCCATTCGGCCAGCCGTTCCGGCCCATAATGGGCAAAGAGCCAGCGCAACTCTGGCACATCTCCCCAGGCCAGCGTACGTTCAATCACGGTGAAGGCGCTGTGTTCTGGATCGAGGTCTTCTAATACATACTCTTGAAAGAACGGTCGCAGGCTCACCGGGATGCCAGCCGGTGTCTGTTCGAGCCTATCATCGAATGTTCTCACTTGACTCGACCTCCTCAGAGCATCCAAGAAACCGGGTTTTTTCAGAAAAAACCCGGTTTCTCTATTCATCCCATTCGCCGGGCGGCGGGCCAGCTATCTGCATGAGGTAATGGAAATTGCCCTCGCCAGCGGTACGGGCTAGTTGACGCAGGATAGCATCCACATTATCGTAAGGCCCTTCGATGTAGACCGGGTTTTTTCCGAAAAACCCGGTTTCTTGCGAGCCTAGTCAAGCGGATGGGGTCAGAATTGTATATGTGTATTCGAAGTGAGACCACGCCAGCACCAAGTCGCCTGGCGACACTTTGACGGGAGCGGTCTCAACTGCTGGGTCAAGCAGGTAAGCCTGGTCTGCTTCTAGGCCGACCAGGACGACTGCATGGGGCGTGTCCACTTGCCAGTACGGCAGCTCCCCTGTACGCAGAAAAAGAATGCTGGGCGAGCCACACCTCCAGCTCGGCCAGGGAGCCTGTCCTGTAGATCACCTTGAAACCACGTTGGGCTAAGCGCTCAATGCGGCTAGCAGGCGTGCCGACGCCGCGCGTATCCAACCAACGTGCGACGTCTGCCTGCGCGAGCGGCTGTTGCCAATAGGCGGCGACCATAGCCACACGGGCCGGCAAGCACCAACCCGCCTCACTCTGTCGTAGATGGGGTACGTTGAGCCAGTCCATTTCCGCGCTCCGCGATCTCATCAAGGATCTCCTGAGTAAACAGAATTTCGCCAGTCTGCGCGTCTACGCCCAACGTACCGACCTGTCCCAACGGTCCGGTGGTTGGCAATGCCAGCCAGACCGGCACGCGCCACAGCAGCCGTCGCCCCGCGACCAGACTGGGACGTTCCCCATAGAGCAGGTTACCCATGTGGTCGAGCAACAGCTTGCTGACCTTTCGCTGTGCGGTAAAGTCCGTGACGTTGACCTGAGCG
The DNA here is from genome assembly GCA_964412395.1 of uncultured Anaerolineales bacterium. GTDB lineage: Bacteria > Chloroflexota > Anaerolineae > B4-G1 > B4-G1 > CAYPOY01. The sequence continues at coordinate 7,935 of CAYPOY010000160.1, read as the reverse complement.
GTGAGACTGAACTCGATCTTGACCTCAGCCGGCACCGGTAGGCCGATCTCCTCTAATTCGACACTCATTTGGTATTCCTCCGTTTGTTGGGCGCCGGGTTTCTTGTGATGAGGATAATACAAACCTGGGATGATGTCAAGAGACCGAGAAACCGGGTTTTTCTGAAAAAACCCTGTTTCTTAGCTCCTGCGCACGCAAATCTGATAGTCTTCCTCGACCTCCAACTGCGCCTCGTCACCCAATTCCTCGAAGTTGAAACCACCCTTCTCGTACAGTACCCGCCCCAACTCGTACAACCCGGCCCGCCGACACTGGCGGATCCAGTCGGCGGCGGTGGCGACGTTGGGCGGGCGGTCCCGGTCGTGCGGGGGGACGCCCTCCAGCAGCGCCCTGGCGAAGCGCTTGATGCGGCGCAGCGTGCCGCTGGTGCGCAGCGTCTCCTTCTGTGCCCGCTCCTCGTCGTTGATTGGGGGACGCCAGGTGCCCTCAGGAGTCTTGAAGAAGTACTCCGGCAGCCAGTCCGCCAGCAGGCGACGGGGCTTGTCCTGCACGGGCAGGTATTGCTCGAACAGGTCCGAGTAGTGGACGCCTTCGTCGGCGAAGAAAGCGGCGGAGAAACCGGGTTTTTTCTGAAAAACCCGGTTTCTTTCCCTCTCCCACATAAACGCCTCCAGCCGCGCCGCCGCCGCTGTCTCTTTGGCGCTCTCGGCCTCGTCCACCTGGTCGGCGGTCTCCAGCAGGTACCAGCGCGACCCCCCTCCGGCTCCCCCCTGTGAGGGGGGAGTGATTACCTCCTCAGCCACGCTGTGCAGGAGTTCGTCGAAGTTGTGGCGCTCGAACTCGCCTTTGCGCACCATGCGGGAGACGAGTTCATCGTAGAGGCGGTCAGCGGGGCTGCCGGGGTGGGCTTCCAGGGTCTCGCGCAGAATAGCGCGCGCTTTCTCGGCGAAAGTGGCGGCATCTTCGTCACCGAAGAGAGTGAGTTGGGCGATCAGCTCGCCCGGGCGCGGCTTGCGGAAGTTGATGACCAGGTCGCGCTTGGTGACCTTTTCGGCCATCAATTGGTTGTATGTTTTTTGATCTGTGTCAATAAACAGGGCCGAGTCGGATTGCTCTGGAATAAAACTGACTTCAGTCATCAAGTCTTGAACGAGTTGCCAAGTGCCCTCACTGGTGTCGTGATAACAAAGTGAAAGCCAATGACCAGGTTTGAGCACGCGGTAACATTCGCTCATTGCCTGACGCAGGAGTTCTGCCCAATCCGCATCAGTCTTGCCTCGTGTTCTGTTGACAGTGATTTCGTCACTGTGCCATCTTGTATTTAGATCGAGCCAAGCTTCTATGGGGAATGTCAATTCCCCATATTGGACTTTGTCAGCGTAAGGAGGGTCAGTGAAAATATAGTCAACACTATTGGTACTTATTGAACCAAGATTGGTTGCCGATTGAGTTGAAATAAGAAATGGGGAGTCGTAGACGAGTCCTGATTTTGCCTCAACAATTTTATTAGATTTTCTCTCATAACTCATTAAAACGTGCCTTTCTGCATAAATCTGAGGGCAGTAGAAAGTTCCTGAGATACCACCACCGCCACCAAAAGCCGGTTGTCGTTTTGATACGTAATCGAGAATTCCAGTTAAGCAAAACTTCAAGGTGTCATTACCATTCACCAGTCTTCGAATCGCTGCCAGCGCCCACAGATTGCGCTTGGTGAACAACTCGGCCACGGTACGGAAGTTGCTCGTCCCGGCACGCCATTTGTCGCCCCAGGGCTCAGTATCGGACTCGACGTTCATCATTCGGTGCGGCGGATACCAATAGGGGATCTCTTTTGTCTCAATCTCACGCAGCTTGCCCAGGTCGTATTTCTCAAAGAACGCGCGTTTCTTGGGATCAGGGTCGTCGTGGCGGCGTTCAGCGCGTCTAGGTTTGCACCCTTCTTTGCACAGGTAACTCACCAGCACTGGCACGGGATCAAAACGCTGGCTGCGGGTGCTGATCTCCTCCACGTGCCCCCTGGCGTAGCAATAGGGGCAGGCGCGGATCTTCTTCGGCTTACCCATGGCCGTCTGCCCCATTGCCTCCACGCAATCAAACAACGGCACCTTCTCCAGGCAGCGGGGACATTGAAAGATGTAGGAGTAGACGGTGTAGCCAGTGGTCGCCCGCCCGTCGCAGCGGTCGCAGCGTGTTTCATAAAGCCAGTCCATCTCCGGCTTGACCTTGGCCTGCAACTCCTCGAAGGCACGCTGCAACTTGTCCACGTCCACCGGAGTGCAGTAGTTCTTGGTGATGAAAGTGGCCGCCGGGGAGAGGTCGATGGCGATGGCGGCGCGACCCTCCATCAGCGCGGCCAGTGCGGTGCCGCCGGATCCGCAAAAGGGATCTAACACCAGGTCGCCCGGTTGGGTGTAGTGGCGAATGTACTGGCGAATGGCGTCGTGGGGCTTTTTGCTCCAGTAGGTGTGCATATTGTAGATGGCCGTGGCCTTGGTGGTGGTGATGGGCTGGTCGAAGGGAGGGACGTCGTAGTCGTCGGTCTTGGGATCGTAGAGCGTGGCGTGCCCTTCCACAAAATGGCGCAGGTTGGGATTGGGGCCCGAAGAGTAGTACCCTTCCGGCATCTGGGGGATCTCGCGTTTGAAAAATGATGATTGTTGAGCCGATGTTTTCTTTCCGGCCATAGTGATTTTGCTCCTGGAACTGGGCAAGAAACCCGGTTTTGCGGAAAAAACCTGGTTTCTTGGCGGCGGAGAAACCGGGTTTTTTCTGAAAAACCGGGTTTCTAGTCTTCCTCAAACAACAAATGCTCTATCATCCTGGTATCCTGTTCACGGTACGATTCTACAAACTCCCGATAAGCCTGGCGAGAGGGGAACTGGGACAGGATCGCGTCGGGAACCGGTGAGGTGCCCTCGCGCTGACCAACGTAATCCCGATAGCTGGAAAAGACCCATTCTTCTGGTCGTGCTACCAGCCCGGCGGCGACCGGATTCACGTGGATATAGCGTGACAGGTGCAGCAGGTACTCGTTCTTGTCCACCCACGCGGCTTGAAAACAGCCCTGAAACAGGGGGCCGACGCGATCCTGTTGCTTGTTGATGGCCTTGGTGTAGGATAGACTGAAAGGCTGCATGAAACGTTTGCTCAGGTCGTCAATTCTCAGATAGACCAACAGGTGGTAGTGGGTGGGCATCAGGCAATAGGCCAGGATGTCTATGAGTTCGGGCAGGAAGTAGTATCTGAGACGCTTGAGGAAATAAGCCCAGTTCTCGTCGCAGAAAAAGATCGGCTGGCGGTTGGCGCCTCGGTTGTACAGGTGGTAGTAGTGGCCGGCGCGGAATTCGATTTTGCGGTAGGGCATGGTTGCCTCCGGTCAAGAACTGGATTAGAAACCGGGTTTTTTCTGCAAAACCCGGTTTCTGGCAAGTCATACCACTGCCTGTAATGTGGCAGGAGTAAAGATTTCGCTTAGCCGGCTTGCTGGCGGTTCCTGACCACACGCTTCCACGAACTGGAGGAAACTTGTTACGGGAGTACGTTGAAGTAGGGATATGACCGTCTCCCGTACCCTGGCCGGGGCGCGAGCCAATCCCTCAAGCGGGAGAGGGACTTGAGCGCTTGCCTGCAGCAACGCGCGATAACTCAGCAACACCAGTCCAAGCGGTTCTTCTGTCTCGGGGTTATAGTAAAGCACGATGTTGTCCGAGAGTTCAACCCCTGTGTGAGTCTGTCCCTCGGTCTCGGCAAAAGTGACCGAGAGGATATCACCTTCTGCATCATAGTGAATGTATCTCATTTCATCACCATCTTTCAACCAGATAGGCTGTGAGCACAAAATTGTTAGCCGTGGAAAGGTGGGCCACTCGTGGTCATGCTGCATTGCCAATCTCTTTCAGACCGATGCCCTCTGGATGCTTACACTTGGAAGTATAATACAAGCAGAGGGGAGAGTCAACCGGACGAGAAACCGGGGTTTTTCTGAAAAACCCGGTTTCTTGGGTTTCTTGCTCCACGTTGTCAGCTCCCTCTCGGCCGCGTCGCGCTGTAGTGCCAACAGTTCTTGAACTGTGGCATCCATCAGTTCCAGTTCGATGGTTATCTCCTCTCCGAGTTCTTCAGGTCTCATAGCAGCACCTTGCCCCTGCTTTCAATGAGCCGGGTAAAACGGGTCGGTGGACTCAATGGGACAATGTCCAGAGATACCCCCAACTCTTCTTCAAGTCGCGCTCCCAGCTCATACAACTTCCATCCAGTAACGCCCTCAAAAGCCAGGTCCAGGTCTCGGGCCTGTTCTGGGTCTTTAAGGGCGCTCCCAAAGAGAATCAGACGTGTAGCACCGTACACCTTCGCCAAAGCTACGGCCCTTGCAATCTGTCTATCAGTGATTCCCATCTTTTTCCCTCCCTGGTCTGTTGTTTGCTCTATCCATTTCCCTTCTCCCTTTTGCGCCCTTTGCGCTCTCTGTGGTTAGACGTTGCTTCGACGATGCGAGGCAGATCAAAAAGGAACAGGTCATCGCGCTGTGCGGCTTCTTCCTCGACCTGGGACGTAAAGCCGCTGCGGGCGCAGAGGCCAAAGTACAGCCGTCGTGAGCCCAGCTCTTTGCTGACCAGGCCGGCTTTACGTTCCAGATTGCGCAAAATGTCTACGCCAATAGGACGGCTGGTCCATTTGCACTCCACAAGCAATGCGCCGTCCTGCCCCACGGCAACACCGTCTATTTCCTCGTTGGCGCGCCACCAGCCACCGATCCGCAGGGGTAGGAAGGGCAATCCGCCCGCCAACCCCAAGCGCCACAGGAACTGGCGGCAAATCTCCTCAAAGATGGGCGCGGTAAACGAATCGAGTTGAGGGGTCACCAGCCCATCGAGCGCCACCTGGGCCCCACCCCGTTCCAACAGCGTGCGGTTGGGATGGACGAAACGAAACCAGAAGCGGAAGAATTGATCTCGCAGCCGGTAGAGGCCGCGGCGGCTCTTATGAGGCTTGTCCTCGGTGACCGGCACCACGCGCTCGACCAGCCGCAACCCCTGGAGGGTGTTGAGGTAAGAGGTGACGCCGTCCAGGCCGGTGGCCTGCTTGATCTCGTTGAGCCGGGTGCGGCCGGAGGCAATGGCCTCCAGGACGGCAAAGTAGTTGCGCGGTTCACGTAGCTCTTGCTGGAGCAAAAAGCGCACCTCATCGTAGAGAAAGGTACCCCGGGTCAACACCTGCCGGCCGACGTTGGCCAGCAACGGCTGGGAGGCGGAGACCACACGCACGTAGGCGGGGACACCTCCAAAGACGGCAAACGCTCGCACCTGGTCGGCCAGATCGTAGGCCGGGAAGAAGTCGCGGGCGTCGTGGAAGTCGAGGGGCTCCAGCAAGTATTGGGCGGTACGCCGGCCGTAGAGGGGCGCGTTATATCCCAGGACTGCCTCTTCCATCATGCCGACGTAGGAGCCGCAGAGGACCAGCATCAACTTGCTGCGCACCAGGTCGCTATCCCAGATCCGCTGTAGCGTCGAGGCCAGGGGGGGATGGGCATCTACCAGGTAGGTGAACTCGTCCAACACCACGACCAATCGGTCCGGTTGAGCGTGGTGGGCCAGCAGCAAGAAGATGTCCTGCCAGGAGGGGTAGACGGCGCTGGCGGCCTCGGAACCCAATAATTCGGTGTTGACGGCCATTGAGAGAGCGGCGCGCAACACCGGCTCTACGTCCAGATCGGCCACAAAAAAGATGTGCCGTTTGCGTTTTTCCTGGCAGAACTGGGCCAGGAGTTCGGTCTTGCCCACTCGTCGCCGGCCGTAGAGGACAAAGAGCTCGGCCTGATCCGACGCATACCGTTCCTCCAACAGTTGTAGCTCTGCCTGACGGTTGATGAACACCTGGCACCTCTTTAGGAAATCGTGATTATGATAATCCTACTTTCCTTGTATTATACCAAGAAACCAGGTTTTGACAAAGGCCAAGAAACCGGGTTTTTTCTGAAAAACCCGGTTTCTTGTTCTCGTCAAGACTTGAGACCCTTGGGCACTTTGCCCATGAGCAGGTCGAGCTTGGAGTCAACGCGGCGGCGCAGGCGGGTGGGGTCGAGCTTGATCCACACGTCGGCGGTCTTGCTGAGACGCACCGTCTCTTTCCCTTTCTCCCGGCGATAGGTCAGGATAACCGTAACCGGCTGGACGACCATACCCTGACGCCGGTCGTCGTCCGTGATATCGTCCAGGCGGGGCTTCCAGCGCACGGTGTACGTGGTGCGCACCCCGCGAAAGACCTCCCTTCGGGTGGGGATCTCATCCCGGCTGAAGGCTAACGTGACGGATATTTCGGGCAACGCGATCTGCATGGGCGCCACGGTAATCTCCAACTCCAGTTCCTCGCCCTCGCTGACGGATCCTGCCTGCTGGACACTTTCGACGAGCAGTGCCGGCTGTTCCGCCCGCCGAGGCCCCATGACGACCATCGGCACCATACACTCGGCCAGGCTGAGGCCACCGTGGGTGTAACGATCGGGGGCGCGGTGTCCTTTCTTACGGCGCAGAGTGACCCCGGGGCGCGGGAACAAGACGTAGCGAATGGGGACGTTGGGCAATGTCTCACTGTGGGCGGGGATACCCATCACGCAGGCGTCAAACTCGATCACCCGCTTGTTACCTCTCCCCTCTAAATGGGTCGTGGTGCGGGCGTTGCGATACTTGACGTCGTGCGAGTCCGCCACAATCGCGTCGGGTATAGTCACGGTTCGCCTGGGTACCGGGACGAAGCCGTGATCGCTGGTGATAAAGATCAGAGCATCGTCAGGCAACTCGCGCAGGACGCAACGCACGTCCTGGCGGATGATCTCGCGCACGGTGGTGTTGTAGATGAATGCCAGGTCCTGGGGGTTATTGTGCAGGTTCTTGTCGGTAAAGTTAAAGATGATGTATTCCAATTGGTCGGAGACGTAACGCACGGTCATGCCCGAAGCAATCGTGTCGTCGTCGTGGACCACTTCAAAGTGGAGATTCAGCCCCAGGTGTTTCTTGAGCCAGGTCTTTAGTAAATCCAGTTCTTGTAGCGGTGAACTCGCTCGGCAGGCACCCGGCGCTAATCGTCTTGCGGCTTAAGTGAGTCTCGGTGGGAATCAGCGCGCTGCCGGGACGGCTGACGACGAGCTCGAACCGTTCCTCAAACACCGGGCGCAAGAACTCGTCCCAGGCGTCGGTACGCAATCCATCAAAGACCATCACCACGGCCTTGCGGCCGGATTGGGGGTCCCAGTGGGCCTGCAACAAACGCGGCAAGAATTGATGAGTGAACACCACAGGGGCGTCGGGCTGCTGAATCCACCTGGTATAATGCAGCCGGTAAAAGTCCTGGAAGCGAACATCAATCAGGTTTTGCACCTCGCCGATGGCCTTGGCGGTCTCTTTGAGTTCTGCACGGGCCGCCTCCCAGCGTGCATCCAGCTCAGGCCAGAAGGCTTTGCGCGGAACAGGCAAGATATTACCCACGCGCAGTGTCCGCTCCAGTTCGGACGTGTAGTAATCCAGCCGGTTAAAGCACTCCTGGTTCCAGAGCCGGTCAAATTCGGCAAAAGTCAGGTCCTCGGCAGATGTGACCGTGAACTTTTTGGCGTATCTGGACAACCGTGACGACAGCCCGTAGACTTCCACGGCCCTCCGGTAGACGCCTTCCAGGGCCTGCCACTGTTCGGTAGGCCGGCGCAGGGCTGGCAGGGTGGTCTCCTCTGCCTGATGATCCAGCAGTTCCAGAACCAGGCCATGAAACCTGGGCTTTTTGTGCTCAAGCAGGTCTGCCAACAAGGAGGCTAACGCCATTCCCCTGATGAGGGTAGAGAGCCGTTCGTGCTTGAGCACCTCGAAGGCCCGGTTGGGATCGTCAATCTGCAATCGATAGTGTCACCAGAATTTCGCAAATTTGAGCACAACTGAAGAACCTTAACAT
>CAYPOY010000159.1:0-11020 GCA_964412395.1 uncultured Anaerolineales bacterium | reverse complement strand
GCCCTGGCTTATGCCAAGGAGGCAACAGTGATCTCTCCCCATCTCCTCCGCCCCTCCGCCCCTTCGCTCCTCCGCACATTTGCGGGAGAACACGGAGCGACCTGTGACAGTGACGCAGGGGACGAACACGATTGTGGGCCGTGACCCGGAGCGAATTGTGACCGAGGCGTTGGCAATATTGGATGGTAAGAGCAAAGCCGGGTGTGTGCCGGAGCTATGGGATGGGCGAGCGGCGGAGCGAGTTTTGAATGTGTTGGTGGAGATGGTAGAATAACAAGGGCAATCGGTGAGTGTTGCCGTGGCACACGAATGGTGTCAGGAGGTGGATGATGGGAATGATGCATAGTCCTGGCGTACAGTCCTTTATGCATACGTACACGTCTCTGCCCGTGAAACAACAGAAGTGGTTGGAGGAGAAAGCCCAGACGTATATCGAGGCGCTGGATCAGGCCATTGCTCAAGTTCTGTCACCCACCATAGGGAGGTCAGAGGGTCAATTCCTGGTTACCGATGATGTCATTCCCCTTTACGGAGTAGGGCCGAGCCCCGAGGAGGCGATGGCGGATTACCGTTCCGTGGTTGTGGAGTACTATGAAAGCCTGGAGGATGACGTTGAAGAGTTAGGGCATGCACTCCGAAAACAGTTAGAGTTGCTGCGCCAGGTTTTTTCCCTCTTGGAGAAGGTGTCTTAGCGATGCCTATATCTGCTCGCAAGATGGATCGAATCCTGGTGAGCGTCCTGGGCTTTGAACGCCGTATGGGCAGGCACCAGATTTACATTCTCAGGACCGGAGGAAGGCAAGTTGCTCGGACACTGATCTCTCATGGGGCGCGGGAGATTGGGGATGATCTGATGGCTACGATGGCCCGACAGATGGGCATTACGCTGTCCCAACTCAAGAAGATTATCGCCGGCAAGATAGGCCGCGAGGAGTATTACCGTTCGCTGGAAGAGCAAGGACGCATTGAGTAGGTTCAAGGTGTGCTTCCCTTTTTTGAGCTAGAAATGAGAAGCACCGGGTTGCTCAGATTCCTGAACCTGATGGCGAACGCTCACCTGGTGCTGACCGATTCCGGCGGCATCCAGGAGGAGACGACGATTCTGGGTGTACCCTGCCTGACGCTACGGGAGAACACCGAGACGGCAAGGGCAAGACCGGGCGAGTTCCGGAATTATGGGATGGACAGGCGGCGAGGCGCATTATGAAAGCCTGGGGGTTATGAGAGGATCGGATGGTGAGAAGATCGCCGGAGGAGGTGGGAGATGTCGTGGGTGGTTGTGAGGGGAGTGTACAAGGAAGGAAAGATTGAGCCTCTAGATAGGGCTGTGTACCAAGAAGGTGTAGAAGTACTGGTCTTGTTTCCGGAGCATACCAGGCGGACAGAAGCAAAAGGGATCTGGCGGCAAATGAAGCAAGAGATGACCAAGGAGATACCTGACCTTCTGAGTATGACGGTCGACGAGAAACGAGAGGAATTCGACAGGTTGTCCAATGCAATCGCTGAACGCATGCCTCATCGCTCGGTAGAGGAGTTCGAGCGAGCGATGCGAGGGGATGAGTATGGTCTTGTTGGATACTAACGTCTTTGTGATAGATCGCTTTTTCCCACGCGATGAACGGTATGAAGTGAACAGGCAATTCGTTGCCAGGTTGCCCAAGATAGGGGCTGGGTTTTGCATCTTCTCTTTGTTTGAATTGTGTGGCATTTCGTCTTTCAATCTGTCGCCGGAGGAACTCAAGCGTTGGAGTTATCACTTTGACGAAGTATATGGGGTAGAGATACTGGAGCCACGAGGACGGTAGTGTTCAAAAACCGCCCCTTTTGGACAGTTTTTCAGCTCGGTTCGCTGGACACTTTTGCTCCAAGCTGTTCACAACTTAAGGAGCGATGGACACATTTCGCCAGAGCGAAATCGCCAACTTCGGGCTCAAAACCAGCGTTTTGCTCTCATTTTCGGCCTTTCAGAGCCTTAAACCTGCTTCGGATGGCCTCTATTGGGTATCAAGAGTGTCTGGCGGAGTGTCCAGTGTTCGAGCAAAAGTGTCCAGTGCGAAACCCTAGCACATTCGTTCGGTCTGAACACTACCGAATATTGGTTGATCGACCCGTTACGAGAACGATCCGAGTTCTATCGGCTAGACGCTGAGGGGCGGTATGAGGTCATCTTCGCCGGGCGGGAGGGGGTGTATCGTTCTGAAGTCTTGCCTGGCTTTTGGCTGCGGGTAGAGTGGCTGTGGCAAGAGCCATTGCCCCATCCATTGCGAGTCCTGGGCGAGATCGCCGGTGTGGATACGGAGTTGGTGGAGCGTTTCTTGCGTGCATTGGGAGGAGAATGACTTGCCCCAGCAGCGCACCGGGGGAGAGCCAGGTGAAAGTCCTACACGTCGTCGGGGCGCGGCCAACTTTATGAAAATTGCTCCCATTATGGAAGAGACGGCCTGCTACTCAGAACGCTTTGAGCAGGTACTGGTGCACACCGGGCAGCATTACGACGACGAGATGTCGCAGGTGTTCTTTGACAGCCTGGGACGACCTGGATATCCCCCGCCCCGACGTGTACCTGGGTGTAGGCTCCGGCAGCCACGCCGAGCAGACCGCCAGGGTGATGCTGGCCTTTGAGCCGGTGTGGATCAACGCGGGTATGCTCCCGCTGCACGATGAGCGTACCAGGCGGAGACAGCTTGACGCGAGTTTAACTGAACGTTAACCGAATTGGTGCTGAAAAAGTACCATTTGAGATGTCGCTTGATAGTCGCTGATAGAAAGAGCCAGTTGGTAGAGTGGGTCGGAGAGGCGCACGAGGTGAAGGAGAGGAAAATGTTGGCACTTCGAGGGATTTGTGAGGACGGAAAGATAGAATTGTTGGACTCAGTTCCCAGAGACTTTCGCTCCCTGGTGGCAGTGGTGTTCCTCGATGTAGAACAGGAACAGGTGGAGGAAGCCAGAGAGGCGGTGTTGTTGGCAAAGTCGCCGGCTTTTGGGCGATTGGTCGAGCGTGGATTGGCCGAGGTGAAGCGAGGAAACACCCGGCCGGTTGCGGAACTCCTCGATGAGTTACCAGATTGAGACCATTCCGCCCTTCGACAAGGCGGTCAAGCGACTGGCCAGGAAATACCGGCACATCAAGCAGGATTTGCAGGTACTGGTCGGCACACTGTTGGCAAACCCTTTCGCGGGGGTGGCTATTCCCGGCTTTGCCCATCAGGTGTGGAGGGTGCGGCTGGCCAGTAGTGATATTCGAGCAGGGAAGCGCGGTGGGTATCGAGTGATCTACGCCATCAGCAGGGAGGCAAGAACCTGCTATTTGATGTTCATCTATCCAAAGCCGGAGAAGGCGGATGTGTCGGTCAGGGAGATAGAGGCGTTGTTACTGGAATTGGAGGAATATTTGTTCGGTAGGGGAGAGTCAGCGGTGGCCGATAATGGATAGCGGATATGGATGGGTGAGGTTGCAAGTCCACACTATCTCCGTCACGCGCCCCGAGGCGATCAATTTGGCCCTGGTGGTTTGGGAAGCAGCGTAACCTCGTGATGCGTGGGGTGATCCTCCGGATGCGGGTATGGGCGATATTGGCGGCAGTAGTGGCTTTGCTATTGCTGCTGCGCGTACCGGCGCTGACGAGCGCGGCGTGGACCAACGCGGGGATGCTGGCGCTGCGCGATGGGCGACTGACCGCGCGTTGACTGCGGGTAGAGTGGCTGTGGCAGGAGCCATTGCCCCATCCATTGCGAGTCCTGGGCGAGATCTCAGGAGTGGACACAGAGCTGGTAGAGCGTTTCCTGCAAGAGTTGGGAGGGGAAAGATGACTTCATTGCCTGTGCCTGATCTATCGCCTCAACCCGTCACCTACGAGACGTTTATGGAACTGGTCCCCGAAAAGTTCGAGTGGGTGGGCGGCTACCTATTCGATGGGCGTGACGAACATCAGTGCAGGGAGCGGCTGTTGGCTATGTTGCTCGCAAATGAAGGATTGATCAGAATTGTGCAATTGGCGCCGCCGGAGCGCTGGCGAGGAGCATTGCGGCAGGCGTATAGTGACGACGGTAGGTGTTAGGCACAGCGGGCCAAGGGCACCACCATGGGGCACTTTATTGACAGTGCCGATCTGCGGGGCACGCTGCCGGAGATGATTGATGAAGTGGAGCGATTCCTCTGGCGGAACACCCGGGTGGCGGCCAAGGTCGTGGGTTTCAAGCGGCGCGAAGTGACCGAGTATCCCTACGAAGCCGTGCGGGAGGCCATCTGCAACGCCGTCTGCCATCGGGATTACTTCATGGACGGCTCGACGGTGCGCATCATGGTCTTCGACGACCGCATCGAGGTTAACAGCCCCGGCTCTCTGCCTCCTGGGGTGACAGTGGAGAACATTGACCGCAAGCATGTTCTGCGCAACAAGCTCATCGCCAACTACCTGTACGATATCTACTACATTGAGAAGTGGGGTACGGGCATCATCAAGATGCGACGGCTGATGCGTGAGCATGGGCTGGCGGAGCCGGTCTTTGAAGACCTGGGCAGCTTCTTCGCCGTGACCTTCTACGGCCCAGGGGAGAGGATCCTGGACCTGATCCCTGAGGAGGGAGTGGTGGACCTCAGGGAACTGGGGCTGAATGAGCGGCAGATAGAGGCGCTGCGGTTGATGGTGAACGAGGGGCGGGAACTGAGCAACAAGGAATATCGAGGGATGTTTGGTATTTCTCGTCCGACGGCAGCACGGGACTTGAGGAAACTGGTGGAAACGGGATGGGTTCAGGGGATTGGAAAGGGTCGGAGCCTACGCTATTGAACACGAAAAAGAAAAAAAGTAACTGCTCAGCCATCCCCACGCGGGGCGTTGAAGCACCCCGCTGATACGCGAAACCCGTTAAAACGGGTTAAAAAGTCGCGTTTTAGTGCGTTTTAACGCACTTTGCGTATCAGTATCAGCCGATGGTTTCAACCATCGGCGGGGGCAGACGGGTGAGTAGTTACAAGGAATTAAAGGCAGCGGTAATCGGCGTGGGCGCGATGGGGCAGCATCACGCACGTGTCTACGACCAGATACCCACCGCGCAATTGGTGGGGATGGCCGACGCAAGTGCCGAGGCTGGTGGGCGGATCGCGCAATTGCATCACACAGTGGCCTACACCGACTACCATAGACTGTTGGACGAAACCCGGCCTGAGGTCGTCACGGTGGCGGTGCCGACTGAGTTCCATCATCAGGTAGCGCTGGACGCGCTGGAGGCTGGCTGTCACGTCTTGATCGAGAAGCCGATCACGGCGACGGAGGAACAGGCGCAAGAATTGATCGAACGGGCAGAGGTATTGGAGCGCAAGCTGATGGTAGGTCACATCGTGCGCTTCGATCCGGCTGTGCAGGCGCTGAAGGAGCGGTTGAAGGCAGGCGAGTTGGGCCGCATCTTCCAGGTGCGCTGCCGTCGGTTGGGTCCGTTTCCCGCTCGCGTTCGGGATGTGGGCGTGGTGATTGATCTGGCGACGCACGACCTGGATATGATGCGCTATCTCACGGGCCAGGAGGCGACACGGGTGTACGCGGAAACGGAGCAAGAGATTCATTCGATCTACGAAGACATCCTGGTCGGCACCGTGCGCCTGACGGACGGTACGATTGGCATATTGGATATCAACTGGCTGACACCGACCAAAGTCCGCGAGTTGACTGTAACGGGCGAGTGTGGTATGTTCCTGGTGGATCACCTTACCCAGGACCTTTACTTCTACGAGAATGCGGAGGCAAATAGCGAGCGATGGAATGCCATCAGTCTGCTGCGCGGCGTGAGCGAGGGACGTATGATTCGCTATCCCGTGCGCAAGTACGAACCGCTGAAGGCAGAGTTAGAAGCGTTCGTTCGGTCCGTGGTTGACGGTAAACCGGTGCCGGTTGATGGTTGGGATGGCCTGGCGGCTCTCCGGCTGGCGCGGGCGTTGGTGCGGTCGGGCTGCGATGGACGGGCCGTTCTGATGCGTGAATTGTGATGTGTGGGTGATTGCGCTGTCGAGAAGTAGGAGAGGTGTGATGTGACAAGGCAAATTATGCTGGAAGAGCAAAAGGGTCTCTGGATCGAAGATCGGTTGCTGCGACAGGCCCAGCTAGGTAAGCACCTCCAGGTCGTGGTGAAGCCGGGGAAAATCCTGATTTTGCCCGCAGCGACTGTACCTGTCCCTCTGTCTTACACTGTCACGGAGGATGAAGCCCAGGCGACGCTGAAAGAAGTACGCAAGAAGATCACCGCGCTGTGTGGCGGTCAGGCTCCCCCGACCGACCGGCCGTACTTTGGCGGCGTGACGTGGCAGGAGTACCAGGCGCTTTCCGATGAGGAACGGCAAGCACTCTGGAACCGACTCTACGCTGAATTCGACGAGGAAATTGACGTCATTGAGGAACGGGATGTCCGGCCAGACGCGCTTGTTGCTGGATAAAAACGTCGTCCGTCGGTACTTTGAGGGGGTATCTACCCTGGCGTATGGAAGGGCGCTGGCGGAAGAGGAAAGAGAGGCGATCCTGCTCGTACACCTGGCGCATAGGAAAGAGCAGCGACTGTTCATTCCGATAGAGGCGTTTAACCTGCTACAGGTGCATGGCCGGCAGGTCGCGCCGGCTGAAACCTTGGTGTTCTTGAAGTGTGTTGAGGTCCTGTATCACGGGCGCTACTTCAAGCGTTGGGCACGGCGCTTGAGAATGAGAACGTTCAGCCGCGAGGACGCTAAAGTGTTGGCCCTGGGCACCTTCGGAACCAACGAGGCCGGCGAAATTCTAGGTGTTCATATTATCGTGACTTATGATCGGCCCCTACTGACGAAATGGGAACTGGAACGAGAGGAAATTGCAGAACATCTGTTGGCCATGACCGGAAATTTACGCTCTCCGTTTGCTCAAGCCAGACTCCCTGACGTTCGGCGGCCGGAGGATATATGTTAGACACACGGATGAGAGGGAAGATGAAAGCACATCTGCTGGAAATTGATCGAGAACAAGACAGCGAACGTGGTTGTGCTTGGCCTGGGATACGTGGGCCTGCCGGTGGCCTGCCTGTTCGCCGAGGCCGGTTTCCCGGTGGTGGGCATCCGGCGCAGCCAGGACAAGGTGGAGATGATCAATCGGGGCGTCTGTCCCATTGAAGGCAAAGAGCCAGGGCTGGCGGAACTGTTGGCGCGGGTGGTGACCGAAAGCCACTTTCGGGCTACAACGGACTACGAGGTCTGTCGAGAAGCACAGATAGTGCTCATCGCCGTCGAAACGCCGGTGGACCCGGTGACAAAGAAACCGGGCTACCAGGCACTGCGAGGCGCATTGACCGATCTGGGGTACAATCTCTCTCGCTTTGAGCCACGGCTGATCCCGGCAGCACGGGCGATCAACGATGAAATGCCGGTAACTGCTCAGCCAGCCCCACGCGGGGCGTTGAAACACCCCGCTGATACGCGAAACCCGTTAAAACGGGTTAAAAAGTCGCGTTTTAGTGCGTTTTAACGCACTTTGCGTATCAGCCGATGGTTTCAACCATCGGCGGGGGCAGACGGGTGAGTAGTGACCCGCAACGGATTGTGGCGGAAGCGATGGCGATACTGGATGGCAGGAGCAAGACCGGGCGAGTGCCAGAGTTGTGGGATGGGCGAGCGGCGGAGCGGATTGTGGATATGTTGGCAGAGAAAGATGACGTATGACCAAGTTCCTGTGCTTGCAAGAGATGTGAGAGAGACACTGATGGGTACTGAACGGCTATGGGCAAGATGACGGAAAATCCTTGAGGGATTGAAGGAGGGAAAAGATGACTGAGCAGGAGGACTTGAACCTGGAGGCCTTGGACGAGTGGTATACTGCCCATTTTGAGGAATTGGTGAGAAAACACGCTGGAAAAGCCATTGCCATGGTAACAGGAGAGATTGTGGTAGTGGCTGATACAGAGCGAGAAGCCGATCTCTTGGCGCGGGAGAAATACCCGGATGCAGTTCCGTTTGTCCTGACAATACCCACTGAGGAGGAACTGGTATGCCTGTTGTAACGTACCGCTACAAGCGGCTGAAGGGACTGCGTGTTCCGATCATCACCCTGGCTATCCGGTACGGGGAAAGGTGGCATCCGGTTGGGGCCTATGTAGATAGTGGAGCTACTTTTAGTGTGTTCACTGCGCAGGTTGCTGATCGTCTAGGCTGGCTTATCGTTCTGGGAGACGGATGTACGTTCAAGTGGGAGATGGAAGTTTCATTCCCGTGTACCTTCACGACCTCGAGGTGCAGGTGGGTAAACACCGCATGGTGGTTCCGGTGGGTTTCTCGGACAGACTGGGTGTACGTTTCAACTTGCTAGGGCGGGAGGGCATTTTCCGTTATTTTAAGGTTTGTTTCGATGAAAGAGACTTTGTCGTCACTTTATTCCCCTATGAAGAGACAGGGTAGGAAAGAGTATGCTGTACCTGGTGACCAGGCGAGTAACGGAGCCGTTGGGATCTACCTCGTTCCTGAACCTGATGGCGAACGCTCACCTGGTGCTGACTGACTCTGGCGGCATCCAGGAGGAGACGACCATCCTGGGTGTGTCCCTTCGGCAGGTCCTTCGACAAGCTCAGGACAGGCTCAGGGCAGGCCCGGCCTGACGCTGCGGGAGAACAACCAGCGCACGGTGGGGCAGGACGAACCGGTGTACGCGCTGTGGGCCTGGATACGCAAGGCGGAGACGGTGACCAGGTCGGCACTGAAGAAGAAGCGCCAACTGCTGGAGTTGATGGGGCTGCGCGCGCAGCGATGGTAAGTGGTGTTGGCAAGTTGCATACGTAACATTCGAGTTGAGAAAAACAAGGAGAACAGCATTGGCGAAAAAAGCACTAGTTTGTGGTGCAGGGGGCTTCATTGGAGGTCATCTGGTCAAAAAACTCAAGAAGGAAGGCTACTGGGTGCGTGGTGTGGATATCAAAGAGCACGAGTTCGCGCTGACACAGGCGGACGAGTTCCTGCTACTGGACTTGCGGGAGCCACATAACTGCTGGGAAGCGCTCTCCGTGGACGGCGGTACTTTTGACGAGGTCTACCAGTTAGCCGCCGATATGGGTGGGATGGGATTCATCCACTCCGCCGAGTGCGATATTATGCGCAACAGTGCCCTGATTAATAACCATATGATCGACGCGGCGACGCGAATCGGCGTGGGGCGTTATTTCTTCTCCTCGTCGGTCTGTGTGTACCGGGATATGGAGCCGGGGGAACCGGCCCTGGACGAGGACGACGCCTACCCCGCGCTGCCCGATAACGAGTACGGCTGGGAGAAGCTCTACGCTGAGCGGATGGCGCAGGCATACTCCCGGCACTACCCGATTAAAGTACGCATCGCCCGCTTCCAAAATTGCTACGGCCCAGAGGGAACCTGGACCGGTGGGCGGGAGAAGGCCCCAGCCGCCATCTGTCGCAAAGTGGCGATGGCCGAGGACGGTGGTACAATTCCGGTCTGGGGTGGCGGCTCTGCGATCCGCGCCTATACTTACGTTGATGATTTGATAGCAGGTGTCTACCTGTTGATGCAGTCCGATTTGGAAGGCCCGACCATCATCGGCGGGGATGAGTACGTGACCGTGGATGAGCTGGTGCAGACGGTGATTGATATCTCGGGGAAGGAGATTCACATCCAGCACGTGGAAGGGCCTGTCGGTGTGCAGGCGCGGAACTTTAGCAAGGCGCGCATTCACTCGCTGGGTTGGGAGGCCAAAGTCTCTCTTAAAGAGGGAATTGCCCGCACATATCCCTGGATTGAGGCGCAGGTCAAGGGGCACGGGACGTGGAGTGAATGACACCTGAACCTGAGGGAGAAAAGAGGATATACGGTGGCGGCGAACACCATTAAGGAGAGTAGGCGAATGGCGGCGACTGTCAGAGAGGTGGCAAAACAGGCACTGGACGAACTACCAGAGGACGTGGCGGCGGAAGTGCTGGACTTTATCGGATACTTGCGCTGGCGGCGGGAGGAGGTGGACCAGTCTTGGTTCTTGACCGATGAGTGGCAGACCCGCTACCAGGAGGCCAAGGCGGACCTGGCGGAAGGACGGTTCCGGGACTTTGATGATGTCGAGAGCCTGCTTGTCGAACTGAAAGGCCAGCTAGGGATGCCAGGATGAAGGTCCGGCGCACAGACCGCTTCAAGAAGGATTATCAAAAGTTGCCATTGGACATTCAGCAGTGAGTGGATCAGAAGCTGAGGTTTCTACTCCGTGATCCACGTCATCCTTCGTTACGGGTTCACAAGGTACGGGGCGTAGAAGGGCTGTGGGAATTCAGTGTGACGATGAACTATCGTGCGATCTTTGAGATTGAGGGGGCGTACTATGTGCTGCTCGGTGTTGGCCCTCACCACATCGCGGATCGGATATAGGCAACGGTGCAAGGGACCAGTGAGATGACGATGCGGAACAGTGGACGAGTTGGTGGTAACGGTGATTGAGGTGGCGGGGAAGACGATCCACATCAAGCGCGCTGACGGCCCGGTGGGGGTGCACTCGCGGAACTTTAGTAACGCGCACATTTACTCGCTGGGATGGGAGGCAAAGGTCTTCCTCAAGGGGGACATTGGGTGCACGTATCCTTGGATTGAGGCGCAGGTTAAGGCGGCAAGAGAAACCAGGCGAATCAAGATGATACTAGACGTGGGACAGGAGGGAAGGGGAAAATGATGAGGTTACAAACGGTGCGTGCTGTCTATAAAGACGGAGCACTGGTCTTCGCTGAGCCAAGGCTAGCTCCCAGGGATGGAATGGAAGTCGTGGTCACCTTCATTGAGGAATTTCGGAAGGATGCAGTGCCCAAGGTGGACCCGCTCCAGGCCCTGCGAGGTCGGGGAAAAGGCGAAAGGCTGGTTGAGAGATTGTTGCAATCCCGACGAGAGGATCAAGAACGAGATGAACGAAGCCGCATACATCTATGTGCTTGATACCTCTGCTTGGTTCACCTTGATTGAGGATGAAGAAGGTGCCGACTCTTCTTCGACGACCTGGACATCCCCCGTCCCGACGTGTACCTGGGCGTGGGCTC
>CAYPOY010000158.1:0-11216 GCA_964412395.1 uncultured Anaerolineales bacterium | reverse complement strand
GACCATCTTCAACGAGTGCGCTGTGTTCAACGACCTGGAAGCCCGCTTCGCCCAATTCCTGGACGGTGCATCCGACATCCTCCGCTTCGCCGCTCTGGCGGAATCCTACACTCGATTCCGCGTGGACTATTTGAGCAGCACCGGCGCCATCAAGTTCTACTACCCCGACTTCGTCACCGTGCAGCAGACACCAGAGGGTCAGGTCAACTGGATCGTCGAGACTAAGGGGCGCGAGTACGAGGATGTGGTGCACAAGGACGGTAGTATCCGCGACTGGTGTGAGAAGATCTCTGCCCAAACCGGCCAAACGTGGCGCTACTTGAAGGTGCCGCAGGCTCGTTTTGATGCGAGCAGTGCGCGGAGCTTTGGGGGGTTGGTCGAGGAGTTGGAGGGCAAGAAGCTGGGGTTGTTCGATTGAGTCCTTCATACTGACTCATACGAAGTGAGTAGGGCAGCCGAGGGCAAGGAACCGGAATGACATTGCCATTAGGCGACAACGACAGGGATCGCTAACGTGCAGGAGGACACCAATGCCGGTCGAGTTTCTACACATAGCTGACGTCCACCTTGGCTACCAGCAATACGGCCATCCAGAGCGGTTCAACGACACTCAGAATCCAGGGGCCAACATCCAACGCCTGTTCATGCGGCGCACCGGGATGTTCCGCAGCGAGCCGTTCATCCTGGTGGGGGATGTGATCCGCCGCGAGACGCAGACGTACGAGGCCGTGTTGAAGGCAATAGCGGCCGGCCGACGGACGCCGCAGGAGATCGGTGCTATGCTGGGCCTGACGTCTTCCTACCTGAGCCCCTACCTCAAGCAATTGGAGGCGCTGCACCTGATCGAACGCCGTCTGCCGGCGACAATTCCCCCTGAGCGACGGCGAACCAGCCGGAACAGTCTCTATCACCTGGCCGATCCCTACCTGCGCTTTTACTTCCGCTTCATCCAGCCCAACCTGGGTTTGGTGGAGCAGGAGTTGACGAGTGTCCTCTGGCAGCGCATCGCCGAACAGTTCCGCGCCTTCGTGGGCTTGACCGCCTTTGAGGAATTGTGCCGCGAGTGGACGTTGGTCCAGGCCCGCGCCGGACGGTTGCCTTTCCCGCCGGAAATCGTGGGCAGCCATTTCGTGCCGCCCCCCTCTAACTCCCCCCGCACGCAGGGGGAGGACAAGAAGGGTTGGCACGTTCACTACGTCTTTTTTGCCCGCGCCGGGTTCACCGATGCCGCCCGCGCCGAGGCCGAGTCGCTGGAGGCATCGTTAGTGGATCTGGAGAGGTTGGATACGGATTTGAGACGGGCGTTGGAGGAGGCGTAGGGGCTTGCTCGTGGGTTCCAGTGCAAAGCTTGCACAAACTTCTGGTGCAATGTTTGCACTGAGGTGGTGAGAGGTACGCAGATTCCTTCTTCCACCAACTCTATCACCTGCCCGTGGGATGCTGCAGTGGTTCAGCGGATGAGGGGAGCAAGGGTGAATTAGACAGAGCTTTCTTGTCTTTCCCTGCCATTACACCTATAATTGTAGCGTCCCGTGTTGACCGGGACCGCCATTCAACGTCACGGGAGTGTAATGGCCGGAAGACACTCCACTTTGGAAGTTCTCCAACTGGCCCGTGACTCCAATACATGTCGAAGACACAAGCCATTGTCCGCGTCAGCACCAAAGTGTTGGGCAGCATATTCTATGCGGAATTGACCGTGGCTCAGGCTCCCTATGTAATAGGAGTGAACCCATCAAAGGTTGTGGCTACTACTTGCTTGGAACTGCCAGAAGTTGAGGAGGGAACCTCGCTCGATGCATTTGTTCATCGTCTCGGAAAAGACCTTACCGGTTCACTTGACGTATGAATTCGCCGGAGTGACAAAGAGAAATGACTGCTCCTGGTCAAACGTAAACGTGCATCCTTCCATCGAACGCGCACAGGCGGAACTCTATGCTGATATTTGCCGAGTCCATGCCGGTGATGAAATCCTCTTCTACTTGGAAAAACCCGAGCATGACCTTGGGCGAGAGGGAGGACGCTTTCTGGGCATTTTCGAGGTGGTTAGCGAGTTTCCATTCTATGAGCCAGGCGGCGAGTATCTGTTGACAGAGATTGGCATACCTTTAGTGTACCGTCTCCTCATTCGCCCCAAGGAGATCTTTCGGGAAGGTCTAACCGAATGGCAAGCAATGGATGAAATGACCGACTTTCAGGACATCCATGACATTCCCTGGACACTCATTTATCGCAAGATGACGGGAGGGCGTGGTTGTACACCATTGTTGCCGCATGAGGCCGAGAACATTCGCAAGATGCTTGACTTGCGAAACGCCGGCCAGCGTATTCACACCGGTCATGTCGCATTTGATCCAGATCGCGTCAATCTTATGGCATCAGATGTGCATCACGAGTACGTTGGTGATACAGCTCGATTCGACAAAATCGACGACTACTTGGTTTACCTAATCAACGAGACCACCCGAAAATGGGAATTGCAGTTGCAGGCATATCTAATGCAAGAGATCGGCCGCAATGCCACGCTGACCGGACAGCTTTTCCCCAACGTTGAGATCACCTGGATTGGCAACGAAGTTTACGCTGGTGCAGGGATGCAAAGCATAGATATATTGGTCTACTCCAAGAACAATCTCAATGCCTTTATCCATCTGATTGAACTCAAGTCAGGGGCAGCGGATGCGGAAGCGGCAGCACAATTGAACCGTTACATCAAGTGGCTCAAGGCTCATATCCCTGATATTTCAATTCACCAGATCATCCCAACGGTAGTTGCACCCGATGTGGCATACGGGTTTCACGAGGATCTGCAGATCTATTTGCGCGGTCACGGCATTACCCAGTATAGAGTTGTCAGGATCGATAATGATCTAAGCTTGGCACAGGAGGTCTGTTCAGGATTCTAGATGAACTATATTGGATCCAAGTATAGCTTACTCAAAGAGATTGAAACCGTTCTGGACACACACGATGTCCCGCGTGGTGGTGTTGCGCTGGATCTGTTCGCTGGCACGGGGGCGGTAGCCCAGCTACTCAAGCTGCGTGGGTATGTCACCTATGCCAACGACTGGCAGTACTACTCGTATGTGACCAATGTCGCGTTTATCGAACACAACGTGTTCCCTGTGTTTGACACTTTGCTAGCCGATAGGCTCTGGGGAGAACGCATCCGTGCAGTGCCCCCTGAGGAAGAGATCGTGACCTATTCTATAGCAAGTCGGGAGCCACTTACGGGCAACCCACCTTGTGCTCAGGTACTACGCTATCTCGACGGCGTGCCGGGCAAGCGCGGGTCGTTCTACGAGGCTTACTGTCACGGCGGTGATGCTGGGCGTATGTACTACTCGCAGGAAAACGGCCTACGCATCCAGGCGATACGCGATGTAATTGAAACCTGGAGTGATGCCAGGTTAATCTCACCGAAGGAAAAGGCCTGGCTAGTTGCTGGTTTGATTGAGGCGGCCGATCGGGTAGCCAATACTGCATCGGTTTATGGCGCATACCTCAAACACGTTAAAAGATCTGCACAAAAGCCACTGACACTGGTCGCGCTGCAGCCAGTTACATCTGCCTATCCGGCGAGCCAACACCGCGTCTTTTGCGAAGATGGCACCGAACTGCTGAACCGCTTCGCGCCTGGCCAGTTGCGACTGATCTATGTCGATCCACCTTACAATCACCGGCAGTATGCCGCCAACTATCATATCCTGGAGACCATCGCGCGATGGGATATGGATCAGTTCGATCCACGTGGAGTCACAGGCTTGCGCAAGCCAGAGGAGCAGCGATCCGATTTCTGTATACGGAGTGTTGTCGAAGCGGCGTTTCGGCGGCTCTTTGAGCGAACAAACTCGGAATATCTGCTTTTTTCGTACAACAATGAGGGTCTGCTTTCGAAAGAGAAACTACTTGAGCTGTTTGAAGAGTTCTGTAGCGATGTTAGCTTTACCCAGATCAAGTTCAAGCGGTTTCGTGCCGATATCGACCGTGAGAACCGGGTCTACAAGGCGGACCGTACGCGCGAGTTTCTGGTACTAGGTAGGCCGAATCGGTAAGTACGGGAGGAAACACCTGAAGTGTGGTTGAACGAGTATGGGGAGATTACGAATCGTGGCGTAGAAGGAGGTAAGTGCTCATGCGTTTTATGCACGTTGCCGATTTCCACCTCGGCTACCAACAATACGGCTCCAAAGAGCGCTTCAACGACTTTAGCCAGGTCTTTCTGTACATCGTCGAACAGGCCATCGAGCAGCAGGTGGACTTTGTCCTGCTGGCCGGCGATCTCTTTGAGAAACGCACCGTAGACCCACTGGCTATGCGCGTGGCCATCGAGGGGTTCAGGATGCTGCGCGAGGCCGGCGTCTCTGTCGTCGCTGTCGAAGGCAACCACGAAAAGGCCCACTATCGTGACCAGTATTCGTGGGTGGACTTCCTGGATGGACTGGGTTATCTGTATCTGCTCAACCCGCGCTTTGAGGACGGACGTGCCATCCTGGAGCCCTACGGCGACATTGGAGGGGCCTATCTGGATCTGCCCGGTGGCATCCGCGTTTATGGCCTCAAGTACACCGACCCCAACCTCGTCTACGACGCAGTGCGCGCACTACTGAAGCGCGAGGGGAGCGGCATTGCTCGCGATCCGGCTCCTGTCGTCGAACTTACGTTGAGCGGTGTGCTCCCCTTCAGTCGCTACGACCTCGATCTGGACTACGTCAAGGGCTTGCTGGACGATGCCTGGTCGCCCCTCGTGACCCGGGTGCGAAATATGACCACACCAGCCGAGTTCGAGATCGCCGTGGATGTCGAGGCCAGCCGCCCAGAACTGGAGCGCACCATCGTCCGCGAGTTACTGGAGCGAGATGCCCGCTTCCGACCGGCCGCTGACGCCTGGACGCGCGTTGCCCTCGACGTGAAGCGGTTGGTCCTGGAAGACAGCACCCCTGAGACTGTGATAGACTACCTGCGCCGCTCGATTGCTCAGAAACCGGGTTTTTTCTTAAAAACCCGGTTTCTCGGAAGAGGCACATAAGATGCGAATTGCCCAGATTGACCTGGAAAACGTCAAGAGCTACCGACGGGAAAGCGTGGTCTTTACCGAGGGTACCAATGCCATCTGCGGGCCGAACGGCGCGGGCAAGAGCACGCTGCTGGAGGCCATCGGTTTTGCGCTCTTTGACTCTTTGCCCTACACACGACGCAATTTCGTCCGCGAGGGAGAAAAGACAGCCACCATCACCGTTTACCTGGTCAGCGACGATGAGCGAACCTACCAGGTGGTCCGCAAGTGCGGCAGCAGTAGCCGTTACTACGTCTACGATCCAGAGATCGACCAAAATCTCACAAATGAACACCTTCAACCCCCTTCTCCGCGTGGATGAGTACGAGAAAGCCTGGAAGGCACTGCTCGATCCGCGAAGTCGTCTCAAGAAGTGGATCACCGAGCAAGAGAAGAGCATCGCCGGCTTCGAGGCTGAGGTCAAACCACTGCCGGCCTTGCGGGAGAAAGTGGCCGGCCTGCAGGCTGAGATCGAGGCCGGTGAAAACCGCCAGGCTGTCTTGCAGGTCGAATTGCAAGATGTGACTCGGCGTAAGGAAGCCCTCGAATCTATCGAGGAACGTCTGGATGCGCTGAAGCAAACGATTATGCAGGCCGAGGCAGAGGTCAAGACCCTCAATGTGCGACTGGCCGATGCCCAGGCCGCCGTCGAATGGGCCGCGCAGGCCCAGTCCGTAGTGCGCGAGACCGAGGCCGGGCACCAGGCTTACCTGGCGGCCCAGGCGAATCAGGCCGAGTTGGAGAAACAGCGGCAAGAGCGCGACCGCCTGAACGACACGCTTCAGCGCCACGTCACCGACCTGGCCCTGGCCCAGCAGAAAGTCGAAGGGCTGGAATCGAAGCTAGAGGCTATCACCGCAGCCGAGGCCGAGATGGAGACGCTGCGCCCACAGGTAGAATCCCAGGAACGGTTGGAGGACGAACTTGCCGAGGCACGGCGCCTCGCCGACCGGCTGGCCGGCGCGGAGCGAAATCTACATCAAGAGCAGATGCGACTGGCTGACCTGGAGACCAGGCTCTCAGGTATCCAGGCTGGCTTGGTCGAATTGGCCGAGGTCGAAGGGGAGATCGAAGCGCTACAAGCGGAACTGGAGAAACTGGACGGGCAACGCGACGCGCTGACGGCTCAGATTGCGGCGCACCAGGCGGAACTGGATCAACTGAAAGAGCAAACCGTCACTCTGGAAACGGTTGAGACGGCGGTGTGCCCCGTGTGCGAAGGCCCGTTGACGCCGGAACATCGTTCCGAGTTGCTGGCGCGCAACCAGGCGCGTCAGGCAGAACTAGAGGCGGCGCTGGACGAAGCGATATCCCGGCAAGATACAACAGAGAAAAGCCGGCGGCAGAAACAGAGGGCGCTGCGCAAGCTGGAAAAGCAAGTCAAGAAGTTGCCCCGCCAGGCGGAGGCAGATGATCTCGCGGCGCAGATAGACGCTCAGCGGAAAGCCCTGTCAGGGGTCGAAGCGACGGTTGCCGGGCTGGCCGGCGCGCCCGCCGAGGTCAAACGGCTGACGGCCGGACTGGAGGTCCTGGGAGATCCTCGATGTGACTACCAGCGCGCTGCCGAT
Source organism: uncultured Anaerolineales bacterium (assembly GCA_964412395.1). GTDB lineage: Bacteria > Chloroflexota > Anaerolineae > B4-G1 > B4-G1 > CAYPOY01. The sequence goes on along the minus strand of CAYPOY010000158.1, from coordinate 4,592 downwards.
ACCGCCAGCCAGCGGGAGGCCGTGGAGAAGGACTTGACGGCGACGAAGGAGCGCATCGCCGAGTTGAAGGGGCATAAGGACGCGCTCGAGGGGGAGTTGGCAAACTACGCCGACCTGGATGAGCGTGTCGAGGCTGAGCGAGCGGCGCAGGCCGCTCACGAACCGGATCACCAGCGCTACCTGGAGCACATCCGCGAGGCAGAAACGTTGGGAGAGCGCCAGGAAAGCGTCGCTGCTCTGAACGATGAATGGAAGGCCGCCCATACTGAGTGGGAGCGCGCGGTCCGGGAGCGAGACCAGGTTGCAGCGGACTATGATGCCGAAGCCTACGCGCAACTGGTGGAAGCGCAGACCGCGTTGAGCAGTGAGATGGCGACTTTGAGCGAGCGGATTCGCCTGCAGCGCGACCAGGTAGACGAAGGACAGGCCGAGATAGAGCGGCTGGTGAGCGTGCAGGAGGCCCTCGACGCAGCCCGCGTCGAGCACGCCGAACTGGCCGAGGTGCTGGCCCTCCTGGACTGCCTGCGCCAGGTGTTGCGAGACGCAGGACCGAAGGTGACACAGGCATTGGTGGAAGTCATCTCGCTGCAGGCAGCCTGCCTCTACGCCGACATTATGGCCGACCACACCGCTCGACTGCGCTGGACGGAGGGCTACGAGATCGTGCTGACGGCAGGCGGTCGGGAGCGCACCTTCAAACAGCTCTCTGGCGGTGAGCAGATGGCGGCCGCCCTGGCCGTGCGCCTGGCACTATTGCGCGAGGTCTCGGCAGTTGACGTCGCCTTCTTCGACGAGCCGACGGCCAACCTGGACGACCACCGGCGTGACAACCTGGCCGAGCAAATCCTGAACGTCAAGGGCTTCTCCCAGCTCTTCGTCATCAGCCACGACGACACATTCGAGCGGGGTACCGACAACGTGGTGCGGGTGGTCAAAGAGAACGGCGTCAGCCGGGTGGAGGTGTCGTAGCTTGTGGGCTCGTGCGGGTTGACGGATGGCGCTGTCTGCGGTAGAATAAGCCACATACCCCTTATACTAATCTACCGGTGGCTTATTTGAAGGAGCTACTGCACGTCGCTTATGCCTTTTGCCACAAAGGAGGCCGAAACAGTGTTCGTCAATCGTCAAGCCGAGTTGGCCTTCCTGAACGATGTATTGGCGCGCAAGCGTCCCACAGCGGCCCAGTTCATTCTACTGTACGGTCGTCGCCGGGTGGGCAAGACGGTGTTATTGCGCCGCTGGGCCGAGAATTCTGGTGTGTCCCACACCTACTGGGCGGCAGAGAAAGAGCCAGCGGCCTTGCAGCGGCGCAAGCTGTTTGCCCGTGCCCTGGGTGTCGAACCGACCCGCGCAGCCACTTTTGGCTCGTGGGCCGATTGTTGGCAGGCCATCGCCACGATGCTCGCCGACCGCCGCCACATCCTCATCTTGGACGAGTTCACTTACGCCGCCGAGGCAGATCCAGCGATGCTGTCGTCGCTTCAACACGCCTGGGATCAGTTGTTCAAGTCGTCGCAACTGGTCATCGTACTGTGCGGCTCGCACGTCCACACCATGGAGACGCTTCAGGCCCGGCAATCTCCTCTCTTTGGCCGGTTGACCGGTCAGTGGCACCTGCGCCCTCTTCACTTTGCCAGCCTACGGGAATTCTTGCCCAACTGGTCAGCCGAGGAGCGGGTGGCGGCCTATGCAGTGGTCGGCGGCGTACCCGCCTATCTGGAATGGCTTGACCCTGACCTCTCGCTCAGCGACAACATCCGCGACGTAATCCTGGCTCCGGGGAGTATGTTTGTCGCTGAACCCACCTTTTTGCTCTACGATGAGGTCCGTGAACCTGCCACGCACCTGGCAATCCTCAAAGCGATTGGCGTGGGTAACCACACCCTATCAGACATCTCCAACGGCGCACTGGTAGGCAAATCTCACCTGTCGGCTTATCTGGCTCGCCTGCGCGAACTCCGGCTGGTGGAGCGACGTTTGCCGATTACCGTACCACCCGCTCGACGGCGGCGCGCCCGGCGCGGACGCTATCACCTCAGCGATCCCTACTTCCGTTTCTATTTTCGCTTCATCGCGCCGTACCACGACGAGTTGATCTACAACCAGGAGCGGGTGCTGCCTCACATTCGTGAGGGATTGCGACCGTTTGTGGGGATGACGGCGTTCGAGGAGTTGAGTCGCCGATGGGTCGTCGAGCAGGGGCGGGCCGGAAAACTGCCCTTTGAGGTGGCGGATAACAAACCTCCGGTGGAAGTTGGAAGTCATTGGAGCCGGGGGGTTCAAGACTCCGGCGAGCTCAGTCGAGCCGTAGACGTAGTGGCGGTTGACTGGCGGGAGCGAGAGATTTTGTTGGGGGAATGTAAGTGGGGGGCTGACAAGGTGAGGCGAAGCGTGATCCGCGAGTTAGTTGAGACCAAGACGCCCAAGGTATTGAAAGAGCTACCTGATGGCGAGGGATGGAAGGTGCATTATGCCTTCTTCGCCCGCGCCGGGTTCACCGACGCCGCCCGCGCCGAGGCCGAGTCGCTGGAGGCATCGTTGGTGGATCTGGAGAGGTTGGATGGGGATTTGAGACGGGTGCTAGAGAAAGCGTAGAGGGCGCTCCCCAAGCGATTCGGCGGCGCGTTTGGGAGATAAGGACCGAAAGAGGAAAGGTGACAGCCGGGTGTGCCGTCGAACGATCGCCGACATAGGAAGGGGAACAGAGTACCGTCGCGCCTGCTCCGTTTTGCTGCCACGCCAGGTTGACTGAAAACCCGCCTTGGGCTACAATCACGCTTATATCCGACGGGCAGAGGAGATTCACCTTAATCTCCAAATGACACAATTACCCGCGCGTGGAAGGAGGAATAGTGACTGCCTCAACCCGATCTAACGTTGGCTATTCAAAGTGGTTTGTTCTTGTGACGGCAGTTTTCATCACCTGCCTGATCACTGCCAACATCACGGCTGTCAAATTGGTGGGTGTGTTTGGCCTGGTACTGCCAGCAGCCGTCATCATATTCCCCATCAGCTACATCTTCGGCGATGTACTGACGGAGGTGTACGGCTACCGCCAGACACGGCGAGTGATCTGGCTAGGGTTTTTCTGCAATCTTATTGCAGTGGCTGCCATCTGGCTGGGACAGGTGCTGCCCGCTGTCTCGTTCTGGGATGGGCAAGCAGCCTACGAGCGCATCCTGGGCTATACCCCCCGTTTACTAGTCGCCTCGTTCCTGGCCTACCTGGTAGGCGAATTTGCCAATTCCTTTGTGCTGGCTAAAATGAAGATTGCCACGGGCGGCCGCTGGTTGTGGACGCGCACCATCGGCTCGACACTGGTGGGGCAGGGGTTGGACTCGTTGGTGTTCATTACTCTGGCATTTGTGGGGATGATTCCGCTGGCAGGGTTGACCTCGGCTATTGTGACCCAGTGGTTGGCAAAATCGATCTATGAGGCGGCTGTGACACCGCTGACCTACGGGGCGGTGGACTTCCTCAAGCGGCAGGAGGGGGTGGATGTGTATGACTATGAGACGAGGTTCAATCCGCTGCTAGTCAGGAAGTAGAAAATGACCAACGAACAGCGGTTGCTGATTTTGTCCTGCTCGCAGCGCAAGCGGCCTGACCCTGGCTATTTGCCAGCGATTGAGCGGTATGACGGCCCGGCCTTTCGTGTATTGCGCCTCTACTTGCGCAAATGTCCTGGTGAAGTGTCCCAACTGGATGTATACATTCTATCAGCCGCTTATGGTCTGATCCCGACCGCCCATCCCATCGTAGATTACAACCAAATGATGACACAGGAACAGGCCACCGAACTACACGACGAAGTGCTGAGCCAGCTTCTTCATCTGCTGCGCGCTGGCTATAGAAGTCTTTGTTTGGCGATGAGCAAAGTCTACCTCCTGGCTTTCGACGGATGGCCAGCTTTAGTACCCCAGGAAGTGCAAGTGACACTGACTGATGGGTCGCAAGGAGTAAAGCTAACACAATTGAAACGTTGGCTATGGAGAAATGTACAGGGTAGCGCCAAAGACAAACAACGGGCGGCTAAACCACGCGGGCCTGCTCGCATCCGAGGCGTAGAAGTAACGATGATGCCGGAACAAGTGTTCGACATGGCTCGCAAGGCACTGGCGGAGGGTCGAGGTAAGCCCAACTGTTACCAATCGTGGTATGTTCAGGTAGATGACCAGCGGGTAGCCCCCAAATGGCTGGTTAGCCAGTTGACAGGGCTGCCGGTCAGCGCCTTTGTAACCGATGAAGCACGACGCTTACTGACGCAATTGGGCATCAAGGTGATGCGCGTATGAATCAAAACAGTTCCCAGAATCGTCGTCTGACAGAGAATGGAGTACAAGAGGAACTACAGCGTCAGCCTCATCTACTCATGAAGCTGGCTGAGAACGCGCTGACTGTAGCCGAGAGCCTGCGCGATAACTACTTCAAGAACACAGCTCGCTTTGTGACAGCGCTACGTCGGGCGATGCACACTGCAGGCCAAGGCAAACGTCCTGATCCAATCCTGACTGCCCACAGAATTGAAAATGCTGACTGGTCGATAGTGTCACCAGAATTTCGCAAATTTGAGCACAACTGAAGAACCTTAA
>CAYPOY010000157.1:0-11260 GCA_964412395.1 uncultured Anaerolineales bacterium | reverse complement strand
TCCGCTTCAATGGGAGGGTATCGAAGGTGACCACAGAAAACGTTAGAATCAGGAAAATAGATCGAAAAAGGAGTAAAGCAGATGAATACAGAACAGAATGCCTTGAAGCAAAAAGTGGAAAAGACCCTGACGGCCATCAGACCGGGCCTCCAGGCGGACGGCGGGGACGTAGAGTTGGTCAACGTGGACGATGAAGGCATCGTCTCTGTGAGACTCGTCGGCGCCTGCCGGGGGTGCCCGGCCTCGACGATGACGTTAAAGATGGGCATCGAACGTATATTGAAGCAACAGGTTCCTGAAGTGACAGGCGTAAAAGCGGTATAGGGGAAAGGGACAATCGGGGCGTTGAGCATCGAGACGCGGGAGGCCCTCGCCTTCGACGAGGAAAAGGCCGAGGCGCTGGCACACGAACGCGGCCCGGCCTACATCGCCCAGCGGTGCTTTCGCTGCGAAGTGGGCGAGGACGAGGCCCACCTGGTGCCCGTCCGGCACCAGGGGCAGGGTTTATGGGTCTGCACCCGCTGCCTGCCAGCACTCATTCACAGTCAATAGAAAACCGTAGTGGCGACTTTAGTCGCTCTGGACTTGCTTTGAACAACTAACGAGTTGGACAAGATCGATAAACTGCGCTAAAATAGTCACAGGAAATATGGATGGAACATCATGAACAATAATGTACCACGTCGCAAACGACTGATACCCATAGGAGAGGCATGTCTATACCTGGGCGTGAGTCGTGCTACCCTGCTCAAAGCAGAGGATCACGGGCTGATCCGTCCTGTTCGCACGCCTGGAGGACACCGGCGTTATGGAAGGGAAGACTTGGACCGGCTCTTGCAACATTCTGTCGCAGTGTTTGAACAAGGGCACGATTACCGGGCACGACCGGAAACTACCCTGCCGACCTTTATCAATCAAATAGCTTCCAACCCATCCTCTCTCGAAGAAGTGGCATACGAATCTATTCGCCTGCTAGGAGACTCGTTCCAGGCCGACGTTGGGGCCGTCTTTGCCCTGGATAGCCACGAGGAACTCCACCTGCTGGCTGCCTACGGCGTGTCCAGCGAAGCGGCCAGCACCTGGGCCGGTAACCCTATCACCACGAGGGTGATGCGAGATGGGCTGCCGGTGGGCTACGAACATCTGAACGTAGACCTGCCCGGAGTAAACGGCACTTTTCAGGCTATCTGTGTCCCTCTGACCTATCGTGGCGTGACGCTGGGTGTATTCCACCTCGTTTCCACCCAGCGCTACCAATTCTATCCCAGCGAAGTCAATATTCTGAAGATGATTGCTGTCTATCTGGCGAGCCTGATCGTGGATAGCGACCGGTTGCGCCAGCACCAACGCCACGTTGAGGAGCTAATGCTCATCGAATGGATCAGCCACGATATGCAGATGGAGGTTGACCTGAAGCGATTGTTGGACAGGTTTCTGGCCGGTACCATCGAAGTAATGGGGGCAGATGCGGGCATCGTATTTCTGCGGAATCCATTGCGTGGAGATTACCAGGTGCACGCGGTGCAGGGCTACCCGGACGAGATGCGGCAGATCAGAATGAGCGGTGGAGAGGGTATCACTGACTGCTGGGTACTGGAACAGGGGAAGATATACTCCAGCGCAGACCTGGCTAATGCTCCCTGCCTTCCGCCTGCTGTCAAAGATCTCGTGAGGGGCATAGCCTCGACGATTTGCCTGCCGTTGAAAGTAAAAGGTGAGGTGATAGGAGTTTTCCACATCAGTAGTTATGCACCACGACATTGGAAGCCGGACGAGGAACGGTTCCTGACCACTATTGCCAGCCAGGCAGCGCTGATCATTCATCGTGCGCACCTCTGTCAGCAGATGGCCAAGCTGGCAAAACGAGAGGCAGTCCTCCGAAAACGTTACGAAGATATCCTGGAAGAAATGCCCATCGCCATCGAGGTTGTGGACAAGGACCTGAGAATCCTGACTTTCAACAAGGCTATGGAGGAGTTGACCGGGCTCAAGCGGGAAGAGGCATTGGGAGGAATGGAGTTTGAGGTATTGCCGGTATTGGCGACATCGCCAGAGGCTGTGGAGACGTTTGATATGCTTTTGCGAACCGGTGAGATGGTTGAAAGGCACAACATCTCGATTCCCCCCTTCCACGAGAGGGAAGCAGAAACTATCTGCGATATTAAATACCTTCCACTGAAAGGTAGTGAGGGGGAATTGGAGGGGGCAGTACTTTTCGTCCAGGATGTCACAGAACTCGTGACTTTGCGCCGCAGGTTAGAGGAAGCCGGTCTGCTTCCCTGAGGCTGAAAGAGCACAGTAGGAACTCGAAGTTTATGGAGGTGAGAGTTGGCCGATGTATTCTTAGTTAATTGCCCGATAGCGAGTCCGCTGGATTTGTATCGGCAAGGTCGTTCCTCACCCCCACTCGGCCTGGCCTACATAGGCGCTCTGTTGATCGAGCATGGTATAGATGTGGCAGCCATGGATATGAACATTCCATCCATGAACCTCGAAACGCTGAAAAGAAAGATTGAGGAGGAATGCCCCACTTTAGTGGGGATCTCAGCATACACTGAAACCTACTCGAGCGCGCTGGAAATGGCCAGGGTGGCCAAGGGGATCAATCCAGAAATAGTCACGATTATGGGCGGCCCTCACGTGACCTTTGTTCCCTGTGATGCGGTGAACACGGCTGAGGTTGACATCGTTGTCAGGAATGAAGGCGAGTTTTCCATGTTGGAACTGGTAAAACACTTCAGGGATGGCGCCGGCTCCCTGGATGAAATCAAGGGGATCACCTTCATGAGAAATGGAAGATGCATATCCAATGCGCCCAGACCCTTTATCAGCAGTTTAGATGCGCTACCTTTGCCAGCACATCACCTGTTTCCCCTTTCTCTATACCAATATCCTGGAAACATACTGACAGCAAGGGGCTGCCCTTACAACTGCATCTTTTGCGCAGCAGGGGCTATGGGCGGGTCCAGATATCGCCTGAGGAGCCCACAGGGCGTGATTAATGAGGTCGTCCACCTGGTCGAAAAGCATGGATGCCGGTTCTTCACGTTCATTGACGATACATTTACTGTCTTCCGAGATAGAACACTAAGAATCTGTGATTTAATTGAGGAATCAGGCGTTGATGTGCAGTGGCAGTGTTCAACTCGTGTGAATACTGTAACCAGGGATATGCTGGAAAGAATGGCTCACGTTGGCTGCACAACAGTCACGTATGGAATCGAGTCCGGTTCACAGGGAATACTCGACTCGATACAGAAAGGAATCACCTTAAAACAGGTGAGAGATGCGGTCAGGTGCGCATTGGAGGCGGGGATAGGGGTGTTTTGCAGTTTTATGATACCCCACCCGGAAGATACGAGCGAAACGGTGTTGCAGACGAAGAGACTCATGGTGGAGATGGCCAGGCTCGGAGCCGCCGTAACTCTCTCATTTACCGCTCCCTATCCAGGGACTTACCTCTACGAGAACGCGAAGGAGTTGGGCATCACCATTCTGTCAGATAATTGGAACTATTTTTCCACCAGCCGTGGGCCGGTGTGTGCCACAAAACACCTTGCGTTGGAGGAGATCAAATCATTATATGCCGACATCGTAGTGACACTGGAAGAACTACGTGGGTAAGTGCCAGATACCTTCAATCATCTGATTTTGGCCTATCCCCAGGCCCCAAAATGCGAACATCCTCACTCTGTCTTGCCAGGTTGGCCCGGCGAAATCAGAGTGAGGATGCTCTTTCGATGGCAGCCTATGCCAAGATCCTCGGGCTTATTCTCCTACTCCGAACTCCTCTGCGAATTACAGGCCCAGTTCCTTTAGTTTGCTCTTGGTTGGTATACCCGTTTCCACGTCCCAACCTCGTGCCTCGTAGTACATATCCAGAAGTTGTTCCTGCTCGAAGACCTGTTTCGCCGCTGGCCCGGTGGTCATCACCTCGTGCTTTATCCTGTCTGGGTAGTTGTCATCCTTCCTCGACAGGCCTTCCCTCACGTTGAACATCCTCTCCAGGTTGTAGATCCTCTCGCCAGTCTTCCATAGGTAGTTCGGGTCGGAGAACTCCATCATCCCTGTGGCGGCTGACAGGAGCTTGCTGTATAGTCCTGGAGTTAGGGCGAAGAAACATAGCGGAAAGGTGCAGCCGATACCCGTTTCCAGCGTGGCAGTGGCGTCCTGGTTGTACTTCGTTAACAGCCCTTTGCCCTCCGTGCCGAATCGGTCAACCGCTCTCGGTAAGGGGATGTTGAATATCTCCTGCGGTGAGTATCCCATACAGTGACTTGCCCCGATGGTTGAGGTTAGCATATTGAGCCCATGAGCCTTCCCGCCCCTGGGATCGTAACCGGGCAATTCGAGCCCTTTCACCTGGATCGCGTATTTCTCCGCGCATCCGCCGATCTTTTGGGCGGCAAGCCGTGTGCCTTCGGCCAGGATGCCGCCGAATCCCTCCCTGGTCGCTATCTTCTTAATGAGCTCCATGGCCGCGTCCGAGTCACCGTACTTCAGCTCCAGGCCATCCGTGTCCTCTTTCGTGATGATCCCCTTCTCATAGAGCTCATAGGCGAAGCCGATGACCATCCCTGTCGAGATTGAGTCAAGCCCCAATTCATCGCAGATTCTGCTGGACGCTATGGTGAAGCCCATGTCTGCGCTGTTGATGGGACCGGACATGGCCCAGATCTCTTCGTATTCCGGTCCTTCGCACTCCACGCCATCGTACTTGCCCCCCTTCATGCGCATGAAGGCACCACAGCGTATCATGCAACCATAGCACCCCTCTCTCTCTACCTGGAGCTTCAGGTATTCCTCTGCGCCAAGTTTGGGCCATTCGGCTAGAACACCTTCCCTGAAGTTCTTCGTAGGGTACATGCCGAGTGCATTCGTGAAGGGGAGAAGCCTCGTACCCGTCTCGGTGAAACCACCAGGGCCCATCAGCGGCGCTAGGGCCTTATATCCACCGATCTGCCCCTTGACGACGATACCGAACAGATCGGGCATGGCTATCTCCACCTTGCCAGTGCCGCGCACGGCAATGGCTTTGAGGTTCTTGGAGCCCATGACACAGGCCCCCCCTCCTCTCGCTGCCGCCCGTTGTTCAGCCATGATGGCTGAGAACTTCACAAGGTTCTCTCCTGCCGGGCCGATGCACGCTACCGGTGCCCTGGGTTCGCCGACTTCCTCCCTGATGCGCTCCTCTGTGGCAATAGTGTCCAGGCCGCACAACTCTGATGCGTCTCTGATCTCGTACTCACCGTCGTGGATCCACAGATATACGGGCTTCTCCGCCTTCCCTTCGACGATGATCGCGTCCAGGCCTGCGAATTTGAGCTGCGCGCCAAAGGAGCCTCCGGCCGAGGATCTGCAGTAAATGCCCGTGAGCGGCGATTTGAACTGCACCAGCCATCGCGCGAACGACTGGGCTTTGGTCCCACATAGAGGCCCAACGCTGAAGACCATCTTGTTCTCCGGGCCTAGCGGGTCTATCCGGGGCTCTAACTCGTCATAGAGGATCTTTATGCCCCAGCCTCGACCGCCGATGTAGTCCTTGATCAGCTCGTCACTCGGCTTTTCTTCGGTGATCTTTCCCTCTGTCAGGTTCACTCGCAGGATTTTACCAGCGTATCCTCCCATCATTTTACTTTGCCTCCTTTCCCAGTAGTCTCAGCTTTTCCAGATCGTCAGCCACGTCTTTGAGGTCCAGCTCTTCCAGTCTCGACCTCGTCGGCAGGCCGTCTTCGTCCCAGCCCTTCAGTTCGTAGTACATGCCCAGCAGGGCATCGAACTTTTCCCTGTCTACCGGCGGGGACTGAGTGGTTGGACATGGGTGGTCGAAGTAATGGTCAGGGAGCACGTCATGGTTATGACGCATGTCCCTTGTGCCCATCTCCCTCGCCATCACGGCTCTCATCAGGTTGTGAATCCTCTCGCCCCCTTTGTACAATCCCTCTTCGGTTGTCTCTTTGCCTGTGGCGGCTGAGAACAACTTGCTCTCCAGAGACGTATCGCCAATGAAGGCTGGCGTCCGGTCTTCATAAGGGCTGACGAGCATGGGCCAGCACCAGTCGCAGAGCGTCATTGCGTCTTTTATGCAACTGCGTTGTACAACGATCGCAGCCGCTCGAGCCTCAGCCTGGCAGTATCTGGGCTCTCCTATTGAATGGGCTGCCTCCTCTGAGCCATACACTTCCTTGGCTATGGCTCGCTGCAACTCGATTGGCAGATTGGACCAGTACGAGAGGCCGATGTAGTTGTGCATGCTGTCGTGTGGATCTCTGTGATGCACAGCCCAGAGCAACCCGTCCACTATCCAGTTGCGGGGATCGTAGTGGCCAGAGAAGCCGTGCCCCCCGTATGAACTCCAGGCGATGATGAACTCCGCTGGAATGGGGAGGAATTGGGCTAACTCCTCCTTATGAAGAGCGTCGAGAACTCCGAGCTTCTTGGCCGCCCTTGCGGTTCCCTCTGCCAGGGTATCTCCGAACCCCTCCCTGAAAGCAATGCTGTGGAACAAACCATTGACGAATTCCTCCCCCGGGTAGGCTGAGAAGGGAATTCCCGTGTCCTCTTCAGTTATGATCCCCCTTTGGAAGAGCCCCATGATCCACGGAACCATGAGGTACATCTCGTACATGTCGATGCAGTACCTGTCGCCCAGGTCCTTCGCCAGGAAATCTTCGACGCCGCCCTTGCCGACGAATACATAGGAGTATTGGACGCACATCGCCGCGCCACTGCCGCTGCCAACGCCCGGGACTTCGTATTCGTCATAGCATGACAGCGGGCAGCATCCCGTCCTGCCTACGCGATATTTCGCGATCAGCTCCGGGTCGCATAGTTCACCGATATCCTGTCTCTGCCAATGCCAGAAGTGAGATGCAACCTTGGGATCCGCCCCAGGCTTCCAAGTGACCGCCCTGGGATTACCCGCCATTTGCGTCAGCAGATGATAGGCCTCTCCACAGGCGTCCGAGAATTCTTTGGGCTTGGCTATGTTCAGCGCCGCTATCCCTCTCGTTCCCCTGACGGCGATAGCCTTCAGTTTCTTGGAGCCCAGAACTGCCCCAAACCCGCCCTGACCGGCTCCGTGGTCACCATGCCCTCTGCTAATGATACAGGCTATTCTGGACAGGTTTTCCCCTGCCTGCCCCGTAGCCGCCACTTGAATGGCGTTGTCTCCCAACTCCTCCCTTATTTTCGTCGGGGTTTCAAGGGCGTCCAGGCCCCATAACTGGCTGGCGTCCTTTATCTCCGCCTGCCCGTCGTGTATCCAGAGATACACCGGCTCGGCAGACTTGCCGTAGACCACCACCGCGTCGTACCCGGCGAATTTCATCTCGGGTCCAAACGGGCCTCCAAATGCGCTCGTTGTAGTCAGCGACTTTTCCGGCGCACGATCCTCGTACACCTGCGGGCTCTTCGATGTCACCAGAGTTCTCGTCGAACCCGGTGCCTCGGTTCCATCCAGTGGCCCCGTGGCAAACACAATCCTGTTCTCAGGGTCAAAGGATCCTGCTTCCGGGGGCACCTCGTCCCACATGACTTTGTACCCGATCCCCACGCCGCCGATGAATCTCTCGTATTTTGGAAGCGTCGGCTCCTCGGTTATGACCTTATTCGTTAAATCAACTTGCAAGATCTTGCCTGCCCAACCGTACATTGGTTCACCTCCCTAAGTCACAGAATAGATCACAGAATCCAGTTCACTTGTTAGGTCCAAAGGTTTGTCTCGGAGAATCACCCCCTTTCCTGAGAAACCAGCCCAAGCCTCCAGTGGGTCCTCCGGTACTACCAACGCGCCTTTCCCGGGTTTCAAAAAAAGAAGAAGCCTGCCGTCTGACAATTGGCGTCTCCACTGATTACAACTCACGTGAAGATGAGCTGCAACCAGCGGCTCAAAGCCAACGATCAGACGGCGGCCTCTCCTTTGCAAGACTGGCGGGCACGGGAGTTACCCCCCGCACCTTACCGTTCATCCACCCTCGTCAGGTTTTTCATACCCAGTAGGGCGCGATGAATCGGAGAACACCGTCGCTCAACTTATTTGCTCTCCGGCATTTATGCCGTTAGAGTTGATTTCGCTGTATACTTAAAGTTTCTCAAAAGGAACGCTACCAAAACTAGAACAATTATAGCATGCTTATGAAGCACTGTCAAACTGATATTATACGATTTTATACGATTCGACACTCGGTTTAACAACTAAATAATTGCAAAGAAGGCAAATTTCCGTAGCCGGAAGCGGGCACTTGTGGGCCGAGAGTGTGGAGGGAGAAGGAAGCACGTTCGCTTTCGCGCTGCCTGTGCCAGTCGAAGCGTAATGTAACTTTTGTCGTAGACAAACGGCCGCCTTTCCGCTACACTAATGGCGAAAAGGCGGTCATTTTGCTTATGAAAGATTGGGTGTTACCCGAGATCAACTTATCACTGTGCGATCGGTGTGGCGCTTGCGTCGAACAGTGCCCCACTGGCGCGGTGGAGATGGGGCCGGAAGGGCCGTTCATCGCCCGCCCACCCGACTGCACCTACTGTGCCTTGTGTGAGACCTTGTGCCCCCAGGGCGCCATCACGTGCTCCTACGAGATCGTCTGGGGATCGGAGACCCGAACAGAAGAAAATAAATCGAAAAAGGAGTAAAGCAGATGAATACAGAACCAAACACCTTGAAGCAAAAAGTAGCCAAGACCCTGATGGTCATCAGACCGGGCCTCCAGGCGGATGGCGGGGACGTAGAGTTGGTCAACGTGGACGACAAAGGCGTCGTCTCTGTGCGCCTCACCGGGGCTTGCAGGGGTTGCCCCATGTCCACGATGACGTTAAAGATGGGGATTGAGCGCATGCTGCGCGAACAAATTCCCGAGATCAAGAGTGTAGAAGCAGTGTGAGCGTATGGCAATACGACAGATCGTAAAAATTGACGAGGAACTGTGTAACGGCTGCGGGGCCTGCGTGACGCCGTGCGCTGAGGGCACCATCGTCCTGGTGGACGGCAAGGCGCGGGTGACGGACGAGGCGCTGTGTGACGGGGCCGGGTTCTGCCTGCCGGTCTGCCCCACCGGGGCGTTGACCATTGAGACGCGGGAAGCGCCCGCCTTTGACGAGGAACGGGCCGAGGAGCTGATGCACGAACGCGGCCCGGCCTACATCGCCCAGCGGTGCTTTCGCTGCGAAACGGGCGAGGACGAGGCTCACCTGGTACCCGTCCGCCACCAGGGGCAGAGTTTGTGGGTCTGCACCCGCTGCCTGCCAGCACTGATTCACAGTTAATAGAAAACCGTAGTGGCGACTTTAGTCGCTCTGGACTTTGAACGACTAAAGTCGTTACTACGAGTAGAGGGGATATGGCTGATGATAGAGATTCACCTGTACGGAAGTCTGCGCCGCCACGCACCCGACCCCCGGCCCGACCGGGAGAGCGTGGTGCGGCTGGAACCGCGTCCGGGGGAGACGGTGGGGACGGTGTTGGAGCAACTGTCCATCCCGCCCGCCGAGGTCTACCACGTCTTTCTGAACGGGGCGCTGCTCTCGACCCGCAATTCGATGGCGCCGTGGCTGATCTACCAACAGGCCAGCGCTCGTGATCAAGGGTTGGACACGCTACTGCAACCCGGTGACCGGCTGGGACTGTTTGCCAGCGACATGGGATTGTTGGTGGTGTGATGGTAGGAGTGAACGAGATGCGCATTTTGGCGATCATTACCGGCGAGTACGGCCAACGGCACGTGGACAACCTCCGCGCCCACGGCCCGGCCGGCTGGCAGGTCGAGGTGTGGCAGGCTCCGGCAATCCTGCCGCCCGTCGTAGACTACCCGGAGGACTATTTGCCGCCGAACCTGCCTCCGGCCGACCTGCTCCTGGCCTTTGGCGAGCACAAGGGCGTGGCAGAGTTGGTCCCAGAGGTAGCGCGAATGACCGGCGCAAAGGCCGTCATCGCGCCGGTGGACCGGGAGGAGTGGCTGCCCCGGGGCCTGGCCCGCCAACTGCGCGGCTGGTTGGCCGACATGGGCGTGGCGTGCGTCACCCCCAAGCCGCTCTGCTCACTGACCGAGACCCACTACAACGTCCGTCGCCATCGGGTGGAATACGACGACCCGCTGATCGCCGAGTTCGCCCGCCACTTGGGCCGGCCCGAATTCCGCATCACTGTGAACCCCAACACGCGAACCATCGCCGCCGTCGAGGTAGTGCGGGATGCCGTTTGCGGCTGCGCCCGCTTCGTGGCCCATGGGTTGGTGGGGGTCTCCGCCGATGACGCCGAGCAGGAGGCCGGGCTGCTCCACCATCATTACCCCTGCCTGGCCGGGATGGGCGTAGACCCCGACTTTAACGACACGCTGATGCACGTCTCCGGGAATATCCTCAAGGAGCGAGTCGGCGAGCAGGTGAAATCCTTCAAACAGGTGCGGTACATCGTCCCTGGTCAGCGGAGCGAGGGATAAGGGGAAATTCTATTGCCCTGGCTGTACCAGCGTCGGCTATGTGCAGGCGGCGGCGATGTGGAGGGGATCCATTGCGGGGCGGGCGTGGCGTTGTGCTGCTGCGCCCGCCTCGTTTTTTTGCCACGCGGGGTTGACCGCAAACCCGATTTGGGCTACAATGCTCCCAACCAACAACTGTTCGAATACCGCATCGTGCGCGTGCTGGGCTGGGGGCCTTTGGCATCGTCTACCTGACCCACGATACATCCCTTGGTTGCCTTTTTGCTGATGACCATCACAGTTCAAACCCTCTCCCAACTGCCATTCTTCGCCAGGCTCGACGACGACGCCCTGCGGGAGATTGTGCCCCACGTCCACGAGCGCACTTGCTCACGCGGCCAGGTGGTCCTGTTGGAAGGCGATCCCTGCCAGGCGGTGTACTTTATCGTCCGGGGTCTGGTGCGCACCCACCGGACGTCGCTCGAAGGCCGCGAGCACGTGCTGGCCTATCTCGGGCCCGGCGAGTCCTTCGGCCTCGTCCCCGCGCTCGACGGCGGTCCTCATCTGTCCAGCGTGGACGCTGTGACGGGCACGACGCTCTACATCATCCCCTGCGAGCACTTTCGGCGCATCGTGCGCGAGCACCACGAGGTGGCGCTGCCTGTCCTGGAGCATCTGGCGGCTGAGGTGCGGCGCCTGAGCGATGTGGTGGAGGACCTGGCCTTGCACACGGTGCGCACCCGCCTGGCGCGTTTTCTGCTGGCCCAGGCTGAGCATCCGCAACTGCCTCACCGCTGGACGCAGGAGGAGATCGCCGCGCACATCGGCACCGTGCGGGAGATGGTGGG
>CAYPOY010000156.1:0-11293 GCA_964412395.1 uncultured Anaerolineales bacterium | reverse complement strand
GGCGTCCACCGCCAGGTAGGGCTTCTCATCGGGTAGCCCGGTGTCCCAACCGGCGATGGGCCACTGCCGCAGGAAGATGCCATTCCTATCAAAGACCTGCACGCGCCGGTTCCACGTGTCGGCGATGTAGATCGTGCCGTCCGGGCCAACCGCAATGCCAACAGGTTCGTCCAGATAGCCCTCCAACACGCCTCCCCCACCCCACTGGAAGGCGAACTGCCCGTCGGGCTCGAAGACCTGGATGCGCTTGTTGCCCGTGTCCACGACGTAGATCGCACCATCCTGATGGGCGAAGGTCTCCCGACCGAGCCCTTTCGGGTCAATGGCGACGCCGCGTGGGCCATAGAAGGCGCTTTGCCCGACCGTATCCCCAGGGCCATACTGGCCGAACAACCCCCAGGCGGTGACCAGGTTGCCCTCAGCGTCCAGTTTCTGGATGCGATGGTTCCAGGTGTCGGCAACGTAGATCGCGCCATCAGGGGCGACGGCGACGTCCCAGGGATCGTTGAAGCCCCGGGGTGTCTCTGCCTCCATCTCGATAGTAGATTGCTGTCCCCAGGCGGCGACGAACTCTCCCTCGGCAGTGAATTTCTGGATACGGTGATTGCCGGCGTCGGCGATGTAGAGGAAGCCATTGGGGCCAACCTTGATCCCGCGTGGACTCTGGAGTTGGCCGGGGGCCGAGCCCTGGCTGCCAAACACCCGCCGCGCGGCCCGTTCCTGCCAACCTTCGGCGTAGGGATCAGTCGGGCCGATTTCCACCGGCCCAGTTATGCCCAGGTCCCACATCTGAGCCGCCACGTCACGGCGGATGTAGAGGCGATAGTCGCTGCGCAACGGCCATTTATCGAGCGTGTGTTTCTCGCCAGTCAGTTCGTCGTAGCGGCGGTAGTCGCGGTCGTACCAGATGTCCCACAGCGCAGCGCGGGTCTGGGTATCGGTGATGGCGTGGGTAATGCGCGCCCAGGTCATGTTGCGGTAGTCCTCCATCGGCCACCACAGGTAGGTGTAGGTGTTGACGATGTAATCCCTGTCCATATAGGGAGTCACTGCCTCCCATTGCTCCCGCCCGGCGATGACGACAGGGGCATCCAGTACATCCCGCGAGGGCTGCTCGCTGTAGAAGACGGCGTTGGGGTAGTCGCGCAGTTGCCAGTAGAACAGCGTGGAGCCGTCGGAACCATAGGCGATTTTGATGAGTTTCGGGCCTCCGGCGGTGCGGCGCGAGAGATCCTCGATCTGGCGCATGGTCTCTCTGACGGCCGGTGCGGCGTGGGCGTAAACCAGGAACTCGGTCGGGTAGTCATAGTTGACGTAGCAGAAGCGCCAGGCGGTGCGGATGGTGAGGAACACTGGCAGGAGCAGCGCGACGAGCAGCAAGACGCGCATGGCCGTGCGCCGCCCGCTGCGGTACACCAGGTAACCCAACCCCGCGCCAAAGGCAAGCGTGCTCACCAGTCCACCCAGCAGCCGGCCAGTCGTATCCAGTTGTCCCAGTTCGTACCCCCGGAAGGGGCCCGCAAGAGCCGCATTGACGAACATCACCAACGCCGCGACGAACGGAGGAGCGACGAGCGGTAGCAGCCAGGCCCGGTGTTGGAGCACCCCTCGCCAGTCAGTCCCCTCGATCAGCCGTCCGACCAACCAGCCGGAGAGCAGGATCATCGGCAGCGCCAGGTGGACGGTGAGCCAGGGCATCTTCTCGCCCGCGTAGGAATAGCCGATCCAGGCCAGCGCAATCCAACACGTGACGAAGGGGATGAAGTAGGAATTGCGAATGGCGAATGGCGAATGGCGAGTGCCGGATTGAGACTTGCGGGTTGCGGGATGCATGGCCAGGTAGAGGGGAGTGACGAGGGTCAACAGCAACGGCAGGTACTCGTACAGAGGCACCGTGATCATATAGTAATACCACGGCTGGCTACCCCGTTCCACTGCCTGTTGTGCCAGCCAATAGCCCAGCGAGCCGACCAGGCCGCTGGCGATGCCGGTGCCATTGGTAAAGACGGTGGTGAACAGGACGACGAAAATAGCGTAGTGGATCGCAGCGGCGATGCCCCACCGCCGCCAGTCCCACGCCAGGCCAATGCCTGCCGAGACCAGCAACACCGCGCCTGTGATAGCGCCCGAGTAGTAGATCGTCGGCGCGCTGTAGTCCACCGGATCCAGGCCCGCGGCGTGGATCAGGAAAGGTGAGAGGAACGGGAGACAGAGCGTACCCAGGACGATGCTGAGATCAAACGAGCGGTAATCGCGCAGATCGCGCCACGTAGCGACGAGCAGGGAGACCATTGCGGCAAGCAGCGCCAACACGGCCAGCATCCCCCCGGCAATGGCCCACCAGGCTGGCACCGGCTGTTCCTCCTGCCTTAGAAGCAGGCCAAGCCCCAGGATGAGCATCCCAATCGCCATGACCGCCAGCGCGACCATGAACAAAGGCTTCAAGCCTTCATTCGACCATTCTCGCCCCAACGCTTGAATAGCGAACAGGCCGACGAGGAAAAGGCCAAAAATGGCGCTGTAGATGAAAGCGACTTCCTTGGTAGCGAACATCAGCGACACGCCAGCCGCCAGCAGGTAGAGCCAGCGCTCGCGGCCGTCGCGCAGGTAGGAGAAGATGGCCAGGACGACGATGAGAGACCAGAGGATGACCGGGATATCGTGGCGGATGTAACGAGAGTAGTAGGCGATGGATGGGGAGATGAGCAGGAAGAACGAGGTGACGAGCCCTCCAGCGCGGCCCAGCCAACGGCGCAGCAGGTAGGGAAAGGCGACCAGCGCCACCCCCATCAGCGCGACCGGCAGCCGGGCGGTGAAGTCATTGTCAGAGAAAAGGAAATAGGATAAAGCCGTGGCGTGGAACAGGAAGGGGCCATGCATTAAGGGCGCGTGTTGGAAACCATGGCCGGCGTACAGGTTCCACGAGTACCGGGCATGTATGCTCTCGTCGTGGCTCTGCACCCGGTCGCCCAGGCCCCACAATCGCGTAGCGAGGGCCAGGATGATAATGACGATATAGAGAGTTTTTTCCCAATCCAGCCTGACGAAGTTGCTCAGGGGTTTGTCCAGTACTGTTTGCTCCATATGTTCTATGTCCTTGTCCTACTCTGTCTCGAAAATAGCTGTGGGACAAGATGGCATCTTGTCCTACCCCACCTTGTTCATTTCGCATAGCCTAACGTTACGTCAAGGAAAGCAGCAAAGTCATCCGTTCCCATCCTAATGACTATGCGAAGACGCCTTCATCTGCTCACTACCTGAATGGCATCATCCTCGTTTGCCGAAGGTCTCTGACGTTTGCCGAAGGTCTCTGACGTTTGCCGAAGGTCTCTGACCGAGGCGTAAAGGGCTCAGTCGGGAGACCTTCGCCCATCAGCCTGACCCGCAAGTCTCAATCCGCCATCCGCCATTCGCAATTCGCAATTCCTTACTCCCCAATCATGTCCTGGCGCAGCCAGAGTACGGCCCATTGGTCAGCCTCAGGCGGCGAGGGAGTGTGCCGAAAAAGCAACCACCCGACAGCCGCCTGGCAGCGCGGCGGCAACTCCCAGGTGCAACTGATCTCGAGCGGGTCCCAACTACGGCGCAGAGCGAAATCCTGCCCCACGAACTCACCATCCAGTGCCAGATCGCTCAGGTCGCGCCGCGCGGTCACCAGCACCGGGTCTACCTCCACCTCCCGACCCAGATTTTCAACCCGGTGGGCGGCGCTGAAATCGCGCAGGTACCAGGCCAGAGCCGAGTCAGGACCGGCCTCAAGTGTGAACGGCAGTGTCATCGGCATCCCCGTCTCACGCCACGAGAGATCGCGCAGCGTCTGCACCAGGTCGCGCACCTCAATGGCGGCAGGATCGCGCGCCAGGAGTTCTCGTGGGTCGGACGAGCGCGCGGTTGCGCCCCCCCACCCGGCCGAGATAGTAGCCGCCAGGAGCACGACACCCGTGCCCATGGCAACAGCACGCAACGCGGCGCCAAGTTTCATCGTCAATGCAAACGTTACCGCCAGCAGACCCTGCAAGGCAAGCACCAATAACGCCAGGGCCAGATCTGCAGAATTGCCAGAAACCGCATAGCGCGAGAGCATCAAGTAAATGTGAACCCACAGGATCGCCACCACAGGGACGTACAGCCCTTCGCTGAGCCACTCTCCCCGCTCTCGCAGGCCCCGCACGAGCGATTCCACCGCGACACCGGTGAGCATCGCCAGCGGCAGGAGCACCCACAGCGTGTCCAACACCGTCCGGCCCGGCATCAGGGCCAGCAGCAGGGCTCCCAGGCCTGCCCACAGCCCCAGCAGCACGCCGAAACGGTGTCCGCGCCAGATGGCCCACGCCAGCCCGCCCAGTCCGAAGAGTAAGGCCAACGGCTCATAGGCAGCCAAAAGGACGAGAGGCGACACGACGGGGTCCGACACCGGGCCGAAGCAGGCGATCCATGCTGGCAGCAAGTCACCCGCGGCCCCCAACCCGCCCGGGTTCCAGCCCAGCCCAGTCGAAAGCGCCAGCCCGGCGAGCAAGAACATCCAGATCAATGACCAATGACCAATGACCAATGACCAATGGGGAATGACCAATGAGAAGCGGCCTCTACCCGTTTCGGGGAGGGGGGTCTCGGAGGTGAGGTCAACACCTCCACCAGGCCAGGTCCAGGCGAGGCCCAACCACGCCAGGCCCATGGCCAGCAACAGCCCGTAGACCGATGGGCTGCTCGTCACGGCCAGGGCCAGTCCCCCGGCTGAGAGGGTAAGCCAGGGACGGTTGCCTGTATCGAGGAAACGGATCAGCCCACCGAGGGAGGCCATCCCTCCTACCGCAGCCACCACCGCGCCATCCAGTTGGCGCGAGGCGAATAACAGCGTCGGGGAGAGCGCCAGGTACAACCCGGCCGCCAGTGCGCCCACGCGCCCGATGCGCTGCCGGAACAGGAGCGGCGTGAGCGCGAGTATCCCGCCGAACAGAGCCGGCCACAGGCGGGCCAGCCCGTCACTTGTGCCACACAGGGCAAAGAGCAGCGCGTCGGCAGCGAAGAGCAGCGGGCTATAGTCCGCCTGAGGCATCCCTTGCCCACTCACGGCCCGCCAGGCGAGCATCGCTTCGCGGGCCTCGCGACCACTGAGCGGAGCCGCGTCGAGATAAGCCAGCCGCAGCGCAAGCGCGACGACGGCGACGAGGGTCCACAGAGCCGCTTCTACGGTAAAAGGAGATCGGGCCAGCCGGTTGGTCGGTTGGTCAGTTGGTCGGGTGGCCGAATGTGTCATTTGCCATTTGTCATTTGTCATTCGACATTTGCCGTTCGTCTACGCGGTAGATGGTCACGGTGCCGGTGTCATATACGGTCTCCATCAACCCGGCGAACTTCGCCAGGCCGGCGGCGGGATAGCGCTCCCGCTCGAGCGGCCCGACGTAGACGTAACTTATACCATACTTGTCCAACAGGGTCAAGGCCTCGTCCGGGTCCACGCTGGTGTAAAGCGTCTCAATGTCGGGTTCACGGCGGGCCTGTTCGTCGTAACTTCCACGCCATTGGTGCTCGTGACCGGCCCAACCGAGGAGCGTGGGCAGGCCAGTGTGGGCGGAGACGCGCCCCTCGTAGACGTAGGCATAGAAACGGTCGCCCGGAGCCTCCAGGATGACCGGCGCGCCGCCGACGTTCTCGTTGAGCCAGGCGATGGCAGCATAGTCGTCTGGATATATCTCGGCCAGGTAGGCGGCACCGTCGAGCGTGGGTGGGCCGCCGTACTCACCGGCGCGGGCTGGAATAGCCAGCGCGGGGTAAATCAACCCAGTGACGACGAGGAGCGCGGCGACAATCACCACCCCCACCCCACCCCTTCGACCATGCCCAGGACATGCCCGGCGGAGGAAGCCCGCCAGCGCATAGGCCCCGGCGATACCCCACATCACCCAGACCTGGAAGTAGAACTTGAAGACGGTGTTCATGCGGGTGCCGAAGGCGTCGCGCAGGTAGACGTACTCGACGCTGAGGGTGAGTAGAGCGCCGGTGGCGAGGAGCAGGAGGACGAAGTTGCGAATTGTGCGAATTGCGAATTGCGAATTGCGAATGCTGGATGCCCGTTGTTCGTCGCTCGTCGCTTGTTTCAGGATGAGGGTGATGGTGGTGAGAAGGGCAATGAGGCTGATGGCGGTCCAGGGGCTGAGCAGGCGCGACAGCAGGCTATGGGAAATGAAAGAGCGCGCGCCCGCCACGTCCTCCAGACCGGGGATAGGCCCACCGCGCAACCAGGCCACCAGGTAGGCTGCCGGCCCCTGTGCGGGGATCACATCCAGCCAGACCAACACTACGACGAGCCCCAACACAAACACCAGCACACCGAGGATACTCAGCGCCGCGACCAGTGTCCACCGGGCCACCTCGCGGGCCTGCACGCCACTCCGCCGCGCCTGTCCGGCGGCGAAGACGGCCGCGATGAAGAAAAGCGGCCCGAACATGACCAGGAACTGGGGCAGGCGGGTGGCGTTGAACAGGTTGACCAGGATGCCGCCAGCCTGGGATTGGAAGCCGATCCAGAAGGGGAGGTAGAGGAGGAGACCGGTGACGAGGAGGGTGATGAAGAGGAACGTGAAATGTGAAACGTGAGGCGTCAAACGTGAAACGTGAAACGTCAAACGTGAAACGTCAAACGTCAAACGTGTTGCGTGTTGCGTGTTGCGTAGGTGGGCGAGGGTGTAGGCAGCGACGACGATGAAGAGGTAGATGGGGAAGTCCCAGGTGTTGAGGAAGCCCAGGCCACCGAGGCAGATGGCGTAGACGAGGAACTCCCAAACTGCAAAATTCGCCATCCGCCATTCGCCATTCGCCATCCGCCGCTCGCCACCCGCCATTCGCCGTTCGCCGTTCGCCGTCCGCCGTCCGCCATTCGCCGTCCGCCGTTCGCCGTTCGCCATTCGCCGTTCGCCATCCGCCATTCGCCATCCGCCATCCGCTATTCGCAGGTAGAGGTTGAGAGCCAAAGCGAGGGCGAGGAGGACGAAGGGCAGCGCCAGAACGTGGGGATGCATGTCGCCCAGGATGAAGCTGAAGGCGGGAAACTCGTCAATCACCTCCTGCTCTGCCCCCCAGGGGGAGTAGTCCTGCAGCACGCGAGAGGCCTGCCACCACCAAAAGAAGCGCGTGGGCACCCACCCGCCCTGGGCGAAGGACACCGGCGGCCCGTCAATGCTACGGATGTCCAGCCAGGCCCAGAAAGAGGCCGGGCCAATGCACCGGGCATGCAATACCTCCAGCAGCCCCTCCAGGTTACCCATCAGAGCCACCAGCAGCGGCCCCAGCAGCCCGCCCAGGACAGCAAACCTCTCCCTCACCCCTCCTCCGCTCCCCTTGTCTCCCCGTCCCCCGCTCCCCTTGTCCCCCCGTCCCCCTGTCTCCCTCTCCTCTGCCGCGATGAGGTTGTAGACCAGGCTGAAGGCCCCCGTGCACGTGAGGGCGAAGAGGGCAGCGATGCCGAGGTTGAATGCGATGGAGGGCGGGACGGACGCCAACCGGGCGATCATGGCGACGATGACGTAGCCGAAATAATAGTAGGAGATAGCGAAGCCGGAGAGCCAGGGATCGTGGGGCGGGAAGGTACCGGAGCGCAGGATAGCGCGCAGGAAAGCGATCTCCATCCACTTCTCGCCGCCTGCCGTCTGGATTCGGGGCATGTGGGCGCGGACCAGGCACCAGGCGGCGAAGGTGAGAGCGAAAAGGAGTTCGGTGGTAAGGATGAGGCTGGATGCCGGGCGCTGGATGCTGGATGCTGGTTGCTGGTTGCTCGACGCTCGACGGTGGAGGAGCAGACCGGCGGTGGCGAGGAGCGCCAGGGCGACGAGGATACCGCCTGCTGTGTTGTGCGTCCAGCCGAAGGTGGTCAGGAGCCAGAAAGCCCAGCCGGTCAGGAGGAGGCCGAGCGGCTTGGAGACGCCGTAGCCGCGATCTGGCAGATGGCGGAACAGGCGCAGGCAGAGCGGCAGCGCCGCCAGGCCAAAGACCTGGACAACGAGGTACCAGCGGAATGTGAGAAGGGCTTGGTCCATTATGGGTTTCAGGTCTCAGGTTCCGGCGGCGTGGGAGGCAGCACGAAGGCAGGCGTCGGCGACGAAGTTACCTCGTCGCGGGATATGGCCGGCGTGGGCGTCGCCACCGAGGCCATACGTCCACCGGAGACGACGGCCGTGACCGGTGCCGGGGCAACCACCGCCGCGGGGGGCAACGTTCGCGCCGTTTGCGCTATGGCGGCTGTGGCCAGAACAGGAGATAGCGAGAGCATCAGGCAGACGGTCAGCACGACGCTGGCAACGGCAGAGATGCGTCCCCCCGTGACCTGCCGCCGTCGGCTGGCGAACAGGCGCTCTTGTACAACCCACCACTTCGGTCGCGGCACGGGCACCGCATCCGCCGCCGTCGCCAACGTAGCCGTGATCTCATCCTGCAACCAGCGGTAATCGGCGACGACGCTGCGACAGCGAGCACACCAGCGCAGATGACCTGCCCCCCCTACACCGGCCTCTCCGTCGCTAAAACGGGCCAATTCAATTTCCTCTGGGTGAACCTGGCTCACAACCTGACCCCCTTCGCCTATCCCACCTTCGCAGCACGTGTAACCCCACTCTTGCAGACCATCTCTTCCTCTTCCTCTGGCGCAGCGAGCAAGCGCCGCAGTTGTGCCTTGCCGTGGGCCACCCGCGCCCGGGCGGCGTCGGTCGAGCAGCCCAGGGTCGCCGCGATCTCTGCGTACGACAATCCCTCGTAGTAGCGCAGGGTCAGCGCATCCCGGGCACCCGGGCTGACCCGCTGCAACGCCTCCCACACCACCCGGCGCGCGCCCAGCCTCTCCAGCACATTCGCCGGGTCGCTGTCCGGCTTCGGGTCGGCCGGGGCCTGGCCGGCGGCGTCGAGCAACTCCAGCGAGACAAGACGCAACCGCTGGCGCCGGCGGCGCTCGTTGCGGCAACGGCTCACCAGGACGACGCGCAGCCAGGCCCAAAAGGAACCCCGCGCTGGGTCGTAGCGGCGCAGGTTGCGGAAGACGTAGACGAAGGCATCCTGCACCACCTCCTCGGCATCACAGGCATCCTGGAGGAGCAAATAGGCCAGGCGGAACGCGGCCGCGTGGTGCGCTTCGTAGAGCGCCCGCTGGGCCGCCCCGCCCCCCTCTATCGCGCGCGCGATGGCATCAGCATCGGTCATTGGTCTACTCTATATACACGGGTGGAGGGGGATTTGTGAGATTCCCCCCATCAATCCGTGCTAATCAACCCGCTGACAGCATCCGCCGCCGCACCCCGTCTACATCCCCGCCTACCGCATCACCTCGCGCACCTGTGCCACTCCTTGCGGCAGAGCGCGGCTCCGTAATCCCCGCGGGCATCGTAGATGAGGCCGATGTTGTTGTAGGAGGTCGCCAGCCCCGCCCGGTCCCCCAGAGCTTCGCGAGCATGCGCCTTCTCCTGTGCGCACGCAATCATAACTGGTGAAATGTCTATGGCGTCAATCTGCCACTCCGACCCGCCAAGCTCGAGTGCGATAAGGCCCGTGCCAGTCGCAACCTCTACAATCCGTTGAGCATCTCCGACGTCACGCGAGATACGCTGAATGAGCACCGAATATTCGGGCGAGAAATGCCTCATAAAGGCATCGTATCTCCGGGCGAATCGGTCCCAGAAAGCTTTATTGTCCATTGTCCACCCACACTGATTGTGTTGACTACACCTTGCGTTGGGATGCGCCGTCGTCGGGGTAGGAACGCGGGTTTCCCCGCGTCCCCCCCACGGGTAGGGTCGAGAGCAGGCACGCGCACTTTAGGATCCGGTGGCTTTTCCACGCCTTTCGTTGTGGGCCTCAGTCCGGCTCCCATAGCCACGTTTCCAGTTCCCGCCTCGTCCGTAGGGTCGAGAGCAGGCGCACGCACTTTAGGGTCCGGTGGCTTTTCCACGCCTTTCGTTGTGGGCCTCAGTCCGGCTCCCATAGCCACGTTTCCAGCTCCCGCCTCGTCCAACCCAGCGTGCGGATTTCCCGCACTGGGCTGTCCTGTTGGCTTCTCGTCGAGGCTTATGCGACCTATCGCGCTGGCAGCACTTTCGGATTCTGGTAGTACCGCACCTGCTAGTCTCCATACAGTCCCAGCGCTTGATACAACCACTTCCTACTCCATCTGTTCCAGCCGAAACCCTTGCGCTTCCGTGCACGCATCAAGTGTCGCAGTCCCCAGAACCGCCAGGTCTTGATGACTTTGTCGATAGGCTTCAGAATTTCGGTTTCCCTCCACCCTGCTATCCTAGCTACGGGGCTTCTGGCTTTTACCCCGACGGGACTGTCTCCCGTTGAACACGCCAGCCTTCGCTGGACACACATCCCGGCGTGCGGTTTTCCCGCACCGGGCTCTTCAGGTAGCCTCGCTTCCGCAAATGCTTCTCTCGAAGCATCATCGCTATTCCCCGCAGTGAGGTTGGCCTTGTTTATCCGGCCCTCCGTGTCCGGGCAAGGTTTCCTTTGCAGGCTTCGACTACCTGTCAGCTCCTTCCCCATGTGATCGGCCCTACCGTCTCAGAATACTATGAGCTGATCCGACTCCCTGGCAGCCCTCGGCTTCCCTTCTCCTTTTCGGGCGGGATAACCTACCTGGTTCGCCTTCCGGTCTGCATTCGTTCGCCTCCGTTTAGGGTCCGGCCTACCTCTGTTTCAGGGTTTCTCCTTCTGTGGCACACCATCCGTTTCCCTTGCGCAGACGCCCTGCTTACCTTCGGTGTCCAGGAACCACCAGGGTCTCCCAAGTTCCTGGAGTTTCTCTCCACGCATCCCACCCTCTTCGTGGACCCCGGCAGACCCTCGGAGCACTCACCATAACGCGCTCTCTGTGTTGGCTTCTGGCCCGTTAACACCATCGCCATCTGCATTTGGGACTTGCGTCCCCTAGCTCTATATCGGGGCTGTATCAAGACTTGGGGGAGTGCGGCCTCCCTTGCGGGCTACGTGGTTCCCTGTGTACGCCTCAACCGTTTCGTTCGGTTATGTTCACACCTCCTGAACTACCTTCCTGGCAGTTGCAACACTCGGTATGGGTGGGTGGTTAGCCCTTACCCAGAAGGGACTTTCACCCTGCAAGAAACGCCAAGTTCACTTGGCGCACCAACGGACCGCGCATAAGCCGCCTGCGGGTTTCGCAGTAATGCCAAACTGAACCTGAAATGCTTCAAAAACGAAAACTGGCAACAAGAGGACACTCGATTAGCAGGTCCGCTTGTCGGGTAGGGAAGCGGCGTTGCCGCCGCTCCCCCCCCTAAGAACGGCGCTTGCG
>CAYPOY010000155.1:0-11328 GCA_964412395.1 uncultured Anaerolineales bacterium | reverse complement strand
CAGACCCCCTTCGGCGGCGGCAAGACCCACGCCCTCATCGCCATGTACCACAAGACGACAGAGTGGGATGCCAACCGGGTGGTCATCGTGGGCACGCCGATGGCTCCCACCGACACCTTATGGGGCCTTATGGCAAAACAACTCACCGGCAGCCAGGCCGGATTCGAGGGTTCGACGGCGCCCGGTCGTGAACCCCTGCGGGGGCTACTGGAGGCCCATCAGCCGCTGCTGGTGCTGATGGACGAGGTGTTAGAATACGCCACCAAGGCCGCTGGCGTGCCGGTCGGTTCCAGCACCTTATCCGCCCAGACACTTGCCTTTCTCCAGGAACTGACCGAGGCCGCCAGCACCCTGGAGCGAGTCTGCCTGGCGGTCACCCTTCCCTCCAGCGTGTTAGAGCACTACGACGAGGGCGCGGAGCGCCTCTTCCGCCAACTCCAGAAAGTGGCCGGGCGGGTGGAAAAGATCTACACCCCCGTCCAGGAGCACGAGATCACCCAGGTCATCCGCCGCCGCCTCTTCTCCTCAATCGTCGAGAAGCGGATGCAGGAGGTCGTGGGCGAATTCCTGGACTACGCCGTCGGAGAGTCGCTGCTGCCGGCAGGCGTAGAGCCTTCCGAGTACCGCCAGCGCTTTGAGACGTCCTATCCCTTCCTACCGGAGGTGGTGGATGTGCTCTACCAGCGTTGGGGGAGTTTCACCAGTTTCCAACGCACGCGGGGCGTGCTGCGACTTCTCTCCCTCGTCATCCACGCTCTCAAAGAGCGGGAGCTCCCCTACATTACCCTTGCCGACTTTGACCTGGCTAACCAGGAGGTGCGCCGCGAATTGCTCAAGCACATCGGTCCCGAGTACGACAGCGTCATCGCCGCGGACGTCACCGGGCAGGAGGCTGGTGCCCGCAAGGTGGACGGGGAACTGGGCGCGGCCTACCAGGGGTTGCGCCTGGGGACGAGGGTGGCCACCACCATCTTTCTGTACTCCTTCTCCGGCGGCGTGGAGCGGGGGGCCACGCTGGGCGAGGTCAAGCGCAGCGCTACCACCACCAGCAACCCGGCCAGCGTGGTGGCAGAGGCGGTGGAACTGCTGAAGGGCCGCTATCTCTTCTACGTGCAACAACAGAGCGGCAAGTACTTCTTTACCAACCAGCCCAACCTGAACCGCATTCTCCTCACCCGCATGGAGAACATCGAGCCGGGCGAGATCGCGGTTGAGGAAGAGGCTCTGCTGAAGACCCGCGTAGGCGGACGGCGGCTCAAGGTCTTCTTATGGCCCATCTCCGACGCCGACATCCCCGACACGCCTGATCTGAAGCTGATCCTCCTGCAGGAACGGGACGACGTCCTGATGGAAGCCATCTTGAAGCAGAAGGGAACCATTCCCCGCGTCCACTGCAATACCCCCTTCTTCCTGGTGGCGCTGGAGAACGAACGGCCCGCCCTGGAAATGCTGATGCGAAAGAGCCTGGCATACGAGACGTTGGCAGAAGACGTTACTCTCAGCCTCACTGCGGATCAGGAGAAAGAGATCAAAGGGGGTCTAAAGAAAGCCCACGGCGACCTGGCCGAGGCCGTGCGCCGCACTTACCGCCAACTCTTCATCCCCGCCCGCGATGGGCTGAAGGAGCTGGACCTGGGCATCCCCACGTATGGAGAGGACAAACCCCTGGACGAGGAAGTGTACGACAAACTGCGCCTGGACGGGGAGATCCTGGAGCGCATCGTCCCCCTGGTCATCAAGGAGCGCTACCTGCTGCGTCCTGAGCTCGTCGAAGGGCGGGAGCAGGAGTACGTGCTGACCGAGCAGTTGGCCCAGGCCGGGCTGAGGACGCCGGGGGAGACGCGGGTCGTCAGCCGGGCGGCGTGGGAGCAGGGTATCGCCGAAGGGGTGCGCCAGGGGCTGTTTGGGTTAGGGGCACTGGAGGAAGGCCGGCCAGTATGTCGTTACTTCGGGAAGAAGGAAGAGCCGTATGTCGGGCTGGCGGGCAGCGAGGTCATCATCCCAGCCGAAATCTGCCAGGCCCAGCGGGCGGCAGAAGCGGAGCGTACAACCTACCGCCCCCCGTCGGACGTAGATATGACCATACCGGAGCCCGGTCTTACGGCCGTTGGGGAGACACCCGAAGGCGCCGACCCAGCAGGCCTCAAGCCCGTGCCTGGGCTCCCCCGGCGGCGCCTCCGGCTTCGGTTCACCGTGCCCAAGGGCAAGGTCTCTGGCCTGATGGGAGTGATGAACCTGCTCCAGCACAAATTCGACCGGCTGGACGTCGTGCTCTCGGCCGAGCACGGGGAGATCTCCGAGCAGGAGTACGAGGACAAGATCCAGGAAGCCTTCCGCCAACTGGGGATTGAGATCATGGAAGCTGGTTGACTGAACTACCGCTCACGGCTGAGGAGCATCTGCGCCAGCTCCCGGAGCGCCTGGGCGGCTGGGCCCTGCAGTTTCGCCTCCTCCAGCGCAGCCAATGCCTGGGTGTGGTGCTCGTGTGCCAGTTGCTCAGCGTATTCGCGGCTGTTCGTCTCTTGCAATAACTCCGTGGCGTGGTGGATGTTGGCCGCTGAGAGCGTATTCTGTGCCAACAGCGTGTACAGTTCCGCGCTTCGCTCCAATCCGTGGAGGATAGGCAACGATTTCTTGTGCCGGGCGATGTCGGCGCCGACGGGTTTACCGGTGACGGTCGGGTCGCCCCAGATGCCCAGGATGTCATCACGCATCTGAAAGGCCATCCCCACGTGGTGGCCAAATGAGCGCAGATGCTCGCGTTGGGCGTCAGGGACAGCGGCGATGAGGGCACCCATCTCGCAGGCGCAGGCCACCAGCGCAGCGGTTTTTCCCTCGACCATCGCCAGATAGTCTGCGATAGAGACGTCAGCACGGCTCTCGAAGCCGATGTCGAGGTACTGGCCACTGGTAAGGGCTACGCAGGTCCGGTTGAGAAGGCGCAGGGCTGCCACGACGGTCGTGGCGGGCACGGTTCGCTCGGAGAGGCGCACCAGGGCCAGTTGGGCCAGGGCAAGGAGTGTATCCCCGGCGTTGATCCCTTGCGCCTCTCCCCACAGTGCCCATACGGTAAGGCGGCCGTGGCGGGTCTCATCCTGATCCTCGATGTCGTCGTGGATGAGGGAGAAGTTGTGTATGAGTTCGATGGCAGCCCCGGCGGGTAGAGCCTGCTCCCAATCGCCACCGCAGGCTTCGCAGGCCAGCAGGCAGAGTACAGGCCGCACGCGCTTGCCGGTCTGTGCCTGGCAGGGGTTAAACGCGGCATCGGCCCAGCCCAGGTGGTAGCGCAGCATGTCAAAGAGTCCGCTGTGACGCGGGTCGGCGGTCTGGACGACGGCGCGCATTTCTGCTTCGAGAGGTGGTAGATAGCGGTTGAAGAATGTTTCAAGAGACATAGTGTGGTTACAGTTCTTGGCGACTGGTGTAACTGAGAATGACCGCCCGAGCCGCCGCGACATCCACTTCCGTGTCCACGCAGCCATCCCGCAGCAGCGGCACCACAGCCGCGGCCGGCCGGCCGTTCGCCCACTCCATTTGGTCAACGGCCTCCAATCCCTCTTCCAGCTCTTTTGAGCAGGCGATGGCGACCACTCCGGCCGGCTGGCGCTCGGCCAGGAAGCGCACCGCCAACCGTCCACCAGGGGCGATGCATACATCCCCGTAGCCGGCCTCGACGGCGGCGGTGCGCAACTGGTAGATAGCACACGTGACGAGGGTACATCCCGTGCAATCCAGCCCCTGCTTGGTCATCTTTCCCGGGCAGTCCTGGCTGGGGCGCAGACAGTACGGGAGCAACAACACCCGCTGTGCAAAGGGTACCTTGTCCACCCCGTTGTTAAAGGCTTGTTCAATCACGAGTTAATCTCCTTTGTCTTTGATGTGCTGGATGGACAGAGGCCACCAGGCTGTATTTCATAACCCGCGAGGATTGCCGGGGTTACGATGTGGCGGGAATGACAGGAGTGCGCTGGAGCGCCTGGATGTCGGCAGCGCCAGCGGCAAACATAGCGATGCGCAACTGGGCGACGATCACGGCGATGAGGCCGGCCACGGCGGCGGTGGACTCGCTGGCGGCGCGCAGGAACGGCCCAGCAATGCCACACGCGGCTGCGCCGAGAGCGATGGCCTTGGCCATCTGGATGCCGTCACGTATACCCCCGCTGGCGATGACAGGCAGGCCGGGCGCGCCTTGACGGACCATCAGCAGGCTTTCGGCGGTGGGGATACCCCAGTCAGCGAAAGCCGCCGCCACCCGGCGTTGGTGCCCGGTTATGGCGCGGTGCATCTCCACCTTGCTCCACGAACTGCCTCCAGACCCGGCGATGTCAATCGCTGCCACGCCAGCGTCCACCAGTTGGCGGGCCACCTGCTCCGAGAATCCCCATCCCACCTCCTTGGCGATTACCGGTACCTCCAAAACTCGGCAGACCGCCTCAATTTTGGATAGCAGCCCGGCGAAGCGCGTCTCTCCTTCGGGCTGGAGCGCCTCCTGTAGCGGGTTGAGATGCAGAATGAGGGCGTCCGCTTCTATCATCTCGACGGCACGGCGACATTCGTCGGGGCCGTAGCCATAGTTCAGTTGCACCGCGCCCAGGTTAGCCATCAGCAGGATGTCAGGGGCGACGTGACGCACGCGGTAGGTATCCGCCAGGGCAGGATCTTCGATAGCGGCGCGCTGTGAGCCGAGTCCCATCCCGACACCAGCAGCCTGGGCCGCTTCTGCCAATCGCTGGTTGATCGCGCTGGCTGCCGGCGTGCCACCGGTCATGGATGAGATGAGCAGCGGGGCCGCCAGACGCTTGTCCAGCAATGTTGTAGAAGTGTCCACGTCTTCGAGACTGAAGCCTGGCAGCGCGCAGTGGACGAAGCGGTAACGCTCGAAGCCGGAGGTTATCTTGTCAAATCTGACATCTTCCTCAAGATTGATACGGATGTGATCCGCCTTCCGCTTCCGGTGCACGGCGCCTCCGTAATTGCTACTTGCGGGCGGTGTTTTGTCTATTCAACCGCCCGATGACTTTCTAGCCCAGACTACGTGTAGGGAATTTGAGGACTCTGGAGGTTTTGTCTTTGGAATGACGGACCCTGTACTGGTGTCGGTCCAGTTTCCAGATACCTCAAAATAGCGAGTGACGAGCGCTCTGTGTTGCGTAGCAGTGGTGGCCAACCAAATCGCGATAGTTTTCCGTGGAAAACAGCGATCTGAGAATGTGACAATGAATACACCACCTGGCTTTAGAACGCGATTTACTTCGCGGAACACCTCGATTGGCTTGATCAAGTATTGTACGGAGACGGTGCACAGAACTGCATCGAATTGCTGCTCGCCAAAAGGCAGAGATGGTTCTTTGCTGAGATCATGAACCATGAACTCGTCAAGCTGGCAGTTTTCTGCCATCTCCTGAGCGTTGAGACCTAAACCGGCTACTTGAGCGGGTTGGAGTTCGTCAGGAATGTGTGACCGCCAGCCGCTCATCAGGTCCAGGTATGTACCACCAGGCGGTAGCAATTCCAGGAGCAACTCACTGAGAGATGCAATAGTGTGGTCGTCAATGTAGACTGTTTTGCGCGGCACCTGGTAGAACAAGGTGTCATTGCTATTGTCGTGACGAGAAAAGTATTCTGAAGGAAAGGCTTCCAGAGTCATTCCGGGCTCACTATGTCGACATTGTAAAGTGTTCTGAAGGGAAGGCTTCCAGAGTCATTCCGGGCTCCCTGTGTCGACATTGTGGTGGTGATGTATGCCACTGCCTCGCCTACTGTTTCGATCCGTATAGCGTCTTCGTCTGAGATCACTCCGTCGAATTCCTCCTCGAATGACATGATCAGCTCTACTAAATCCAGAGAATCGCATTCCAGGTCTTCCCGGAAACGTGCATCAGGAGTTACCTGTGGCAGGTCTACACCTAACAAATCCACGATTATGCCTCGGACTCGATCGAAAACATCACCGGAGACAATTTGCTCTTCAGCGTACTCAGCTTGCTCGAACACTTGACTGGCAAAATCAATTATGCGTTGGTCATTGTGTTCCAGTAATTTTTCGGCGACAGACCAGAAACTATCCTGGTCGCGCCAGTGGAGGGTCTGGAAAGCCTGGCTCAGCGCAGAGCTGTCATTTTCGTTATGCCATATAATCAGGGGCGTCAACGCTTCAATGGCTCGGGCTGGCTGCGAGGCGGCGTAGGCCCGACAGATGGCCTGGAGATCCAAAGACAACTCATCCTTTGCTTGCTCGGACAGCGTCAGCGCTTGGAAGACGGAGAGGCGTTGCCGGAGTTCGTGGGTCCCCAATTTGCTGAACTCTCTTACCTTCTTCTCCAGTGCTTGCTGCTCTTTCTCTAGCGCCAGTTCTGCCCGCCAAAGCCACAGGCTCAGGCGGCCCAGACTGGAGAGGGATCGATGTTCCACGGCGTTCAGTTCCACGCCGATTCTGGACGCTGCCTTGGTCCGCAGGGCGTTGCGTTCCTCGGGCTTAAGATCGAGGCCCCCTTTCCCAAGTTCTGTGTTGATGGTTATTGCTGACAGGCTTTTCTCAGTCAGAATGGCAGCCTCCTTAACCAAGTCGTCGGCAATCTGGCATAGCCGGATCAAGCGTGGGGTCTCGTGATCGTAGTGGAAGTAGGCCTGTGGGGGTAATTCAACCAGGTGAGGGGTTGAGGGATGTGTGGCAAAAACCGGAGCTGAGTGAGCTATTTCGACGGCCAATTGACCTAAAGAGATCTCATCATCAGAAGAATATAGCCATTCCCGGAGGGGCACCTGGAACTCTTGTTCAATCCGACGCAGAAATGCTTTTTGGTCCCTGGGGCCTGGCACCAGGATACTGAGGCTCAAGGCCGCGCCAAGTTCGCTACGAGCGGTACGATGCATTCCAAGAGTCTGTACAGTGAAATCAAACAAGCGCTTCACAATGGTGCGCAGAGTCTCAAGGCGTTCCAGGTCAACTTCTAACGCTTCCCTCCTGAATGCTGTGTGGTGTTGGATGACGTCCAAATAGGGATTGCCAGGCTGATGATCGCGCTTCCAGCCGACCTGGAAAGCCCTCTCTAGCTCTTCCAGTGCATAGAGGTCTTTGTAAGGGGGAAGCTCAAGGTTTGCGAGGTACCCAAAGATTACTTTTTGAATGTCGTCATTGCGGTTTTCTTTCACCAGCCAGCGCATCTTCTCTTGCAAGAGTGGTGACCGGCTGTTGACGGGCCAGAGCAGTATTTCTGCTGCCAAAGGTACTGACTGTGCCCCAAGTGGTTGCTTGTTAACCAGGAGTTGGGCTTCCTGGATGGCTGCGGCTGCATCGAGGTTGAGGAGAGACTCCTTGGCAGCCCGGCGGACCGAGTCGCTTTCGTCCCGCAGACATTGGTTGAGGAGTGGAAGTGCGCGGCCAGCGTGGTACCTGGCAAGTGGGCCTAGTTGCTCGGCGCAGATCCGTCTCACAAAGTCCCTCTCGTTGTGGATGAGAGTCGTCATGAATCCCCAGAAAGAGGCTTCCTCGCTGTGAGTTAGCTGGAAGGCGAGCATGCTTCCAATCCGGCGCCATTTCCAGTCCTGGGCAAGCATGGCTTTTATGAGGTCGAAATGAACCCCTTCGGCAAAACGACGATCTTCGATCCGCAACACAAGGAATTCCAGTGCACCCCGCAGTGTGGCAAACTGATATTCCGACTCTTCTCGCATCAGCTCCCCAGCCTCGGCTACAATATCACGACCCACTTTCTGGCCCCATCCGTAGTCGCTGAAAATGCTCAGGGCAATAGCAAACTCGGAGAACTTGTCGTAGACAAAGATCACGTTGGCCGTCCCAATCTCCTTATCCACCTCGTGTTCAAGGACGATCTCTTCGTCAAGCACTCGGACGTATAAGGAGTTTGGCTCCATCAACTCCTGGAGATCCTGGCCGACTTCCCGTGCGATGTCCTTTCTTGGCACCCTCGTTTCATGGCGCTGGCGCATTAGCCGGGCCACGGTGAGCACAAACTCAGTAACAGGTTCCTCCAGCTTACCAGCGAGTTCTGCGGCCTGTCCGATCTTCCGGAGCCAGAACAGCCTGAACAATGGGTACAGGCGGATTTGTGAGACCGTCCCCACATCTTTGTGCTCATAAGCCTCACAGAAAAACCGCAGAAGCAGCGGGTTGCGACAGCGTTCCCACGCCTCCTCAACCAGTTCGCCCTGGATGTCAAAGCGGCCGAAGTAAC
The DNA here is from genome assembly GCA_964412395.1 of uncultured Anaerolineales bacterium. Classification (GTDB taxonomy): domain Bacteria; phylum Chloroflexota; class Anaerolineae; order B4-G1; family B4-G1; genus CAYPOY01. Next base: position 3,133 of record CAYPOY010000155.1, on the reverse strand, counting down.
GAGCCGCAATTTCGCCAAAATCTTCTTCGGGGAAAAGGGGTAAGTCTTCGCCTCGAACCCGTCCAGCGGAACCAGCCCCGTCCTCTCGCCAGGTGTATGCTCCCCAAAAAGGGGCCCGGTAAAACTGCCAGAAATCCGTCCGGCAGGTCACGCAAACCTTGATCCGATGGAGGGCGGCCTGTACCAGCAGTTCGCGCAGCGCTCCTTGCATCACGCTGGGCCTGGCCGCACTTTCGTTGATACCATCAATCAAGATGAGTGGCTCTGAGCCGACCTCGGCCACGTCGCGCAGGTCGTTCAGGCAGGCGGACCAGTTTTCGCCATAGCCGATACGGTTGGCAATGTGTCTCAGGAAATCCATGTCGTCCTTGGGTTCTTTCCGGCCCGAGAGAAAGAGTATGGGACGTTTCGCCTGCCACTCGTCAACAATGTGGCACAGCAGGTTCGTCTTGCCACGTCCAGCCTTGGCAACGAGGAGGAAGCAGGTGGCGTCGCTTTCGAGAAACCGCTTGAAATTTGCTTCCACCCGGCGAGGGGAGTACAGCTCCCGGATATACTTGCGGCCGACGATCTCGATCTCTTTCCCGGTCGCTTCCTGACATCGCTTGATGATCTCCCGAACGTCTACTTTGCTACCTGCAAACGCTTGACGCCACTGGTCGGGAGTTAGCGCGGCAATGCTCGCGCGCAGGTCGGCGAGAGGCTGCTTGCGCTCTGCTCCAATCCATGGGCCTTTCGCAAGACCATCGAGAAACTCTAACAGCTCTGTTTTTTCCTGCCGGCTGAATACCCTGAGAAGCCCGGTGAAGAAGTCGTGTCTGCTACCTTCCCATTTTATATGCTTCCAGAGATGTTTAGGCCCTGTGATGATAAACAGTCCCTGGCGCTCGTCAACCGTATCGGTTTTTGGTAGGTTCGCCAGGAACTGCAGTAACTGGGACTCAATTCCCATTTCAGGCCTCCTCCTGATGCCAGTTTGACTTCTCCGATCTACCCTGCGGCTGCGGCGTTCAGCCGTTGCCTGAGGTCGCCAGGCAAATCAGCGAGGATGCTGCCGGCCAGGATGCCTTCGTTCCGGAAGTAACGGCGCTGTGTCGCAGGCTCACGGATGTTTCCACCCGCATGGTGAAGTGCCACGACCTCCCAGCCATCGTTTAGGACCGGCGAGCCAGACGAACCGGGCATGGTGGACGTCACATACTGGACTATGTCGCCACCAACGTACTCGACAAAGTTGTTCTGCAGTGAAATCTGCTTGGGTTGGCCGTTTGGATGCTGGATGATGTTCACTCGGTCGCCTTTTCTGATCTCTCCGGGAGGCAAAGGCAGCCAGCCCCATTCGTCACCAGGTTCACCCTCGAGTTGAATCACCGCGTAATCCAGTGCCTTACTAGCGTGGAAGATCCCGTTGGACTTTGCGCGGTGCTCGTGGGGTTCCTGGGCCTCCCCTCTGAAGTTCTCTTCATAGTTGAAGCGGAACAAAGCGTTGGGCAGGAGATCTGCGCTTTCTATCACGTGGTGGTTGGTCAAGAGCAGGTCGGAGGCGATCAAGAAGCCGGTTCCCGACCAACGCCGTATACTGGTTTGAACGCCGATATAGGCCACCGATCGAGATGCCTGCAGGCCTCGCGCCAGGAACGCAATTGGGCGCAAGGTGTTCTCACCGACGATCTTCTCCAGGACAGTCTCCGGCGTATCTGTGCCGCGCCACTCATCTACGCCGGGTGATGGGACAATCGGCGTCATCATGGCATATTTGAGCAGGAGCGTGTCCAGGAACTCTTGCTGTTGCTTACCCACGAACTTCTTGATCGAGTTTAAGAAGAGCCCGAGTGCCTCATGATCGTAGGTCAGGCGCCCATAGTCGGAGAGGTAGCTAACGATCTGGCCGACAGCGATGAATTGAGCGCCTGAGAACTTGATCTGTGGAGCCAATTGCTTCAGTCCAGCGTATTCTAACATCTGCCGGCGTGACTGCTCAGTGGCCAATTCTGGCACGTCTTTCAGCAGGTCGAGTAACTTCTGGAGATCCTCTCTATCCAGGTTGACCATTGTGATTCCCTCCTACTTTCGGACTGATGCCGATGTGGCCGGACTTGTGCTATTGGCGTGTAGATTCTTTCGTAACCCGTAACTTCCCAGGCTGATGGGCGAAGGTCTCCCGACCGAGCCCTTTACGCCTCGGTCAAAGACCTTCGGCGAACGTCAAAGACCTTCGGCGAACGTCAAAGACCTTCGGCGAACGAGGACGAGGCCATTTTCAGCAAGCTTTGCAAAGATTGTAAGGTCGCAGACCCTCACAAGGCGCAGGCTGTGAGTAGTTACCGTAACCCGAAGCACTCATCGGTGTTATTTATGGCAGGTAGTGTGCTATGATACTAGCAATGACGATGGTTGTCAAACTGCGCGGGTTGACAAACTCTTCTCTGCGTGTAGAATATTGTCGTCAGCAGCCTGAAAAATCAAAGGGAGGTAAAGCCAATGGCAGATACGTTGGAGCGAGTCAAGCAGGCCATCTTTCGTGTGTTCGCGGTGGAGCCCGAGAAGATCACACGGGACACGCGCTTCCGCGAGGATCTGAAGGCGGATTCCCTCGATCTCGCCGAAATGATGATGGAGTTCGAGGAGGAATTCAAGGAGGTGTTCGACAAAAGCCCGATCTCTGACGACGATATGCGGGAGATCGAGACGGTTGGCCAGGCAGTGGACTACATCGAGCAGCACCTGGTCACTGATGCGTAGGTCTCACGCAGGCTGATGCAAGGGCACAAGGCTACCGGTGAACGCCGGTAGCTTTTGTTTTGGATCGGTCCGTGCTATACTTTGTCCCATCAGTCAGTGTTGGAGGTGAGGGGTATGGAGTGCAAAGTAGAAGAGAACCTGGCACAGTGCCCCTGCACTTATGAGCCCTGCTCCAGAAAGGGCAAGTGCTGCGAATGTATCCGCTATCACTGGCGGATGGGTGAGCTACCGGGCTGTCTTTTTCCACCGGAGGCGGAGCGCACCTACGACCGCTCCATAGCCCACTTCATCCGCATCTACAGCCGGCGGTAGGGAGACCTAACCCCCCGGCCCCCTTCCCTGGGAGGGAAGGGGGAGAGGCTCCCCTCCCCGTTTCGGGGAGGGGTTGGGG
>CAYPOY010000154.1:0-11412 GCA_964412395.1 uncultured Anaerolineales bacterium | reverse complement strand
CATGACAACAACCGCGTGGTACCAGCGGTCTGCAGCCAGGACGCCCCCGTTCATGTTGACGTCATACGGCGCACTATCGCTTGACATAAAGAACTTGAGGTTGCCGTTGCCCTCAATCTGGAAATTGAGTTCGGCGGAGTCGCCTGTCGGGTTGCTGTTGGTGAGCTGCTTGCTAATCAAGGGCTTGATTCTGCCGTCGCTGGGGGTGGGCGTTTTGAACCAGGCGGCAATGGCAAAATCTCCCGAAAGGTCAACGTCGCTCAAGGTGACGGTATCATCCACACCGTCAAACTGAAGCGCCTGGTTGATGCGTCCATAGACGCCACTGGCAGGGCAGGCGGCGCCGGTACAGGTTCCATTGGAAAACCCGCGCAGGTCAACCAGGTTGGCAAAGTCGCCGCTTTCGCCCGCGCCAGGCGGCTCGTCGAAGGGAAAGTGCAGGCTGGTGATACTGGAACGGTAGAGGGCATCCACTTGTTCGGGAGTGAGGACCTGGCGGTAAATGCTCACTTCATCAATGACGCCGTCAAAGGCGTTGTAGGACCCCCCATAGCCCGTGCCGAGAAATAGCCGGTTAGCCGAGGGGCGCTGACCGCTGAAAGTGTCGGATGTCCATATCGAGACACCATCGACGTAAAGCCTGTAGGTGACGCCATCAAACGTCCCCACCAGGTGATACCAGGTGTGTGGAGAAAGTGGATAGTTGGTGGGACCATACATACTGGAACCGTAGCCCAAAATACTGACACGTATCTCCGGCGGCCACACCGATAAAGAAGGATAGTGACGGTTGCCCAGTGCATTGCCCCCGTTGCCGGTGTAATTGACCCAGGCTGACACTGTGAAGCGACCGTCGCTCAGATCGAGGTTAGGATTTCGATGGACGCAAAGCATGTCACCTTCCCTGAATTGAATCCCCTGCCCTTGGATGCCGGGGACCCGCGTAGGGGAGCCTTGCCACACACTGGCGCGGTTGCCATAGTTATCGTAAAAGTCGCCGGATGGCTCCTCAAATTGCAGGTGCAAAACGGGCTGGGTGATCAAATCTCTGATTTCATCAGCTCTGAGGGCGCGCGGATAGATACGCACGTCGTCCATTGACCCGCGGAAGTGGCCGCGACCCCAGGGGTTGTAGTTGTGGCCAATGGTGAACCAATCTCCAAAAAGGTTGTACAAGCCGACAAGGTGAGCGATTGAACGGCGCCCCACCTGCACGCCATCTTCATAAAGGATCAGATCACCGCGTCGGGTAAACGTGGCGGCTATGTGGTGCCATTGATCATCGTCAATTGCGCCGCCGTTTACATCAACATAGGTGCGCCCACTATCTATAATGCTTGCCCCCCACGTGCTGCCATCGCCACTGCCAAACAGTTTGACAACAGAATACCCTATAATGTGTGCGAAGCCTGACCAACCGGTAGTTTTTACCCAAAGCGCTATGGTAAAATCCTGGTCTGCGCCATAGTCCAGTATGCCACTAGATTGATAAAAAGAGAGCCCATTGTCTACGCCGTCAAAGTACAGGGCGCTGCCGTTGGTGCCCGTCATCCCGGCGGTAGGACACCGATAACGAGGACTGCAAAATGCATAGGGCTCCGGCATTGATCCGCTCGAGTCGGCAAATCGGGCCGAGCCGGCCGGTTCATCGAATTTCAGCCATAGGTCGGCATAGTCAGACGCCTCGCGCCGGTTCACGATGGTGGCGCCGGCGGTCTGGGTCAGGTCAACGCCGCCGGAGGGCGCGTCTGAGCGGATTTGCACATTGCCGCTCAAGGTTGCCTCTTGTTGCGGCTGCAAAATAAAGGTGGTGGGGTGAATGGCGTGGGCGACGCTGCTGGGGAAATCGGTGTACAGCAAGCCGTTGGCGTAGCGGTTAAAGAGCTCGTTTCTGGCTCTGCCTTTGTAGTACAGGGTGTCGTTTGGTTTTACAAAACCGTCGGTAGGGGTGCGGGTTCCGCCAGCGGCCTGTTCGTACATCTGGGCTTCGTACTTTAGCACGTTGGGGTCAGACCAGACCCGGGGGTGGAAACCGAATATCTTCTCCTGAGCGTCGGTCAGCGTGTCGCCGTCGCCGTCTACGGTCAGCGGGTCAGAGGTGACCCAGGTGCGCAGTTGGCTGCCGTCCGCGGCAAAGTCGTAGACGAATTCCCATCCGGTCACCTCTTGTTGGTCGGTCAAGCCGTCGCCGTCGCTATCGTTGCGGTTGGGATTGCTCCCAAGCAGCGCTTCTGCGCGGTCGTTCTGCCCGTCGCCGTCGCTATCGGGCGATTGCAGATTGCTGCCGGTTTGTTCTTCATAGAAATCTGAAAGGCCGTCGCCGTCGCTATCCCAAGTGCGGTCGTTGGGGTCGCTGCCGCCGCTGCCTCGACTGAGCAATCCATCGCCGTCGTGATCTCTTTGCGCGGGAAAGTCTCCCCAGGAGAGGGCGTGAAATTCATCCAACGTCGCCGGAAAGATGTCCCATTGAATGGATGACCCCAAATTGATATGGGCTGTGTTTGACTTGTCGCGGATGTGACAGATGGGAATCAGACAGACAAAGGGAACGCCGGGGGCAAAAACGCATGCCGGTGGGTTGGGAACGACAAAGCATTCCTGGACGGGCAGGACGGCGCCTTCGGCCAGATAAAGGGGCATTGATACGTTGATCCCTGCTCTGGTGATGGGGATGGCGCTGGCAATGGTGACATTCCGCGCGATGTAGTAAGGCGCGTCGTCGTCATTGTCCCTGGCGCGCCACTCGCCACTCATACTCCCCCGGTCGAGGCCGCCGTGGATGTCCTGTTCTTGCGTGGACAAGGCATAGCTAAAGGTGGACGATTTCAAGTTGCTGTTGTTGAACTGCCAGCGATAGACAAGCGCCTTCCAATCCAGTTGGGTGTTCTGCCAGGACCAGGAGAGGAGGTCGATGGTGTTGGTGAGGGGGAGACTGTAAGAAAGCTGGTTCCCCTGGGAGAAGCCGTCCTGGGGGTGCAGCAGGGTGGGGACGGGGCCGCCTATCTTTAGGCGGTCGGAGTCTTCCATGTTGACCATCGCATGCTGCCCGTAGATATGCCAGGCGATCACTTCGCTCAGCCAGCCCTCAATCCCCTTGCAAAGGTACTGGCCCACATCCCCTTCCTCAAAATCCTCCCCCAGGACACCGCAGACGAGGGCGATGACGGCGTCAATGACCGCGATCACCGCGGCGATGATCTGTCCCACGATAGGAATATAAGGTAATAGCCACCAAGATCGCCCCTGCAACCACTTCGGCGATGGTCTTTGCCAGGGCAGCGTTAAATGCCAGGCTGCCAAAGGATACGCCTTGATCTACCATTTGGGCAATAAAGACTCCAAAAGCGACCCCGGCCGCAATGATCACCCCGATGACGGCGATCTTTGTCGCCGCCCTGGTAAAAGTCTTGGAAACAGCATTCATTTTGTTGGCAAAGCCAGAGACGCCCTGGGTTGCGGCGCGGATATCTTTGACCGTAGTGACCAATTCCTGAACAGCCTCGACAACTTTCAGTCCTTTCTCGATCTGTTCTGCCGTGTTATTGTCATCCCCGGACGCGGCCCCGGCCACAAAAAGGCCGACCGTAAGCAGAACCGCCCCGGTTGACCTGGCGCGGGCTTTGTATTTTGCCATTCGCCCCACACGCGACTGGGCTTCGAGAGCGCCTCTTCGGGACGCGCCCCCCAGGTCTTTGAGGGCAGCTTGCCTCCTTGCCTGCGGAGTGTTCGGGGTGCTGTCTCCGTCTGGCGCGTTGTTGGCCAATTCTTCGCCCACGTCCTTCACAGCCGCCTTGAAAACATTCCCGCCAAATTTGATCCAACCAGTGATATCGTCGTCGTCATCTTGTTCGGCGGCAGAAGTGTTGTACAGAGCGGTGCTGCCGCTCTGGACCACGTTGTTTAGCCCGTGAAACAGGCTGTGGTAATAGCATTGCGCGGCAATCACCTGACCGTCCTGCAAGGTGAGATCGGTAGTACCGGCAAAAATGGTTTCTCGCAACTGTACATCCAGCCGATCCCAGTACTCCTGGATGGGGTAGGGTTGCCAGGCGCCGCTGCGGTAGCGGTACGGCTTCCAAGCGACCGAGGCCAGGGTGCTTACCGGGGTGTGCGTATCGCTCAAGTTGACCGCCAGCACACGCCCGTTCACGCTCATGACCTCTCTGCTCATATCGAGCGTGGCGGTGCGAGCGCGCTCCTCTCGCGCAATCAGCAAGGTAGGCGCATCCGCCCGTGGGCTGCCGTAACTGGTAAAGTGGTTTTGCAGGATCTGCTTGGTGTACGTCATGGGGACGTGGGCAATAAAGTCCTCGTGCTCGAAAGAGTAGGTCTGCACCCGCAAGGCGGTTTTGGGGATGTTCCACAACCGGTTATCGCTGTTGGGGATGCTGCCGTTGCTCTGACGGTCAAAGCGCGCCCTGATCTCGTTGATGGTGATGTCGCGCGCGACCCTGTTGGAGCTTCGCCCGGTGATGAACGCCTTGCCCAGCCCATTCGCCAGTTTCCACAGGTTGTCATCCTTGTTCAGGTTAGAGTCGGTCGCCGGGTCTTCAAAGGCAATGGCGACGTCCATGCCGCTATCTTCGCGCACCGCGAGCCCGGTCAGGTACCAGTCGTCATAGTAGGTGTGGACGATTTGAATACGCTCTTCCCGGTTTTGTGGTTGGGCGCACCAGGATTTGAGCTGGGCGGTGTCGGTGGGAGCGCCGCTTGCCCGGCAGTAGTCGGTTTTCATCTGCACTACCCATGCCAGGCGCACCTGGTGGTTCCCGCCCCAGTTGGCCATGGTGGGGAAATAGGGCATGCGGGCGGAAAAGGCACTGCGCCCCGCGCCCAGTTCATCGTATACGATGTTGATGGGGACATAGACGCCCAGCGCACCCTCGGCGTTGATTCTGCGCACAGAGATGCTGTGGACGGCCATCTTGGACCGGTCCAGCCAATTGTCGACGGGGGTGGTGGGGCCGCGAGATGACGCGCCCGGCTTGACCGGCAGATTGCCATAGTGCCCGCTCTGGTAGGGGATTTCGATTTCCAGCATGGGAATCAGGCGCATATCGCCGTTGGCGTTGCTGGGGTCGGCGGCGCGCTGCGCGGCGGTCAGGTCATCGGCAAAGGTGGTGTCTTTGACGCGCTGTACCTGGCCTGCGGTATCGCCGGAGGGCCAGTCGAGGACGTTCAGGGCGTAGGCGAGATGGTCGGCGTTGGCCGGACGCAGTTGAAAATCTACAAAGAGGGGCTCTCCCGCCGTAAAGCCGTTCACCTGAAGTTGGAAGGGGTTGGCCCTGGTAAAGTGAGCGCCGCTCCCTATCTTGCTAAAGGGTGACGTGTCTACCCGGTCATCCACGCCGTCATTGTCGTTATCGCGGTCGAACAGGTCGGGTGTGCCATCGCTGTCGGTATCGAGGTTGCAGGCCGTGTTGGCGGGGAGCGTGGGGGGCATCGTTGCCCAACACTCTTGGGTATCGGCGAGGGTGTCCTTGTTGGTGTCTGCGTCGAGAGGGTTGCCATACCACCTTTGGCTGCCCAACTGGAAACCCCGCACCTCGGCATAGTCAGTGATCTGGTCGCCGTCGGTGTCCACGTCGTTCGGGTCGGTGCCCAACCGCTGCTCCTGGATGTAGGTCAGGCCGTCGTGGTCGGCGTCGCTGGCGGGGTCGGGGACGGTGGTGGTGGTGGCGGTGTTAGCAGGGGAGAGGGGGGCAGAGAGGGTGGCTGAGGAGAGAGTTTCCTCCTGGTATGTCTGCGCTTCTGCAAGCGGGTCAGCGTGCGGATTCCAGTCCGAGGTGGTCAGATCTTCTCGCATCTCGCGGGTGGCATCCACCTCCGCCTGACGCTCCTCGTATGCGGCTTGTTCGGCCTCCTGGCGTTGAGAAAAGGCATAGACTTGCTGGCTTTGCAGCAGCGGCGTGACGAGCATTGAGAGGATGATGGCCAGGACGAAGGCGGCGTAGACCTGCTTCGATCTGCCGTGAGTTACGAGCAAAAGCATAAGGATCACAAAACCTGCCATCAGGCCGGCCTGATAGCCAAGTTGCCGCCAGTCATCCGGCGTGCGCGGCAGGCCCAAGGAAGAGACCAGGTTATTGGGGAAAACCTGGTCTCTCGAACTGACCAGCGCCGCGCGGTCAAAGTTGGAAAAATCGGTGGTGATGTCGGCCACGACCTGCTCGCCGTTTTCTTGCGGGGGATATTCCAGGCGCACGGTCAGGCGCAAGGGCAGGCCATCCCCGTCAATCCAGACCTCACCGTTCCCCGTCACTTCCTGGTACTTGCGCGAGGTATTCAGTGTGATGCCGGGGGGCAGTTCGCCGCTGCGGCGCAGTTGGTCGGAGAGCTGGTCGCGTACGTAGCGGGCAAAGGCGGGACCGTCCAGGTCGAAGGCATATTGCGAGTAGTGAATGCCGAGTTCCGGGTCGCTAGATCCGATCTTGCTGATGTTACGCGCGCCCGCCAGGTAGGCCAGCAGGTCGCCGTCGGGGGCAAAGGCACCGGAAAAGTCGTCCACTTCCTGCCACGGGGCATCCTGTCTCTGCCGGCCATAGGCCCGGTCGTCTTCAATGCGTATTTCTACCGTGTCTTGAGGATCAAGAGCGTGGCCCTGGCCAGTCCACAGGCTCATCGTCAGGCTGCGGTCGGGCAGGTTGGCCTGCCCCTCCAGGTAGACCTGGTCCTTGTGGCTGCTACGCCCGACGTTGGCCAGCTTGGGAGCGGGGTAGGTGGTTTGCTCAATGTCGGTGGCAAAGTGATAGCGGCCCGATTCCTGGGCCAATTCCCAGGCGTTGCGGATGATTTGCTCCGGCGAGGGTGGCGGTGCGGCCTGCGATATCAGAGGGAGCGTCGCAACCGCAAGCAGGAGTAGCGTGACACTTGCAGCAATGATCCAATACCCATACCGGGGGGAGTGCTTCGTTTTCACCGCGTTCTCTCCTTTCGAGGGTTCCCCGAAACGGCGTGAGCGGTCGCCGTGGGGAGCGGGCGCATTTTAAAAGAACCAAACATACGCGCAAGGGAAAATGTTCCCACCCCTGCGTGCGAATGGCCTATCGAAAAGCTTTATGAATACGTAGCTGAGCGGCTTGACAATATCAACATATTTCGTTAATCTTTAGTATACCAGAAAACGAGGCCCGAAACATTTCAATTTCATTTCAATTTCATCACCACCGGCAGATAGACCCAGCGCGATGCGGCCACGGTAACGGTGTGGGTAGCGGTGACGGGGTCGCCGCAGGTAGCGGTGGCAGTGACGACGACGGTGTAGACCCCATCGGGCCAGGTGTAGCTGGCGCTGGCTCCCGTCGTGCCGTTGTCCCAGAGGAGGATGGCTTCGGTCGCGTCGCTGGGGGTATAGGTGGCGTCAAGTATCACCTCCGTCCCGCTGATGGCGGCGGTCGGCCCCGGCATGGTGGGCCGAGGGGTGTAGCTCCACTCGTCGCCGCTGTTGGCAGTCGCCGAAGCAACACGGGCGCGGGTCTCGCCGAGGCCGGTGCGAGCGACCGCATCCCGGTAGGAGGCTCCGTCCGGCGGGTCCACGCGGACATAGACCTCTTCGAGACTGTCGCCGTCACTCACCGTCCCAGACAGCACCAGCGATGGAGACGACATAAAGACCTGGGTGATGACGGCGGTGACGGTCAGCGCTGGGGGCACGGTATCCAGTTGATAGATCAGGTTGGTGGCCTCGGTCGTGCGGTTACCTACGCCGTCTATGCCATAGATAGCGAGAGTCTGCGTCACGCCGTCTGCGCCTGCGGGCGTGGACAGTGCGTAGGCCCACGTCCCCGCCGTGGAGAGCGCGTTGCTCTGCGGCGTCAGGCTCAGGCGGGCGCGGTTGTAGGTTCCGGCGTTGACGAGCGGCAGCAGGTCGCACATGCGCAGCGTCCACACACCCTGTGAGACCTCGCCGTTGAACGCGCTCAACGCCGCGTCGGGCCGCGCCTGGCGGTCAAAGTACGGCTCGACCGGGTCGTCGTCGGCGCTGTTGTGGAGTTCGCTGCTGGCGGCGTCGTCCAGCCAGACGTCATAGTCGGCGTAGACGTTGGCGTCGCCGCCTAGGCCGTAGATGACCCGCGCGTGGGTGCCCGCCGGGGAGAACAAGTCCACCACTAGTTCCTCGCGGTTGGGGTGTTCGGCGGTGAAACCCAGGTCCACGTCGCCGGCGACTAAGCTGTCGCTCACGGTGAAGGTGCGGGTGATTTCGGCTCCGCCACAGACCGCGCTGCTCAGGTCCACGGGCGTGGCGGGTATATCGTCGTAGAGGTGGGCCGTGTCGGTAGGGGCCTGGGTGCTGAGGACGGTGGTAGCCGGGTCGCAGACGGTCCCCGTGTCTGTATCGCGGCACAGTTGCATCACCCCGTCGCTGTGCTCGTCAACGAAGTCGCCGGTCAGCAGGTAGCCCTCCGGACTGATGAGTTGCCCGTCTACATTGTCCAGCGCCTCGGCGTCGAGGGTGACGGTGGGTGGTGTCGAATCCAGCACGACGGTGCGCCAGGGCGACGTCCACTCGCTGACGTGGCCGAAGCCGTCGCTGGCCCGCGCCCGCAGGTCGAACTCGTCGCCGTCGCTGCCGCTGACCACCCACGGGCACTCCCAGCGTCCATCGTCGGGCGTCGCGTCCGGGCAGGTGAGGGTGGTGGTGGCGCTGAGAGGATCGCGCACCTGCACTTCGATCAGCGGTACGCTCGATGGGTCGGAGGCGTAGCCGCGCACGGTGTTGGTCAGGGGCGCGACAACCACCTGCGGCGCGTCAATCCCCACGTACTGCGGCGGGTCGAGGTCAACCTGGTGGTCGGCCCACAGCCACTCCAGCGACGGGTGCAGCGGGACGCTGATGCCGGTGGTGAACGTCAGGGGGGTGCGATTGTCGAATACCAAACCGGAGAGTGTGGCCCATTCCAACAGCGGGCGGCAGGTCTCCGCTGGCAGCCCGGCGACGGTCAAGCAGCGGGTGTAGCGCCAGTTGTTTTCCACTTCTACCACGCCGGTAAAGACAGCCGTCGCCGTCGCGCCCGGCGTGACGGTTCCCACGTCCACGATACGAGACTCGCGGTATCCCGCCTCGTCGCGGGTCGCGCCCGGCAGGGTCAGCGCGTAGTAGGACGAGACGAGGGCCTGGACACCCGTGGCGGCCACTGTGCCCCGGTTGGCAACGCTCAATGTGTAGGTGACGACGCTCCCCTGGCCCAGCGGCGGGTGGTTGTGGTCGAGGAAATAGGGCGGGGCGTTGTTGGTAAAGGTGGTGCGGAACTTTTGCTCGCCGTCTGCTTGCAACTCCCAATAGTCCGGCCCGTTGGCGGAAGAGTTGCCGTCCCAAGTATTGATGATGAACAGGTCAAATTCGACCTCTATCCGGTCGTGGGAAGGCAGACTGGATAGGTTGAGGGTGGCTGCTTCGTTGCCATAGCGCCCCAGGAATTTGCGGCTTCCCCGGGGCGTGGTGCGAGTTCTATCATTGTCCCATTCCAACCACCATTCGTCGTCAGTGGAGTATTTATCAAAGTTGTAGAAACGCTCGGCCACGGTGTTCGCGTAGTTGCCGACGATTAGACGCTCGTTCCCCCCGTCAAACTCGACGGCGGCGTAGGCCCGTCCGCCCACGCCAGCGGTGGGGCATCCGCTTCCGCTGCACGAACCGGCGTAGCCATTGTGGACCACGTTTTCAAAGTTGGTCGCGCCTTCAGGTTCGTCAAAGGGACAGACCACCAGGGCGGCGCGGTAGGCGTCGCGTATTTCGCCGTCGGAGAGGGCGCGGGGGTAGACGGTTAGCGCGTCAATGAGGCCGGCAAAGTACGTGCCATACTGGTACTCGCCGTAGCCGATGCGCAGCCGGTCGCCCACGTCCAGGTCAGAAAAGTCCTGCTCCCCGGAGGCGACCAGTTCGCCGTCTACGTAGAGCCGTTGCCCGCCAACGGCCCCGCCAAAGGTGTGCGCCACTTGATGCCAGTGACCGTCGCCATAGTTGAAGCCCGACGAGCAGATCAGCTCGCAGTTTTCGTGGGAGCCACACGCATTGTTCCCGCCGAACCGGTTCCCCAGGCGGGCGCAGACGTTGCCGTTCCTGAGATAGAGGCTACGGTCGGCCTTGTAGCTGCGGTCTCCGGTACCACAGCCGGGACAGTAGTCGTTGCTCACTTCGTAAAAGCCGCAGGTCTGGCAATCCGCCTTGAACCAGAGGGTCACAGCGTAAGCGGTCTCGGAGACGTCCATCGGCACAAAGACCGTGTCACCATCTCCATCAAACTCCACCGCGTTCCCCTCTTGGCCGCCACCGCCGGACAGGGGGCAGTCATAGTGGCTGTCGTCCACGCAGAAACCGTCGTTGCCAAAGCTGGAACTGTCTTCAAAGTCGTTGGCCCCCGCGTCCTCGTCAAAGAGGAGTTGCGCCACGGGACGCGGTTGGGTGCAGGCCACGTCCAGGACGGCATCCGCGCGACTGCTCTTGTTGATCGCCTGGGTCCGGCCCCGCAGTTCGCCGTTCATTCCGATTGCCCGGTAATAGATGTACCGCCAATCGGTGTAGGTGTAAGCGAGCACCCAGCCGCCGTTCATCGGGTCGGCGCTCAAACTAAAGACAGGGTCATCTTCCAGGCCGGTCACTATGAAATCATCCTGTACGCGCCCTCCGACGAGAATGTTGCCGCGCAGCCGGTGCCGGTTGCTGGTCTTGGAACTGTAAACGATGAGTGAACGCTGGCCCATGGGATCGTAGGCGATGCGGGGCTGGGTCTCGGCGGCAGAGGTCGCGGCGACGGTGTAGGTGGTCACTTGCGCGCCATAGACCTCGGCGGCGTACAGGTCGCCGTCCCGCTCCCAAACGATGTGGTAGCGGTCGTAGGCGTAGGTGACGTCCGCCTCGCCGATAGCGCCGCTATCCAGGGTCAGCGTAGGAGAAGAAACAGTGCCATGCTCGTTGATGGCTCCAGCAATGAGCGTCCGGTTGGTCGCGTCGCCCTCGGCCCAGACGGCCAAAAAGCCACTGCCGCCGCTGGCGACGGCGCCGCCGTAGGTCTGTTCCCCGGCGGGGGCGGCGATACTTTCGACCGTTCCCGTGAGCTGCAAGGTGGGCAGGATGCGCCGCCAGCGGAAGGTGTGGTCGCTGCCGTTGTGCGCCGTCCAGATGGTGAGGCACACGCCCTCGTCGTTGCAGGCGATGTCGGGGGCGGCGTTGGATACGTCGCCCGATGCGCCGATGGCGAGTTGGCCACTGCCCACGATACTGTCGGCGGTGGCGGAGTAGACGTAGACGCGGTCCTGTTCCAGCGCGGCGACGATGTAGGGAGTGGTCCATTCGTCCACGGACGTCACGGCGACGCCCTCTGGCTGCGCGCCGGTGGCGGTAGCGCTGGATTGGTTGGGCTCGACTTTATCCATTTGGTGGACAAAAGCGCGGCAATAGGGTAAACTGAAATG
>CAYPOY010000153.1:0-11440 GCA_964412395.1 uncultured Anaerolineales bacterium | reverse complement strand
AAACAGATTCTCGCCCCGCTGTACCACGTGGATGGTATACTGAGTTTCTGGGACTGAGGGCAGCGTTCCACCAGCCAACGCTTGCAGGCCCGCGATGGCCTCTTCTCCGTCGGGCTTGACGGTCAATGCGCTGCTGAACGCTTCCTTCGCTTCCTCAAGCCTCCCCTCGGCGGCGAGCTGGTACCCATAGTTAACGTGGGCAGCGTAGAGCTTCTCGGTCATCTCGTCATTGTCAGGGTTGATCTCCAATATCTGCTCGATCAGGCTGATGACCTCTTCCCAGTTTGCCGCCTCCCACGCCTCGTCCAGGTCTTGTCCCAGTTGCTCCTCCACGGTCAAAGTGGGAGTTGGCGTAGCGGAAGCCTGCTGGAGCCCCGTCAAAGCCTCCTCCCCGCCTGGTTTGATCTCCAGAGCCAGGTTGAACTGCGCTATCGCCTCGCCGCCACTCCCCTCCGCCAGAAGCTGAGAGCCGTAATTGACATAGGCCATGTAAAGCTTCTCTACTGCGTCATCGTAATCGGGCTCTACGGTCAGGATCTGGTTGATGAGATATATTGCCTGATCCCAATCTTCCGACGCCCAGGCCGTCGCCAGCGCTTCCTCCATCTGTGTCAGATTTACCGGCGTTACCGTAGGAATGATGCTAGGCGGCACTTGCTCAGTTGCTCCGGAGGAGTAGGGAGACGTATAGAAGGTGATATCCATGGTGAGGATATGTAGTACTTCGCCCTCTACGATGTTCACATTACTGATTGTGAAGCTCTTAAACGTAGCTTCCTTGATCCTGGACATGAAAGCGATCAAATTGGGAACAGAGCCCATGACCTGCAACTGGAACATCCTGGTGTCGTATACTTCCTTCTTTTCCTCCTCCGGACCAGGTTGGTTTTGTAGGCTGAGGATCTCCACGCCACTTTCGTTGGCGTACTGGTATAGCTTGTTCAACGCTTCAGCCGCCTGGGACTCGTTGAAAAAGAGCTGGGTCACCTCGTCCAATTCGGCCTGCGCAGCCTCCAATCGTTCCCTCACCTTATCGGGATCTTCCTCCCGGGACCTTTTGGCATCCAGCAACTGTTGCTCGGCCTCGGTCAGTTGGGAGACCAGTTCGCCCCTGGCTTGCCATTGTGGCAAGATGGATGATCTGATAAAGAGAACGTCACCCAGCGTTGCCACGATGATGACACCTGCAGCCAGCAAGGAATAAAGGCGCTTCCCGGACGGGATATATTCTTTCCAGTTACCCAGGAGTTTCATGGCGATTCCGTCTTTAACTCCAAAACAATCACAAATTCAACCGCATTGGGGCTGAAGACACCTGAAGCCCTCCCATCCTTACTGGTCGAGGAAAATGGCAGGATGCCTGCTCGCTCAGCCATCACCTGCAAGGAGAGAAGAGGATCAGCCAGGGCAGCGCTGGACGCCAGCGAAGCTACGCCAGGAAGCCTCGAGGGAGACGACGATGTCATTGTAGACGTGGGGGTAAGTGTGGGCGTGGGTGTGGGTGTGGCCGTGGGTGTGGGCGTGGGGGGAACAATCTCTTCAACGGTGATCTGATACCACTTGTCAGGACCATACCGTCTCCGATTCGTCACCTCGACGAGAGCGTCTACATCGTCGGTCTCAACTTGAAACACGATTTCGGAACTCAGGTCGCCTGGTTGGCGCGGTTGGCGATCATCGTTGATGTAAGTGGTCTCACTCAGGCTCACGGTCAGGACAGTGTCCACCCCTGACGCCAGGTCTGAGGTGGAGACCCGATACCAGCGCCCTGTTTTGGCCAGGAACTCGACCCTGTCCACGTCGTTATCCGGGTAGAAATTGTGTTTCTGCGTCTCTCCTCGCGCATCAATCAATTTGGGCTCGGTATCGTCAGGTTCATACTCGTCGCGCAGGTCCGGGGTGGGCACGGAGGTACTTTCCGGTGTGGCAGTGGGCGAGGGCATACTTGTGGACGTCGGCAAGGGCGTGCTTGTGGGCGTCGGTGTGGGTGTGGGGATGATCTCTTCAACGGTGATCTGATACCAAGCGTCAGTACCATAGTGGCCCCGGTTTGTCACCTTGACGACGGCCTCCACGTCACTGCCGGCCCCAGCCCGAAACGTGATCTCGGAACTCTGAACACCTGGTTCGCGATCGTCGTTGGTGTAGGTGGTTCCACCCAGGATCACAGTCAGGAAAGTGTCCACCCCTGTTGCCAGGTCTGCGGTAGAAACCCGGTAGTAGCGCCCTGCTTTAGCGAGAAACTGGACTCTGTCCACGTCGTAGACAGGGTAAAAGTTGTGCAACTGTGGATGGCCCAGGAAGATGGGCTGGGGTGTAAAGTCATCCACCTCATACTGATCAGTCGGGTCGGGGATTGGGGTGGGTGTCACCGTGGGTGTAACAGTCGCGGTAGGTGTGACGGTTGTCCCTGGTGCCACCGCCGTGCCCGTCGGTGATATAAAGGGAGTGGCAAGCAGCCTCACGGACTGTACAATGACGAGGGAGAAAAGGTTGGACTCTTCGAGAGCACGGCTGTAGGCAATCACAGTAGAGTCGTCAATGGCTCGCCCATTGAGAGTGATTCGGTTACCGGACTGGGCGATAGAAGTGAGAGCGAGCTGGGATGGATTGTAGTTGCCAATGGCAGCCATCACAGCCGGCCAATTGGTGTGACCGGCTGCCATGGCAGAATATGCCCCCTCGATCTCGTCAATTGCCCCCTGGACCCGGGCCAGGTCGTTCATAAGCCCCTGGACCTCAGGGTCTGGAACGTTTGTGCTGCTCAGAGCCTCCTGGGCGACCTGGAGATTGGCTTCCAGATGAGTGATATCGCCACGGACGGCAGTGGAGACGAGATAAAGAGGGAGGAGAAGGATAACCCAACTGATTGCTACCAACCACAGGATTATCGTACCCCGGAGCGACCCGCGCGGCTGGGGTTGCTCCGGCAGCCCACTGAGGTCAGAAGAGTCTTGCAAAGCCATTTCAGACGATCTCCCTCAACTATCCTACCACAAAGCAACCCTTTCTGCAAATTATCACTGACAATGTCAAAATGCAGCCGGGACCTTACCCTATTCAAAGAGGGAACACCAGGGGAAGAGGGTCGCAGATAAGGGAGAACACCGCCCCGAGGCAGAGGAAGGGAGCATAAGGAATGTAGCTTCCAGGCTCCCAGCGACGAGTGAGGAGGAGAAGAAGAGCCGTCATTCCACCCGCCAGGATGCCCGGTGCCAGAGCCCAGAGCACCTGGGGAAAACCGACTGTCAGTCCGATGAGGGCGGCCAGTTTTACATCGCCCCCGCCCATGCCTCCTGGTTTAAGCAAGGCCACTAACAAGAAAGGTGAAAGCCCGACTGCGCCACCCAGGAGAGCGGTGAGGGTATCCCTGTCAGGGAGTATGGAATGAAAGAGCAAGACCACTGCCGCAGCAGGGTAGATCAACACATCCAGGACCAGGCGGTATTTCAGGTCAATGATAGCGATGAGCAGAAAAAAAGAGCAAGTAAGAGCCAGCAGGAGCAGTCTCCAGGATGGCCCGAAACGTTCCCAGAGATAGGCGAAGAGTAAGGCGCTGAAAAGCTCCACTGCAACGCCCAACCAGGACGATTTCTGGAGATGAATCAAGTTTCTCCGGGACATGAAGGATGCCAGTAGATGCCACAGGGCAGACCTGGGCCGGGAAGTGGATTCAAGTGAGGAAACCGCGCCGCTCGAGGCAAAGCGCGGCAGATAGTTACTGGCCCAGTTGAGAAAGCTCCCCACCAGCAAGCCCACCAAGGCGCACGGAAGAATCATGATTTAGCCCTCTCTTAGCCGTCCACGAATCTAAGTATTAGACTTTGGACAAGGCTGAAGAAACCCGTTTTCTGACGACTTCGCAGGTCAAATCCGCTCGAATTCAGGCCTTTTCAGGCGCAGTAAGAGACATTTTTGGATAAGAAAACGGGTTTCTGATCGCTCCCGCGGTTTTGTCCCAAGTCCAACATCAGTGAGCAAAAGCGAAAAGAACTTATTCATCGCGTAGAGCATTGCTCCTACGGAGCTGATCCGCTACCTTCCTGGAACGCTCCAATAGATCCGACACATCAAAATCCTGCAACTGCTGGCAGAGAGCTTCAAGTTCGGCAAGCGCCGTCTCATCTTCGTCGAACAAAACAGAAACAAGGTCCTCCATCCATGGTTCCTCCTCCTCCTCTTCCTCCTCGTAGTATTCCTCTTCCTCTTCCCTTTCCCTTTCCCTTTCCCTTTCTTCTTCTTCCTCCCCCTCCTCCTTCTCAACTTCCCCCTGTCCCTGGTCTTGCTCTCCTTCCAGCGCTATTTCTTCTTGACCTAATATTTCTTCAAGTGCTTCTTCGAGTTGTTCTCCTCCGAACAGTAGCCTTTCGGCTTGCTGTGTTCGGTTCTGCACGAACGTGGAAACGGCAAGGACAACCGCCACCATCAGCGGCAGAGCGGATAAGATAACACTCGAGAAGATGCCCTTTTGGCTGAGGAGAGAAGCCCATAGGGATTCTTCGTGAGTTGGCATCTCCAGGGCCTCCGCCAGCGCTGCCAACTGCTGGCGTGCCTCAGGGCTGGATGCCTCGCGCTCCATTGTGGTCAGTAGTTCGGTCAAAGCCACACCATCCCAGCCAGTCAGAGCCTCCCTGGCCCGGTGTATCTCCTTGGTCCACCAGAGGTTTTCTGCAACCAGGCTGATGTACGTCTTTTGATATTTCCGGCGAAGGTACCAGGGGTCGGTGTTGACCCACTGCACCGGCCAGAGCCACCAACCGATGACCAACCAGCCCAGGAGCAGCCCAGCTACGAAGGTCAAGCCGGGGAGGTAACCTCGAGATCCCCTGATGAGCCTCGCGAACCTGCTCCTCCTGGTCTCATGATCCTCCAGACTATCGGACTCAGGAGTGGGTACCTCAAGATCCCCTGGAATAAACTGCGAGTCTTCCTGTTCTAGCCCCATGACTTTTTACCTACAACCATATCAGGTGCACTAAAGAAGGGACGATGAGGACACTCACTCCAGACAGAAGCAGCAAAATGGAAATATATAAAAAGATCTTAATCATGTGCGCTCCCTCACTGGACACCATGGCGAAAGCATTGATCAAAACGAGCAGAATCACCATACCCAGCGTCATCTTCTCGAGAAATGCGATCCGGGGCGTGCCGAACGTGAACATATTTGTTGTCATCCCTGCCATTCCCATCTCACTTTGTGGAATCCCTGCCATAGCCTCATCTAGCATTCCAGCAAATTCCTCCATGATTTCCAGGAGAAAGATCATCAGTGCTGCAAGCATACCGTGCATGACTATGGTCAGCCATACAAAGGCGGCGGAAACACCCGCCAGTTTCGCGCGCAGCCTGACGGTCTTCATGGTGAATTCGCTGGAGAGAACCCCCAACTGCTCCGGGTCCCCTCCCAGGTTCACCGCCTCGAGAAAAATGTCTATGGTCTGATCTATCAGCTTACCGCCTGTTTCGACCCCAAACATTTGCCAGCAGAGTTCAGGCTTGCCAAAAGCATTGAGCCTCAGCCTAAGCTTGTTTATGTCCGGTTCCAATGTAGGATAGGAGTCTATCTTGATGTGACTCAGGGCCTCCTTCAGCGTTGTCCCTCTCGAAGTCGCTGTCCCCCCTACGGAGCGCAGAAAGGCGCTGATTTCTCCGCTCTTCTTGCCTGTCTTACTTTCGGCCACTGAGCTCACTACCCCTATGGGGGCCAAGAGGAGGGATGCCAGGATCATAATCCATCCTTCGTCTATTCCCAGCATCATAAGGGCAAGGCTTGCAACCACTGTCAAAGGAGCAAGGATTTGAAAGAGTCTACGGGCGAGGCGCTGTTCCCGGGAACCCTCCGCCAGGGACACGTTCTTGACCCCTGGCGGCGCAGACCGGGATATCACCCAGGCCACGCCAAATCCCGACACGGCAGCCGTCATCACCATCGCCATCATCGTGGTGGTTCCCAGGTCATAGATCATCGTCGAGACTATATTGATGATCACAATCAATGCCACCGAGACAGTAACGGCTGTGTAACCATCGTCCCACCTCTTTATGCTCTCCAGACTACGCTCGTACTCATTCGAGTACTCCTCTCCCTGAATCTCGGCCTCCCGGGCCAGGTAGGGTGCCAGCGGCTCCCCTGATCTAAGGGCGTCCGAGAACCGAAGCAGAAAGTTCTTGACGTTCTCTGAGTCCACACTTTCGCCAACCTGGCGGCAGGCGTCGGGATAGTTGAGGCGCAGGTTCTCGGCCAGCTCATTGATTTGCCGAAAGTACTGGGCCGCAGGGTTGGGCAACTCCCGGGCAAGCTGGAAAAGCTTGTTCCTCGAGATACCCGCTGCGGCGGTGGCAGCCATATACGTGAGCTGATAGAAGAGATCGAAACTCGTGGGCCCTTCAGAGAAGGCCTTGGCGATGCGCTTCTGCAAGGACTCGGAAGACTTCATGAAAATCCCTCACTTTTCTCTCTTGATGGAGCCGCTGGAAAATCTTTGCTCTTCTCTTAAGCTCCGTATAGATCGCTTTCCTCTTGAAAGGAGGAATACCTCGCTTGATGGCGATCTTCTCCTCCAGAAGATAGCTGTTCATATAGCCGGGGAATTCAAAGCTATCGTT
The DNA here is from genome assembly GCA_964412395.1 of uncultured Anaerolineales bacterium. Lineage (GTDB taxonomy): Bacteria > Chloroflexota > Anaerolineae > B4-G1 > B4-G1 > CAYPOY01. The sequence goes on along the minus strand of CAYPOY010000153.1, from coordinate 4,831 downwards.
TGTTGGGTTCCACCGGAAGGCCTCAATGAAGGAGAAGCTCTGATCAACCGGATCGTATCCCACGATCTCGTTAATACTGGTGATCCGTCGCACCATTCCCATGCTGCCGGGTGCCTTCACGGCGGCCTGAATAATCACCACCTCGAGGTTGTCCACGTAGGTCTTGGGTATGTTAATGGGGGAGCCGGAAAGACGCTGGATCAGCTTCCCAACAGATGAAGCATGGAAGGTGGACATCACCCCGTGTCCTGTCTGCATCGCCTGGAAAGCGATGGCCCCTTCCTCACCTCGGATCTCGCCAATGATGATCCTATCGGGGCGCTGCCGCAAGGCTGCTTTGAGAAGATCGAACATGCCGACCTCGCTGCCTGTCTTCTCTCTCCCCGACTCTCGCGTTACCTCTCGAATCCAGTTCGCGTGTGGTACCTGCAACTCCGGCGTGTCCTCTATGCTCACAATCTTCTTGTCAGAGAGGATGAAGGTGGTGATGGCATTCATCGTGGTCGTCTTGCCCGACGCCGTCGGGCCCACGACGAACACGTTCATGCCCTCCTCAAGGACAAAGGAAAGATACGCGAGCATCATATAGTCCAGGGTTCCCAACTCAACGAGGTTCATTACGCTAGGGGGGACGTCGCCGAACTTACGGATTGTGAAGTTACTCCCCCGCCTGGAGACATCGGTCCCGTAGACAATGTTTAGACGAGAACCATCGGGAAGAGTCGCGTCTACAATCGGGTTGCGGACCGTGACGGGTTTCTTGACCCACTCACCCAACCAGATCACGAATTCGTCCAGTTCCTCTTCGGTGGAGAAGACAATGGCGGCTTCGAGACTCTTGAAGATTTTGTGTTCGATAAAGATATGCCCTACCCCACTGCAGCTTATGTCCTCGATGTAAGGGTCCAGGAGCAACGGTGTCAGGAGCCCGAAGCCTATCTTGTCCCGCGCCAGGAGATACCGGAGCGCCGTCATCTCATCGGGTGTGACATTGAGCTGCCTACCTCTGCCATTGGTGGAGACGATTTGGTCTATGGCCTCCAGCAGCTTCTCCCGTTTCTCCTCCGGCGTCTCTGCCGCGCCAATCTCCTCAGCCCAGTCCAGAAGCCTCTCCTCTACCTCCGGCGCGATGTCATCCAGATCCATCATCGTGTGAGGCTCTATCGGAATGTAAAGGTCCCTCGCAGCGGACGGGTCCGGGTAGACGTGAACGAAGAGGCCCCCCTCAATCGGATAGATGAGGTTGCGCTCCTCCAGATCCTTCAGCCTCCTCGAAAGCTTCGGAGAGTAGTCTGGAACACCAATCTCATCAATCGGGACGTAATCCAGATAGTCGGCAAGAAACGAATTCTCTTCGCACGCCTGGCGCAGCTTCCTGGGGAGCATGGAACGAAGGCGGCTTGCGGCACCATGACCTCGGTTGTTGTCGGAGCCATCAATTGCGAATGGCAGTTGTAAGTGCGCCACAGATACCTACCCCCGGACTTTGCTGACCGGTATGATCCTCATCCCCCACCCCGGCTCTACCTCAAAGCTGACGATATTGCCCGTGGACTGCTCCGCCCCTCTCACCTTCGTGACCTCCAGGGTCTTGATCAGTTTGTTCCCTACTTCCTCGGTACGGAGCCGGAGGTGAGCATCACATAGAGACCGGATGCGGATGAGCAGTTCTTTGGTCAAGCCATGGGAGTGAACGACAAGGATGACAGTGGTGCCGCCCGAACAGAGCCTTTTGGCCGTCTCGAAAAAGGCGAGCACCTCCACATCGGAACAAAGGGGAATGGTGGTGGTGATGGAATCCACGAATATCATATCGCGCCCCCCCTCGCTCCGCATTGCCCGCATCAAAGTAGGAGGACCCTGTTTGCCCAGGCCCGAAGTCTCTATTGGGAATACCCGAATCCTACCTAAGAGCATGTAGTCTGTGATATCCAGGTTCAGGCTCCGCATTTGCTTGATCAGGCTTTCCACTGTGTTCTCGCTGGTGAAGAGGGACAGTTTATATCCATCATCCAGGCATCCATGCATCATCTGTTGGGCAAGCACGGATTTACCCGCACCCGAATCGCCCTCGATCAGCATCAAGGATTTTAAAGGTATTCCCCCGCCCATCTTCCCGTCGAGTTCGCTGTTCCCCGTGGAGATCAACGCATCTGCCTCCTCGCGACTGGCAAGGAGCGGGTTGATTTTTCTCACCAGTTCCATCGTGTCAAAAGGCCTGATGAGGAAATCGTCAACGTTTGACCGGGGGCCGATATCCAGGTCCTCCAACTGGCTCTCATCGGCGAGCATGATTATGGGCATGTGATCTGTGACGGGATCTTTTCGCAGGCGCTGAGCGATAGTATTTCCCTTCATGCTGCGCAGCTCAAAGTCCACGAGCACGAGATCGGGTTGTGCCTTCATGGCCTTCTTCAGCCCTTCAGCGCCATCCGCGGCCGTGATTACTGTGTGGCCTTCACCCTCGAGGAGATGCTGGATGGGCTCCACTAATTGAGGATCACTCTCGATCAGCAGTATCTTCTTTTTGCTTGTTACCATCATCTGCCCCCTGTCCTATCTTTCCGTCCTACGCACCCAGTTCCATGGAGCAGAAACCGGGGTTTTTAGTGCTCCACAAGCGAAGCGGTATTGCTTGCAGGTGCTTTCCCGCTGCCAGGGAAGTCTCCCTGTACGAAGAACCCGGTTTCTTGGCCACCATTGGGACCCCCCTCTACGGGCAAGCGATCAAACCAGAGCAAAGCTCTCACTCGATCCAGCAGCTCTTTTGCCTTGATCGGCTTGCTTACAAAGTCTACAGCACCCGCATCGTAACCATCCATCCGCTCTTGGATACCGGTTTTAAGGGCGTCGTCATCCAGACTGGGGTCATCAACTTGTCCCTTGACGGTGAGCATAAGGATCGGCATGGCAGCGGTGTCCGGATTGTCCTGCAGCAGGCGGGCGACCTCGTAACCGTCCATCCTGGGCATGACGATGTCCAGAATGATGAGGTCAGGCTTTTCCTCTCGCGCTTTCTGTAGCCCCTCCAGGCCATCGAAGGCGGTAAGGGTCTCGAAGCCCCTCTTTTGTAAGAGGGCTTCGATGAGCCGTACTATAGAGTGATTGTCGTCAATGACGAGAATGCGCGCTTTAGAATTCATATCCTTCTCCCGAAGTCTGGCCGAGCTCTGGCAATCTTTGGTCGGCGGCCAACTCCAACGCGCCTGACTCCCATTGGGGTCGCGCAAAAAAGGCCGCAAACCGCTCCATCTCTGCCTCCAACTCTTCTACCGCTCTCTGGGCGCTACTGAGGTCACCCCTTCGCCCCATTGTCTCAAGACGTAAAGCCACGTCACGCGTCGCGTGACCCCCGAAGCTGTCCACAGCCCCTTTTATGCCGTGCGCTGCCCTCTTAACAGCCCGTGCATCTTGCCGTGCGAGGCCCCTTCTCAGTTCCTTCAGGTGCCTGGGGTAGTCCTGCTCCAGGAACAATCCGACCGCCTCGCGCAAGAGTTCCCTGTCTCCACCGACTGCCTCCAAAGCGCCATCCAGATCAACCGGCAGCACAGCGTCACGTTCTCCACCTGGAGACAGGAAACGTTCGATGGCAGCGCCAAGTTTTTTGGGGCTCACCGGTTTGGAGAGATAACCGTCTACGCCTGCTTCCAGGCACCGCCGCTGGTCCTCCCTGGTGGCGTAGGCAGTCACCGCGAGGATGGAGATGTGTTGGCCGGACTCCGCTTCCTGTTCTCGGATGGCCCGCGCGGCCTCGAGCCCATCCATGTGAGGCATCTCGATGTCCATCAGGACGAGGTTGAATTCTCCTTCCCCTAGCATCTGTAGCACCTCAACGCCGTCGCCTGCCACCTGTACCGTGTGGCCGATTTTCTCCAGGGCTTTCTTGCCGATCAACTGGGCGGCCAGGTTGTCTTCGGCCAGCAGGATGCGCAATCGTGGTCCCACGGCGGTGGCAGAGATGCTCTGCCCAGGCTTCTTTTTGACCTCCGGCGCCAATCCCAGCGCCGTCGTGACGGTGTCGAGGAGTTCGGACTGCTTGATTGGCTTGATCAGGTTACTGGTGATGCCCAGTTCACGACAGCGAGTCACGTCGCCGTGTATACGATCGGAGGAGAGCATCATCACGATGCCGCCTTCCTGAGCATCGGCCTCTCGAATCCGCTGGGCCACGGCAAAGCCGTCCATCCTGGGCATCATCCCATCCAGCAGCACCAGGCGGAAGGGACGGGAGGTCTCCCGCGCCCGTCCGAGTGCCTGCAGCCCTGTCGGGCCATCCTGGGCCTCCGTCACCTCGAGCCCCCACTGGTTCAGCAGCTCTCGCAACACGAGGCGGGTGGTCGCATTGTCGTCAATCACCAGCACAGGCAACCCTTGCAAAGCTGCCGCCACTACAGGGCTGACAGCGGCACGTCTGGCGTGGGCCTGTTTCTTCACCCTCACTGTGAAGTGAAAGGTGCTACCTGCTCCAGGCTGGCTCTCTATCCAGATACGTCCACCCATCAGCTCCGCCAACTGCTGCGATATGGTCAACCCCAGGCCAGTCCCGCCGTACTTGCGGGTCGTGGAGCCATCGGCCTGGCGGAAGGCTTCGAAGATCATCTTCTGTTTGTCCTCGGCGATGCCGATCCCAGTATCGCGGACAGTGAAGTGGAGTTCCACCCCTCCCCCAGCCCCTCCCCGAGACGGGGAGGGGAGCTCCCCCTTCCCTGGTAGGGAAGGGGGTTGGGGGGTTAGGTTGGGGCCGCCCCCCCCCCCCCCCCCCCACCGGGGGGGGGGGGGGGGCCCCCCCCGGCGGGGAAGGGGGGGGGGGGGGTGTGTGTATGGTGAAAAC
>CAYPOY010000152.1:0-11467 GCA_964412395.1 uncultured Anaerolineales bacterium | reverse complement strand
TTTACCTTTGGCTTTCGAGTTCCTCAAAGACTCTCAAATGGATAAAGTCGAGCTCGAATAACCTGGGCAATTCCTTTACGCCGGGCTTCGAGGAACTCGGAATATTCCATCTCCTCCCACCCTTTCGGGAGTGCATGACAGTTGATCCAGTGTCGCCAGTTCCCGTTCACGGTCCACGAATTTCATGTTGCTCTCCTGATAAGCCACCAGCCCGGTAGGGTACTCGGCTTGTAGTTTATCTCAGATCTTGTTGGGCGAAGGTCTCTGACCGAGCCCTCTCTTGTTGGGCGAAGGTCTCTGACCGAGCCCTCGTAAATGCCTTTCAATCAGGGGCCTACGCGGGCAATAATCTCGCTCAGCACATCTTCGTCAGTGGGGCGGACAGAAGGAAGCACTGGACGAAGCCGGATGGGTATGCCGTCCATCCGGTAGGCTGTGCCGGCTGCGTCCACCCCATAGCAGGCGGTAGGGAGGACTACTCGCGCTACCTGCGTCGTCAGGCTTGGCATCGGGTCGAGGACGATGATGGGGATGCGCTCCAACTGCTTAGCCGCCGCACCGGGGAAATGGGCCACCGGGTCTGAGGCGAGAATCAGCGCCGCGTCCGCCTCCCCCCGCGCCAGCACGTCCACGGCCGAGAATTCGCCAGGGCCGTAGCGGGGATACCCTCGCGCGAAACTGACGGCGAAGGGATACCCACTCTGCCAGGTGAGCACTTGATCAGCCCCGGCCACGTTCCCGTGTCCACGCATCGGGATGACGGAGAAACGGGTGTACCGATTCAGTTCTGCTACCAGCGTGAAGAGTTCGCTCACATTGAGGTCCCGCCCTCGGCTCTGCGTCAGCCCCATTCCCATAAAGGCCACGCCGAAGCGGCACGTCTTCATCCGCTCCGCCAGTTCTCGCAACCGGGCCGTGGATATGCCCCCCACTGTCTCTATCGCAATCTCCTTCCCCTGCACCAACGCCCGCAGCACCGTTAGCACCTCGAAGTCAGTGCCAGGCTGCACCTGGAGGAAGAGGTCAGCCACCCGTGTGCTGGCAGTGGGGCGCACATCTACGACGGCCACTGTCCGATCCTTGCGGCCATGGGAGGTGAGTATGCCCTTGGGCATCACCGAGTAGCGAGAGAAGTGACGGACGTGGGAGACCGCCGGGTTGCAGCCCCAGAAGACGAGCAGATCCGCCCGGTTACGCACCTCCCCCAGCGTGCAGGTAGGCTCGCCAACCGCCTGCATCGCCAGGCTGCTGGGGCTATGGCAGACAGATGAGGTGGTGTCCAGAATCGCCCCCAGCCGGTCGGCCAGTGCCACCGCCTTCCGCTGTGCCTCGGTGGCTGTGGAACTGAGGCCATAGATGAGCGGGCTGTCGGCCTCGTCCAGTGTCCGCGCTGCCTCCGCGATGGCCTCCTCCCACTCCACCTCCCGTCCGTCCACGGTGGGCTGCCGCGGGACGGGGTCGTAATGGGTGAAGAGCCCACGCCCGCTGGCGCACGCCCGCCGCGCCTTGACGACCCGGCCGTCCTCTACCTCCACAACGAGGTCATCGCACAAACAGCCACAGAAGGCACAGACCACGTTTTCAAAGAAACCAGGTTTTTTCTGCAAAACCTGGTTTCTGGTCTCCGCTGGAGTGCTCATATCGGCTCTACCTCCGCCGCCAGTCCTTTAAAGGACGGCATCCCTGTGCCCTCTGTCTCTGTTCCGATGAGACCGTTCGCCGCAGGCCCCATCGGAACGAACAACAGCCCCGGAGGAAGTGCCCCGGCGCGGACGGGCACCTCCACCTGCCCGGCCACTGTCTGCACCCGAACGACCTGCCCCTCCTCGATCCCCAGGCGGGCCATATCCTCCGGGCTCATCTCCACCAACGTCGTAGCGCTCCGGTACGCCTCCGAACCCTTCCCTTTGTGCAATCCCTCCCCCTGTTCAGGGGTGCGGCCGGTGATTAGCGTGAATTGCTTGCTCATCGTTCTTCATTGCTCATTGTTCATTGTTAATTGATCATTGATCTCCCGCCGGACAGCTTCCACATCCGCCAGCAGATGGTTCCAGCACGCCTCTCGCCCCTCTCCCTCCGCCAGCACCGTGCAGACCGGACGACCGGCCTTGATCCGCTCGCCAGGGAAGGGGATATCCCGCCTTCCTTGCTCCGTCCATCCTGCCGTCTCCGGCATGGTCACCGTCTGTCTGGCGTAGACGATTCCCTTGCCAAAGTGCGGACCGTGGAGATGCTCCGCCAGGGAGAAGTCAGGCAACCGGCCAGCCATCGCCTCCAGGTGAAGGGAGAAGACGTTGAGCCCATAGGCCCACTCCACCAGTTCCATCGAGGCGGTGTAGCGCGGGTTGACCTCCACCAGGAAGGGGCGGGGTCGCCCGTCCGGGCCATCCGCCACCACCAGGTCTATCCCGTTCACTCCCCGCAAGCCGAAACGGCGGGTGAGCCGGGCAGCCATCCTCTCCACTGCTCCCAGGATGGTGATTTTTTCGGCGGGTTGCAGCGATGCAAGCCCCCCACGCAGTGGGGGGTCAGTGACCGCCAACCCAAGTGGGAGGATGTTACCGCACCAGGTAAATCCCCGCGCTCCCAGCTCCTCCCGCCCGACGAGTTGCTCCGTCAGGCCGATGACCACGCTCCGCTGTCCGTCGGCCACGAAGGCCGCCGATGCAGGCCAACCCTCGACGCATGCCTGCAAGAGGTGGGTCTTAGCCAGCGATTCACCCGCCCAGGGCCGGATGCCGCGCCCCCCGCCACTGCGGACAGGCTTGCGCAGCCAGCGAACCGTTGGGTCGGCCTCTTTTTCCTCTCCGGGCAGGAGCGTGGTCGGGCAGGAGATCCCCTCCTCGTGGCAGAAGGTTCTCAGCGTCCGCCAATCACGCACCCGGCGCAACACGGGGGGCGCGTTCCCAAGCAGGACACGCCCCCGTGCCAATTCCTCCACCACCTCGGGGTGATTCTCCAGGTTCGAGATGTAGACTACCGCCTCGAAGTCGAGATAGCGGCTGGCCTGGAGCAACGCTTCGGCGCTGAAAGGAGCTTGCCCTGAGCCTGTCGAAGGGAGAGCGAAATCCCGCTGAAGCGCATAGTTCTCCACCAGCGCCCGCTGGTCCCGGTCGCCGAAGGAATCCAGCGTGACGACCCGGTGACCACCCCGCACCGCTGACTCAGCGATAGCACGGGTGCTCAAGCCGGCGATGAGGATGCGCACTACTTCCCTAACTCTTTGGCGGTCGCGTAAATCTCCTCTGCATCAAGCACCAGGTCGTTCTGCTCGAAAAGGCGGGCGACGCTGGCGCGATGGATCTTCATCTTCAAGCCGCCAATCCCCAGCGCACCGAAGATGACCTTGCCGTGCTTCTGCTTCCCGTTCCAGTGCGGCTTGATCCCCTCGACACCGAGGGGTGGCACGGCGTTGACGTCGGCCAGCACGCGAAGCGCCGGATGCTCTATCCAGACCGCCTCCGGCACCAGCACGATCCCGGCCGCGCCGGTACACAGCACGGCGTAGGCTTCATCCAGCACATGGCGGACCTCCTCCGCGTCCGCTGCTTCGGCAGGACTGACCTCCACGCCGAAGCGCTCCCTGATGGATGTACAGGCTGCCTCCGCCCGCGCCAGGCGGCGGGAGGTGAGAGTCACCCGCGCCCCTTCTTTTGCGAGGAAGGCGGCCGCACGGAGCCCTACAGGGCCCGTCCCCGCCAGGACGACTACCTTCTTCCCCGCCATCTCACCCACCGAGAGCATCTTGGCCACGGCAGCCGCGGCAGTGGTGTTGCATCCATTGGCGTCGAGCATCACCGAGACCCGCACCGGGCCAAAAAAGGCTTCCTGGGCAGCCTTCAGCATCGCCTCGCCAGTGGGGACGCCGGAGCCGCCGATGAAAACGGCCGAGTTCTTCAGGTCGTCTCCGCCCCGGGTGAACATCGCTCCATAGACCAGATCGCGCACGTCATCCGGCGCGATCCCGCCGTACTGGAGCACGTGGTCCACACCAGCGTCGTAGGCTGTTATGGTATCGAAAACACTGGCGAACTTGTCGCTGTCCAGTTGAAGCAGTAATCTCTTCATCTTCCCTCCCTCCTGAAGAAGGTCACCAGGCATTACTATAGACGCCCTGACAGAATCAGGATGCCGACAATCACAAAAAGTACACCTATTGCCTTTTCGATGTAGAGGGTGGGGATCAGGCTGGTTAGCACTTCACCGAAAAGCACGCTCATGAGAGTGACCGTTGCCAGCGCCAGCAGTGCTCCACAGAAGACAGCCACACGCGATTGCGACTCGACGACCATGGTAATGGTTGCCAATTGTGTCTTGTCGCCCAATTCGGCCAAAAAGACCACGCCGAAGGTCGTAATAAATGCCTTCCAATCCATGCGCTATTTCCCTTTCCCCACCGGATGCAATCTGCCAGAGCATAACCAGAGGCCGTAGAGGTGTCAGCGGGTGCTTCAACGCTCCGCGTGGCTGATTCGGTTAATCCTCCTGATCCGTTGTCATATTCGGGCCAAGCGAAACAAGTTTCGGCTTCCATTCCGTCCAGAAAAGTGCGAAAAGCTGGCTCAGGCAGGTATAACGGAAGGGCGGGGATTGGGGAAATTCCCCCAATCCCCGCTGAGGAAACTGTTTCATCACTGAGACAGCATTCCTCCTGCAATCAACAGACGTTATACTGGGCTAGACCGCCACGTTCCACTGGCAGTAGCCCTTCTTGCCCATTCCGAAGCCCGTGACGTACGGCACGTTCCTCTTGACCAGAGAGGTGACGGCACAGTGCTTGCAGCCCCTGACCGGCGAGCCCGGAACGCCCGGATTGAGGGCGATGCAGTTGGTCATCAGCGTAGCCGTGACGCACTCGGGGGTCAGGTAGCAGGGGAAGTCGGCCATGTGCATCAGAGCCGCAAAGCGCTGGGTGATGGCACATGCCGGGTAGGTGTAGCGCTGCGGGTTCATGAGGACCTCGTGGTTGTCAATGGGGCTGAGGTCAACCTGGATGCCCTTGATCTTGCCGCCCTTGCCGATGGGTTTGATGTCGAGGATCTTTTCCCCGCGCGCGAGAATGTCAATGGTGTCAACGTTGTGCAGTTCGTCCGCCTCTCCACGATCGGGGTGCATAGCCACGTAGTTGTAGAAGCGCTTGTTCAGCAGGTCAACGACCATGGGCACAGTGAAGGAATCCAGCCACAGGATGTAGGCCGCCGCGCAGGCCGGCGCACCGGTGGCCACTGCCAGCACATCATAGGGGTTCTTGTAGGCGTCCTGCTTCAGGCCCTGCCTCAGGGTGTTCTCGAAGCACTGGGTCACCGCCTCGTAGATGGCGAAGACCATGTCGTTCTTGAACATGTTGTAGGCCGACTGGGCGATGTGGTGGCCGACGTCGCCGACGCAGTAGGCCGGCACGGTCACGATGTTGGCCTCGTGCACTCCCGCCTTCATCGCCGCCAGCACGTAGGGCTTCATCTTATCCTTGTACTGGGCCATGTACTTGTCCGTGTCGAAGGAGCTGTGGGGGCCATGCCCGCCCAGGTTGTGGGTGGCCATAAGCTTGTTCTGCGCAGCCACCGGCTCGCGGTAGACGAACTGTATCATGTCTACCTCGGCCTGCTCCGCCTCGGCCGCCGTCTTCCCGGCCTCCAGGGCCGCCCGGAAGGCCCCGCCAAAGCCGTAGGAGGTGTTCATGCCCCAGGACTTGGAGGACAGGATGGTCTTCTTATGGTCCTCAGGGATGTCCAGGTCAACCAGGATGCGGTTGACCACGTTGGCCACGGAGCCGGTGGACATGGCAAAGTCCACCACGCAGGTCATGCCGTACATCCCGCCGTAGCGCCGCACCGCCTCGCGGCCGATGAGGGCCTTGTTCGCGGCAACGGCGTCAATGAACTTCCACATCGAAGCCTTGAACTTGGGATCCTCATCATAGAGGATCTCCAGGATAGGCGGGGTCTGATAATGCTCGACGAAGGGGTCATCCTCAGGGCGGATGGTATCCGTCAGGCCCATCAGGATGTTGTAGTGGGCGTTCACCGACTCCACGTGCAGGTCGAAGACCTCCTTGGACTGTCCATCGCCCGGCTTCATCTTGTTGACGGCATTCACGTAGGGCTTACAGTCAGCGATCTTGAAGGGGCCACCCCTCTTCTCTCTGATGACGCCGAGGACCGCCTTGGCGGCCCCAACGCCCTCGTTAACCATCTTCTTATATACTGCCATTTCCGTTTTCCCTCCTTGGAATTTAATCTACTTCGATCGCCAAACCACAGACAGGTGAATTCACAGCACACTTTTGTCCAGTTATCACCCCCTTTCTGGCTGGGACGCTATCAACCCTGGCAAGGCAAACCTACCCGTTATTCCGGGTAGACTGTCTACCCCGCCAGCATGGACAACATCCGCAATAACCGGTGCGACGGGAATCCGACGTGATCAGCGTAATCCGATATATATTGGAGAGCGATGCACCGCCGCTGAAACCGTACGATTTGACAATGGTTCAGATTTGCAATTGACTCGCTTACCGGGGGAAGCCTGTGGTAAGGAGCACCAGCCACGTAACAAGGTCAAGTAGGACATCGCAACTTCCATGTCAACAAGCCGGTGACACGTGAATGAAACGAATAAGCCCGTCTGCCTAAAAGCTGGAGGGTCTACAATTGGCTATTGTGAAGTGGGGAGACTTCCCCCCCAGCCTAGCGGAAGGCTGACCTTATCCCGAAACACAAAAAGCCGACCCGCAAGATTCCGGCAGCTCGGCTGTGTTAGCACAATGCACCCTTCGGATAACCACAACGTTGCGGTCCCATGTTGCATGGGTAGCCGTTTCGCTATTAGCCTAACAATAATATACCACACTAAGCGCAGTCTGTCAAGATCGAACAGCCCTAAAACTCTCAATTCCCCAAAAATTTAAGTTTAGATTCCAGGTGTGCTACCGGCGGCGCCAGTTAAGGCGCACCAGCGCGACGCCGGTGCGCTCAAAGTACTCCAGCCGCACGGTGTGCGTGCCTTCGCTCAGGGCGAGTGTGGCGCTGCGGGTGCCGCGCATGGGCCGCCAACTGTCAATGACCAGGCGGTCGTCCACGGTGAGCCGTACGCCGTCGTCGGAATAGGTGGTGAAGGTGTAACGCCCGCCATCGAACTCGACCGACCCGGTCCAGACAGCGGAGAAGTTGTCCGTGGGCACGGTGGGATCAGGCGAGCCCCAGCCCCAGTTGAAGTCCAGCACGGCGTCCTGGCGCGTGAGGGCTGGAGTGCCGGAGAGATCCGCGTTGGCGTAGTAGGCTGCCTCCCACGGCCCGCCCGCGTCAAGGTCACCCGGGGCGACGAGGCCGGGTGTTGGAGTCGGCGCCGGCGCTGTGCCGACCCGCTGCCACGTCACCCGCGCCATCGCCGCCTGGCTGCGCTCGAAGTACTCGATGCGCACGGTATGGTTCCCCGCCGAGAGCATGGTGTAGCCAACGCGGGTGCCCCGCATGGGCCGCCAGACGTTGACCACCAGCCGGTCGTCCACATAGAGCCGCACGCCATCGTCGGTGGTGGTGGTGAAGCAGTAGCGGCCGCCCTCGAAGGAGAAGGTGCCGCTCCAGCGCACGGAGAAATTGTCGCGGTTCACCTCCGGCGCGGGAGCCTGCCAGCCCCAGTTGAAGTCGAGGGCGCTGTCTGTGCGCACCAGGACGGGCAGGGTCGCGAGGTCGCGGTTGTCGAAGTACTCCCCCTGCCAGGGACCGGGCAGGCCGGGGTCCGGGGTAGACACCGGCGCAGGGGCGGGGGCAGGCTCAGAGGGAGGCGCGGGAGTGCCGCTCCGCTCCCACCAGAAGCGGACGCGGGCGCCACCGGTGCGCTCAAAGTACTCTACCTTGAGGGCGTGAGTGCCCTCCAGGTAGGTACCGTCTACGTAGTGCCACTCGTAGTCCATCGGCTGCCAGAAGTCCATCACCAGCGCCCCGTCGAGCCAGACGCGCACACCGTCGTCGGAGCGGACGTTGAAACAGTAGTAGCCAGAGGTGAAGTAGACGTTGCGCGTCCAGACGACGGAGAAGTTGTCGCTTGGCATCCAATCGGCGGGAGCGCCCTCGCTCCAGTCGAAGTTGATCTCGGCGTCGTCGCGGATCAGCGCCGGGCCGCCGCGCAGTTCGGCATTGGCGTAGTAGCGGCCCTCCCAGCCGCCGAAGGTATGCAGCAGGTTCCACCACACGTGGGCGCTGGCCTCGCCGCCGTGCTCGTAGTACTCGACGACGACGGCGTGCTGCCCACTGCCGAGGGTGACGTCGCCCCAGAAGGTGTTGGGCAGTTTCTGGTCGTCCCAGGCGTCCACGATGCGGTTGCCGTCCACGGTGACGCGCACGCCGTCGTCACAACTGGCGTAGAAGCGGTAGGTGCCGGGGGTGAAGCCCAGGCTGCGCGTCCAGCGCACGGAGAAGTTGTCGGCCGGGACGGCAGAGTCGGGGCCACCGGTACCCCAGTCGAAGTCAATGGCCGGGTCGTAGCGCACCAGGACCGACGTGCCTGAGAGATCGCGGTTGTCGAAGTACTCGGCCCGCCAGGTGTCGCCGCCGCTGACCCGCTCCCATTCCACCTGGATGGCCGCACCGCCGGTGTGCTCGTAGTACTCGACGCGCACGCGGTGGGTGCCCTGGGAGATGACGTGGTCCACGAAGGACCAGGTCGCCTGGCGGTCGCGCCAGTCGTCCACGACGAGCGTGTCCCCTACCCAGATGCGGATGCCGTCGTCGGAGCGGTAGGAGAAGCGATAGGTGCCGGTCTCGAACCACGCATCGCGGGTCCAGCGGGTGGAGAAGTTATCGGCGGGGATACTGTTGCCGGGGCTGCCGGTGCCCCACTCGAAGTGCAGCGTGTCGTCGTAGCGGGTGAGGGCCGGTGCGCCGGAGAGGTCCCGGTTGGCAAAGTACTCGGCATACCAGGCGCTTTGCGCAGTCGCCGGGATCGCCTGTGCGCCGAAGCAAAGCGCGATCAACGCAACGAGGACGAGACTGCGTATTCGGCTTCTCATTTACTCACCTCCACTCGAATTGTGTTTGCTGTACTGCCGAACTGGCAAGCGAAAACGGACGTCTCCCCAGGGAAGTGTCTCCACCATATAGACGCCCGGGCGCGTCCAAAGGTTCCACGCCCCAAAGACGAGCTACGGGAGCAATGCCCACCCCTATTTCTGGACTATTGGCAAGTATGCGCGAGGCGACAAGTTCAGCATCAACTTGTCTGCGACTACTTTCAAGAGTTCATGTTGACCGTCAATGAGGTCTCCGGTCACTTCCCAGATCACAACCCCGGCCAAATCGTTCTCGATAACATAGTCGCACTTGAGGCCAATGGATTGTGGGTCGTCGTAGCTCCAGAGCACCGGGCCATCATCCTGGGTCAGATAAGGCACCTGGCAAGTGTTGTCCCAGTGGCGCGTGTATCCATTGCCGATAAGCGGTTGAATGTCACTATAGTGCGCCTGCCCGAAAGACGTAAAAGGCTGATAGAGATCCTCGCTGTCAAATGAGATGCCGTAAAAAGCCAACCCCAGTACAATTTGTGACTGGGGCACGCCGCGCGTCTCTGCCCAATAGCGGATACCCTCATCTACGCTACCTGGATCGTTAACTTCAGGAGGAGGCGAATACAGAGGGGCATTGTGTCCAGATTGTGTGCTCCATCCGCCGTGAAAGCTGTAGGTCATGACCAGATAATAATCCACCAGCGGCGTGATGGTCTCAACGTCGATCCACCGACCGAACGATGCACCGGCAGAAACACAAATGTTGAGTTGGAGATCCTGGCCCGTGGTGTCAAGGCTTGCCCTCAACTCAGTCATAAGGGCGTTCAGATTCTCGCGGTCAGTGTCCGTGTGAGGGAACTCCCAGTCGATTTCCACGCCATCGTAGCCTTGTCCGACGACAAAGTCCGTCAGATTTTGGACGAAGGTCGCCCGGTCGGTAGGGTCAGCCACCATTGAGGCAAATTCGTCGTGGCTACCTTCTCCGCCTACGCCGACGAGGATCTTCTTATTCGCGGCATGAACGCGCTCAATCAACTGGGGCATCACAAAACCGCCGGGAACCACCAGCGCACCATCCGCGCCTGGCAGAATGAACACATGGCCGACCTGCTGAACGTAATCGAGGGGGATGCTTTCAGGCGGGTAGACAGAACCGTACCACATCGGATAGGCCGCTTCGACAAAGTAGGGCGCGACGGCATCGGACATCCTGGACGCGGATGTTGATTCAAACGCAAGCGGTGCGCCGGCAGCCAGGCCGACGATGCACACAGCACCCAATAGGCCAACGATCCACTTAAATAAACCACTCATTTTGCACCTCATAGTCCTGCGGCCACTGCGCTCGCCGCCCAATGGCGTTCACCAGGGCCAACAATTACTGGTACTCCGCCAGTGCCTCCTCAGACGAACGCCCTTGACGAGATGCTCTGGCCAACCGAGGGTCGCCTCCGCCATCTCTCGCTGGCAGGACAGATTGGACCCATCCGACGCTCTAGAGTGAGCCTACCCCTGTGGCAGGATCATCGTAGGGACTGTGGACAATGGGGACAACGGTGCACGCTGTACCCGCCTGGTGGGCGGCCGCAGGCCGCCCACCAGGCGGCGCTGTCCACAGCTCACCGGTAGCTATCAGCACGGCATAGCAACAGCATGTCTGTTGGTGCGTAGTAGGCAGTATGCAGGCCATAGTCCGGCGAGTACGACGTGTTGATTAACTAACCGACGTACTGCTAATCAGCCCAATAGTCGGGTGCTCCATAGGCGGTTGTCATTGTGGTACCAAACGGACGGCGTCGGCCACCACGCGGGCGTCGGCGTCGTTTGTTAGCACAATGCTGCCTGATGTGCCGGCGTCGAAGGTGAACACCCCCAGACTGTTCCAGTGACCGGCTCTCTCCCTGTCGCTCAAGTCCACCAGGACGGTCGTCGAACCATCCGCGTGGTTGACAGTGTACGGCGCATCGGTGGCGCAGACCCAACACCTGACCCACCAGACGAAGACCTCATAATCGCCAGAGGTCGGGATGTTCGGCCCAAAGATAGCCCGATTGGTCCCACTGCCCGGTCGAGTATAGGCAAAGTCGCTGCCATACTGGAGTAAGCCAGCATCACTGTAGGTCCTCCAGTTCCCTTCCGTCGAGAACTCGGGGTCCAGATTGTCCACGATGATCTCCGGGGGTGGGATAGGGGTGTCAGTCGGTGTTGGGGTGGGCGTGTCAGTCGGTGTTGGGGTAGGAGTGTCGGTCGGTGTCGGAGTGGGCGTGTCAGTCGGTGTCGGAGTGGGCGTGTCAGTCGGTGTCGGAGTGGATGTGCCGGTCGGCGTTGGGGTGAGCGTGTCAGTCGGTGTTGGGGTGAGTGTCGCCGGCGTCTCGCCCTCCACGATGGTGAGCCGCTGGTCGGCCGTCACATTGTTCAGCACCTGCGTCAGGCCGCCGGGCCACACCACCCGCAGTTCGTCCACGC
>CAYPOY010000151.1:0-11520 GCA_964412395.1 uncultured Anaerolineales bacterium | reverse complement strand
CTGTTGGGCGAAGGTCTCCCGACCAAGCCCCCTGTTGGGCGAAGGTCTCCCGACCGAGCCCTTTGCGCCTCGGTCAGAGACCTTCGGCGAACGAGCCGAACGCTAACCCGAGACAGGCCTTAACCCTTCCCCACACGCCTCGCAGCGCCTCCGTCACGGCCCATCCGTGTACCCTGTCACCGGCCGACCTTGCACCATCGCCTCCGTCACGACGGTGTCATAGGGGATCTGCCCCACGACTTCAACGCCCCGTTCCACGCAGAAAGTGACGATTTCCTCAGACCGAGCCAGGTTCAGGTCCGCCTTGTTGATCGCCACCAATCCCCGGTGGCCCGTCCACCAACACCAGCGCCGCCCCCGTGTCCAGCGCCCGCAGGCGGGCCTTGCTGCTTGACCAATGTGACCAGCTTGCCGGAGTTCTCCTGCCCAGCAAAGAGATGAGCGTGGAAAAGGGGACCGCAAGCTCAGAACTCCAGGACGGTCCCTGCCGGGCAGGGAGCCACCCGGTCTCCAAAGGCCTGTGCCAGGACCACGTAGGCCGCCTGGCCCGTGCAATGATTGAGGTACAAGGCTGGCGGACCCAGCCGCCGTAGCACCTCCACCAATCGGCGTAAGTGCCGCTCATCGGCGCTGATCAGGTGCGTCCCCCCCAGCACCGCCACCGGGTCACGTCCAAAGGCCCGCCGCACGTGCAACAGCGTGTTGAGCAGGCCGGCGTGGCAGCAGCCGCAGATCAACACCAGCCCCTGAGAGCCCTCCAGGACCAGTGACATATCGTCACGGTAGGGATCGGGAGCCCAGCCCTCTCCATCGCGCACGAAGTGGTGGGGACTGCGCCCCTCTGGCTCGGGCCGCTCGGAGATTTCGCCGGTGGTCCAGATGCCGGGCAGAACCTCCTGCGGCGCGGCACTCAGACGCAGGTCGGCTTGCTGGCGCAGGGCCTCCAGAGCCAATGGCAGACCCTTCGCCTGCACCTCCCCACCCCGCCGTGAGAACCGCTCTCGCACAAGGTCGGGATGGGCATATATGGGCAGGCCGGGCACCCGCTCCAGCAGGGCAGACAGCCCACCGGTATGATCCCAGTGGGAATGGCTGAGCACCAGGGCGGAGATGCTCCTGGGGGCAACCTCCGCCACCTCCAGGTTGTGCAGGAGCACCGCACCACTGGCACCGGTATCGAAAAGCAACCACCCCTCCTCCGACTCGATCAGAAAGGCCAGACCGTGCTCTCCCCAGGAGGCGGAGTGGGGCTGGACAGCGTTATCTACCAAACAGGTAAGTTTCATTGGCTTCACCCCGGAATGACTTGAATGACCTGGTCGTGTTCTCGACTAGCGTACTACTTCCATCTCTCCCAGCGCCACCATATCTCCAGCCGGGTTGCCAGCCACGTCCAGAACTGGCACATTGACCACACCCGGGTAGGTGTACAGACCAGCCCACACCTGGTAGCGCCCTGGCGGTAAATCGGGAGGGACAGGGATGGAGAAGTGGCCCAATACCAGGTCACCGGCCCGCCAGGAAGCGGTAGGGAATCCAGTCCCATCGTGCTGGCTGCGCAGCGCCCCCTCCTCGTCCAGCAAGTGAGTGAAGAAGTGATAGTTAGTCCCGGGGGACGGGAGCGAGCGGACCCACCAGGCCAACCAAACCTCCTGCATTCCGCCGGCTGGTACTGCCTCTGCCATCCTATAGCCCAGGAAGGCTGTGCCGTTGGCGAAGGGAATCGCCTCGGAAAAGCGCGTCAGCCCAGCCAGGACATCCTCCCGGTCCGGTCCGTCCCGGTAGAAGAGCTGATAGTACCATCCGTCGGGCAGCGCGATGACCGGGCCGGGCCGCACGTACTCCATTGCCTCCAGCCGCTCCAGGACCGGCCGGAGAGCCAGGAGGCCCTCTTCCACCGGCCCCACCAGGTAAACGACCCTGGAGCTATCCGGCACCGGCAGTGCCCAGCGTCCATCGGCGAAGCGGTGGGGATGGCCGAAGAGCAACGCTTCGAAGACCGACGGCGTCTCGTGCACAGCAGGATCCACCCCCACGCTCAGAACGATGACCTCGGACGGGCCGGCCAGCCGCCGCGCTTCCTGGGCCGCCGCCCGGGGGTATTTAAGAGGAATCCCGTAGCCACCTGTGGTGGGATGCTGGTCCATAAAGATAAAGAGCCGGCCCACCACGGCGACCTGCCAGCCCCCCCACAGCAACAGGGCCACGACCAATGAACCCAATGAACAATGAACGATGAACAAACGACGAGCCAGTAGTAACCCGTCAACCAGCATTATCGCGATGAGGAGGAACTGGACCGGGTAGAGCAGGACGGAATAGTGAGGGTAGACAGGCGCGGTGGGCCGGCTCTGCAGGGCGACAGGAACGGCAAACCAAAGGAGGAGCAGAGCAAGGGGACGGCGGCGTTCCTCCGGCCCCCAAACAACCTGGACCAGCCCGTAGAGGAGCGCCAGGGCCAGGAGTCCCATCATCAACCAGTTGAGCCACCACAGGTTCGGCAGACCCGCCAGGTATTCCGGGTAGAGAGCCCCAGCCATCCCGTGGATCCCTTCGCTACCCGTGAGAAAAAAGGCATAACGCAGCGCATCCCAGGAAAAATGCGCCTCCCCGCTCGCAAAGTGCAAAAAGTCCCGCAGGCTGGGCCAGCCATGGAGCGCATCGTGAATTACATAGGGAGAGACAGCTAGCACGAAAAGAAATAACCCTACCAGTAGCGGCCTAAGAAGCCTGCCCTGAGCCTGCCGAAGGACTACCTGCTTCCGGTAGAGGAGAATCAGGATAAACAGCAGTGGGATGAAGGCAATTCCTTCCAGTTGCAGGCCGACGAGGGCAGCCAGGCCGACAAAGGCGCCAACCAGCGCCCAGGACCGCTTGCGGACGAAGGTAGCGAAGACGGCAGCAAAGAAGCCCAACGTGACCAGGGGCAGTGTTCGGCACCAGATCTTCCGCCCGTAGATTACAGCCCAGGGGTTGACGGCAAAGAGAAAGGCAGCCACCAATCCCACGGCCCGGCCGGAGTAAGGGTTCAGAGAAGACGAGCACTTGACGAGATTTGGACGAAGAAATATACTCCCCAGGGCGTAGCAGGCCAGCACGGCCAGCCCGTTGAGCAGGCCAACGAAGAGAACTGCTGCCACCGGGTCTTGCCACAAGCGTAGGGGGATAGCCGTCAGGTAGAGGGTAAGCGGCAGATTGGCCGTCCCGAAGGAAGATCCCACACCCGCGGCCGGCCGGTCTCCCTCGTAGGCGATGGCCAGAGCACGCCGGGCTACCGTCGCTTCGTCCCGCTTGAACTCGGCCAGTGTCGGCCAGCCCATGCGCAGGAAAAGGGCAAGGGCCAGGATGCCCAGGAGCAATGCCCAGGTGCCCCAATCTCTGCCAGAAGCTGTGCGCACTCGGTTTACGTCTTCTTCCATTGCATGGCCGCTTGCCATTGTACCCGCTCCGAACTTCTTGTCAAGCACGCACAGGGATACGTGGTGCCCAGCAGACACGCTGCTGGGCACCGCTCACCGATTCGTTATTCGCGGACCATCTGCGTGCCGCACTGCGGGCACTTCTTCTGATAGCAAGGCTGCCCGACGACGTGCGGCTCCCGGTACCCGCAACTGGGGCAGATGCAGGCGCCGCTCGGCCCGGCGGCCTTGGGGCCGCCCATCCGGCCCGGCCCGCGACCACCTCCACGGCCCGCGCCGCCGCCGCGACCACCGCCTGTTCCACGACCTCGACCCATTTCACTCACCTCCTCTCATCACCTGCGCCAGCACTCGCCCTCTCCAGAGCAAGGAGGCGTAGCGCAGCGCTCTTCCCGACCACAGCAGGTATGTCCCATCTGCCGGGCCGTCTGCCCGCTCGACACGAAGGGGGCAGAGATCAACTTGTCTAGCGAGGAACTGCCACAGTGCGGGCAGATGACAGTGTCTCCGGCCCGCACCAGCACCTCAAACTTCGCATCACAGTTACGACAGCGATACTCATAGATCGGCACTAAATCCTCCTAATTATTCCCTTGCGAACCGGATGACCACCTCCGGTGGACGCACGAGCGTGTTGACCAGAGTGGCGTGCTTAGCCACTCCAATCAGCCTCCGTTTCACGTCTTCGGGCGGCTCCGGCTCGATGTGGATCGTCGCTTCTATCGCGCCGACGCGACGGGGCCTTGCCTGTTCCTCGCACTCCATCTCCAGGCTCAACCGCTCGAAGGGGATGCCACGCAGCCGGCAGGAGTTGGTCACGAACTCCAGGATGCAGGCGCCCAGCGCCGCCGCGAACAACCGGGGCGCGCTCGGCGCGGTGCCCCCGCCCCCATCCTCCGGCGCGGCATCCACGACCACGGCGTGTCCTCTTACCCCCCCCAGTCCCCCCGAAGCGGGGGGGAGTTCTACCGTCGCCAGGAAACGCAATCCGTCCACGTGTTGTACTGTGAGCCTCACTCCAACCTCCCTTCCTCTGAGCCAGGTGGGACAAGTTGGCCACTTGTCCTACGGCTAATGGTGATCACGCACCCCACTCCAACCTGGATGAAATCCTCCCTGTACTCCTCAGCGAAAATTCCTATCGCCCGGTCGCCCGTACAGTGGCATGGCGCGACTTTCTGCACGCCTAACCCGCGGAGGTCAGCACTGATGTGCTCGACCCGCCTCCTGCTCGCGCCGCCCATGTGGAAGCCGCCCAGCACCAGGTACACCCCACCCCCCCCCGGCCCCCCCGACGCGGGGGGAGTTTCACCAGGCAGGAGAAGCCCCAGGCCGTCTCCAGGCGCTCGTCGCCGCCTCCAGGGTTGTTGTCGTAGAGGATGGTGATGGTGACGCTGTCAGCGGCCTCGGTGGGCGTCGGCTCGGGCGTGGGGATCGGGATAGCTGTTCCAGTCGTTGTCGGCGTGGGGGGGACCGGACTCGGGGTGACAGCGATTGTGGGAAGTGATGTCGGCTCGGCACTTGCCCTCCGCTCTGGCGTGGGAGCGCTCTCTCTCGGTGGCACACACGCATTTATGGACAGGCAAACCATGCCGACTTCAAGAACTTTTCTGAAAAGCCCTCCACAATATCTTCCAGATACCTTGCCTTGTCCGCGGAGTATGCGTCGTATTCCCGAGCGAACTTCTCCTCATCCAGGTAGAGTTCCTGGCTGTAATTGAGGCTCAGTCCCTTGGCCTCCACGGCTATGACCCGCCCCTCCTGGGTGGGAGTTGGCGTGCTAGCCGATACGGGCGTCGCAGTTGCCACCAGCGCCCACCTTGTTACCCTCACCGTACCACCCCCCTCATCGCCCTCGGCGACGGTGACGTGCCCGGCGACCTCTGCCTGCCTCACCCTTGGCCCGCGACGCGCCCCTCGTCGTGGTGTCCTGAGCCTGCCTAAGGAATGGCCTCGTCGCCGCAGGCCGCCGCGCCAGCCAGCGGCCCACCGGCCGCGTCAGCACCCTCGCTGCCTTTATCAACAGCCCCCCACCGGCGACGACGACCGCCGCACCCGCAGTCTCCACCAGCGGGCCGGGCCGGTAGACGGTAGGGGCCGGCCGCTCCGGGGCGGGGACGAGTTCGCCCTGGATCACGGGCTGGATGGCACTTTCCGGGCATACATTCACACACGCCGCACAACCCGTGCAGATCGCTTCGTCAATGTGCGCCTTGCCCTCCACCAGAGTGATAGCCCCGCTGGGACATACGTCAACACACGCGCCGCAGCCCGTGCAGCGGTCGCTGTCCACCCACATTTTCTGCATATCCATCATTTCCCATCCTCTACGATCAGTGCCATTCCGATGAAACCACCCCAGAGCAAAAAAGCCTGCGGCCACGGCCACCCGCGTGGAAACAGGGTAGTGCGCCACGCGATGTGCACCTTCCCGCCAGCGACCGACCGCAGCAAGCGCCTCAACTCCCCCACGCCGTAAAAGTGCGCGGCGTCGTAGACCGTTGGCCGGAAGAGCCCGGCCAGGCGGCGCTGCAACCCAAGCAGGCTCCAGCGGTTGAGCACGCCCAAGAGCACCCCTCGCCGGGCCACCCGCAGCGCCTCCGCCAGTACCTGCCGGGGCTGCTCCAGGAACTCTAGCGTG
Organism: uncultured Anaerolineales bacterium; assembly: GCA_964412395.1. Lineage (GTDB taxonomy): Bacteria > Chloroflexota > Anaerolineae > B4-G1 > B4-G1 > CAYPOY01. Next base: position 5,460 of record CAYPOY010000151.1, on the reverse strand, counting down.
GTGATGAGCGCCGTCAGGTCAAACGCGCCGTCGGCGAAGGGGAGCCGCCGGGCATCGCCACGCACCAAAGGGACGCCATCCAACGCCCGCGCCTCCGTAAGCATGGCCACCGAGAGGTCCAATCCCACCGCCGCCAGCCCCTGGTCGCTCAGCCAGCGACTGAAGTGGCCTGTGCCACATCCCACCTCCAGAACGCTGCCCGGTGAGACAGGCTTTCTAGCCTGTCCAAGCGGCAGACTGGAAGGTCCGCCCCACTCTTGCACCAGCAGCCAGCCTAGAACGGCCTTCTCCAACTCATCAGCCCGCCGGCCCTCCGGCGTCTCGTACCAGGCTTCGTAGTGCACTGCGGCCCGCTCGTCGAAGGCCACATCTCCGGAACTCATATCACGCCTCTTCGGGCGATGGGCAGGCGTTGGAGAGCGTGACCACCATCACCGTGTCCCCGCGCTCAGCGGCCCGGTGGAACGCTTCCTGCAGGGCGGCGAAGACCGCCTGTTCCTCCCCCCACACCAACGTGCTCATCGCACCCGTGCGGGTCTCCAGGCCGCGCTCGCGGAAAACGCGCGCTGCCTCGCGGATAGGTAGCCCAATCGAGACCTGCCGCAGCGGATAGATGCTCACCTGCGCCGATACCATGCTCATCCTTACCTCCCCTGACGAAAGAACGCCTGACCTTGAAATGCAAAGGCGTCGTGGGCCTTGGCGACGCAGCAGGGACGCATAGGCGGCAACTTATCCTCGAGGCCGAAGTAGCGCGCCCCTGTAATTTCCTGCATATCCGGCCGGAGTTCGCCCCCCACGACCCGACACTCGAAGAAAATGATCACTGGCTGCACCTGGTCGCCATTGGGATAAGCGAAGATGTACTCCGGGCCGGTGTAGACGCCGATCAGCGCCACCGGCCTGACCTCCAGTCCAATCTCCTCGCGCACCTCGCGCACGACTGCTTCGGCAGCCCGTTCGCCCAATTCCATCCCCCCACCGGGGAAGCTCCACAGGTTGTCCCCGTCGCTGCGCCGCAGAAGCAGGATACGCCCCTCTTCGTCCCGGATACAGGCCGCCGCAGCGGGGACCAGCAGCAGGTCGTGTCCCACACATTCCCGTAGGCGAGCTAGATAGCCAGTCGCTCCCATCTTTAACTCCTCGCTTGCTTTGCCTTCCCGTCTTTGCGTCCTCGTGATTCCGAGTTGAACAGTTCCCGATACGCGCTGGTATCGGCATCTCCACGAGCGTAGGCTGCGTGCCACCCTGGGGGAACCGGCATCTCTTCGTACAACTGCACGCGCCGCGCCTCGAGCAGACGGCGGGGACACTCCATGAAATCTGCGGCACAAGTCACCCTATGGCCTGTCTCGGACGATAGCCTCCTCAGCCAAGAGAGCCCTTCTTTACAGCGCAGCAAATGGTGATCGAGAATCAGCGTATCCACACCACAGGCCAGCCGCTGTGCGTTCTTCCAGGCCCTCCTCCGCCGTTTCGACGAAAGCCACTCCAGATAGAGAGGTGGCCCTCCAGCCAGCACGATGTCCGGCTGCCAGTCCAATATCAACGATACGGCCTCGCCATCGAGGAGTTGGATGTCCGAAGCGTGCACGAACACAACATCCCCGCTCTCGATGCGGGTCATCATCACCATTCCAAGCCTACCATGCCGTTCCCCATGCGGCATCGGTGGGGAAAATACCAACGGCCCCTCCCTTTGCCCCTCCGCATTTGGAAGGTCCCTGCCCAACACCTCACACAGGGACTCTCTCCGACGCACCATGTTGTGAGAAAGCCCTTTGAGCCCCTTGGCCCAGAATCGGGCCGTTCGGCAGAAAGGGGCCACCTGCTGGGCTTTAAGCTGATAGGGATTGGCATTCGGCAAAGGAACATGATCCCCGTGAAAGTGGCTTATCACCACATCGGTAGCATCCTTCAACTCCGCTATGATTTTCCGGCGCACCTGTTCCCCAATCGCCACCTGTGCCGGATGAGGAAGCAGACCATAGCGGTGATAGCCCAGCGCCAATCCGGGGTCAATGACGATCTTGCGGTCCTTGATCTCCACCACACAGGAGAGGCCGCGTACTCCTAGCGATTCCGCTCCAAGGATCTCGATATGCATTTCATGCCCGCGTAGACGCCCCATCTGCAAAACCTACGCCGTCGGCCTCCGCGAGCAACTCCAGGAGAATCGTCGCCGCTCGCTCGACCAGCAGTGCACAGGAGCCCAGCCCACCTGGCGCGTGGACCATCTCCCACAGCCGGGCGCACTGAGTGGCCCCCAGTTTCACCAGGAATCGCTCCCTGTAACGGGTAGCGAAGGCGAGTGCCGGACGATCATCCTCGTCCAGGCTCCCCCGGCCAAGCAGCCCGCCGATGACCAGCACCCCGCCGCTCAATGCTCCGCACATCTCCTGCTGGGTGTCGCCCACGCCGCCCGCGAAGCCAGTCGCCATCTGCGCACACCGGGGCTCCAGATCGCCCAGCACGTGCTCGCCCACGACGAGCATCATAGCCTCCGCTCAGTGATAGCCCCGCCGGACCAGGTCACCGGCCTGCGCAGCCACATCCTTCCACACACGGCTCTCAGCTACCACCCGATCTTCCCGCATCATACTTTGCCCTCTGCGTGCCGGTTGGCGATGGCCTCTTGCAGTGTGCTCACCGTCAGTTCGGCGCAGTGGACGCTTTCATCGGGCAGGCCGTCCAGGGCGGTGATCAGGTCTTCCGGCTCGATCTGGCTCGCTTCCTCCAGCGACACTCCCTGCAATAAGCGCGTGAGCATGCTCCCGCATGCCACACTCGGCCCGCAGCCATCGGTCATGAAAGTGGCCTCTCTTATCCTGCTCCCGTTCAGCCGCAGGTAAATCTCCATCGTATCGCCACACCAGCCGTGCACGATCCCGTAGGCATCCGGCTTGGGCATGCGGCCCAGGTTGCTGGGGTTGTGGGCCTCCTCAATGACCTTGTCCGAGTAGAGCGTCCGTTCCTGTTCGGTGATCTGTCCCTGCAGTTCCGCAACCATACGCTCAAAGTCAGTTACCTCTTCCTGACGTTCCACGCAACCTCCCTGTATATGCCTGGTTCTACCGTTTTCTGTGGTTTTAGCACATCAGTGGGGGATGCCACCTGTTTTGGGCCGGTTTTTGTGGCACTCCGCCCTAGAAACGCCTTGTTTTTGCCCTGAAGTGGGGCTTCTTGAGCCAACCACAGAATCCGTTAGAATCAGGTATATGCTCCGGTTGATAGAGTCTACCAGAAAAGCAGGCTACCGATCAAATATTGATCACGATCTTCCCCTTCTCCGTTTTCTTAAATCCCTTGAGCGGCGACAGCAGCCCCAGGATCGTGCCCCTCACGATGCTGGAGATAAAGGGATTCATAGGCATTGGCTGCCCATCTATTCTGACCTCCGTAGCCGGTTGCAAGGAGACGCAATCCTCCACGCTGCCAGTTCCAGCGACGATCTCACAGGCCATATCGTAGCACCGCTCGTGCCCACAGCCGCCGCAGTCGAGGTTGGGCAACTTGAAGGCTTTTTGCTCCACCAGATCGGCGACCTTGCCCACCTCGTCCCGGCCCAGGAGGGGAACGTCTACTCCCTCCACGCGGGACCCCCCTCCGGCTCCCCCCTGCGAGGGGGGAGGGTTGGACCCCCCTCCGGCTCCCCCCGAGGCGGGGAGAGGGGAGATGGCGCAGATAGCCAGGCCGTCGAAAAGGTCCCGGTCGTCCGGCTCTCCCCGCAGGCACACGACCCTGGGGAAAGTCTTCTCCGTCTTGAAGCCCTCGACGAGGATGATGTCCGCCTCCAGGTAGGGGATGATGTTCTCCAGGCTCAGCGGCTTCTTCCAGAAGACCCCCGACTCCTGCGGCGAGATAAACCCTACCTGGCTGACAGTCTCTCCCAGCATCGCGGTATCCTTCCCTGGGAGGTCCAGATGGTGGGATAGATGCTTGATCACAGCCACCTCGTGGCCCCTTCTGGTTAACTCGCGGGCCAGCGCGTGAGCCAGCGTGGTCTTGCCACTGTTCTTGTATCCGACGATGCCTACGACTTTGAGCAACATCTTCCTCCGACTGAAAGAAACCACAGAAACCAGGCTTTCAGGAAAAACTGGTCTCTAACTGGCTGTCAATCTATCCAGCCGTTCCATCACCTCGGCCAACTGCTGTTGCAGCATCCCGGCCTCTTCCCGCAACCGGCCCACCTCGCCCTGCTCATACTCGTCCGCGATGGGTTCGTCTTCGTGGCCGTGTTCAGTACTCTTGCGACAGGGCTCGGCGCCGCGCAATTCGCCACCCAGATAGCCTTCCAGGGCATGGCGCACGGTGCCGGATGCACCGGTCACTGCCTCAACCCCGTACTGCTCGAAAAGGGCAAGGGCTCGCCTGCCCATCCCGCCGGTGAGCATCACGTCGGCCCCCTGGCCACGGATGAAGCCAGGCACCTGCCCCGGCTGGTGTTGATCGTAGTAAGGATTCGCCACAGTGTTGACCTGTTTCACCTCACGGTCCTCGAGATCCACGAGAACGTAGTAGGTGCAACGCCCGAAATGGGGACTGACTACGCTGTTCAGCCCGTTGTTATCATCTGCCGATACTGCAACACGCATCCTACTCCTCCTTTTCCAGCCGGTCGAGTCGCTCCATCACCTCGGCCAACTGTTTGCGCAACCCACCGGCCATATCCTTCAGAGCAGCAATCTCCCCTTCGCGGGAAGGAGTAGGAGCAGGAGCAGCCGTAGCCGCCGGAGACGGAGGTGGCGTCGTAGGGACGGCCCCCCACGCACGGCGACCCATTCCCATACCCATGCCACGACCCATACCACGGCCCATGCCCATTCCACGGCCCATCCCCATACCAGCCTGGACGTTGGCTCCGCCTACGGATTGGAGCTTTCCTGCCTTGTACGCCCCAACCGCCTCCCGCACCGTCCCGCCCCCGAAAAGGTAAACAGGCACGTTGGCGGCCTGGAAGACATTGAAGGCATTGGGGCCCGTGTTACCGGTTACTACCGCCTGGGCCCCACGCTCGATGACGAACTGAGCCGCCTGGATGCCGGCCCCGCCAGCGGCGGCTATAGCCGGGTTCTCCACGGCCTCAAACTGCATTGTCTCCGTGTCCACGAAGACGTAGATTGGACAGCGCCCGAAGACAGGGCTGGCCGGCGCGTCGAGGTCTGCGCCGTTGGCTGTAACGACGATTTTCATTTGCATTCCTCCTGACGAAAGGTATAATTGGATTTGTCCAGTTGCTCCTTCAACCACTCAGCCTGCGTCTTGAGAAACTCGGTCTCCTGCTCTTGGGTCGGCGGGCTCCGAGCGTGGGCCGTGCGGTTGGCATCCCTGAGTACACAGGCGTGCCCTGCAACCCTGCGTAACCATAGGACGCCTGCCCCGACCGAGGAAGCGCCAGCGAGCAGTACCCCTCGCCGCGCCCGGTCATCGGACCCTGGCCTTGCGGCCCTGTTCCAT
>CAYPOY010000150.1:0-11546 GCA_964412395.1 uncultured Anaerolineales bacterium | reverse complement strand
GCGATTCAAATGACGCACTCTCCCCAGTTTGCTAGGGAGGAAAATCATTTATGAAGCTCACTTCTTCTGCGCTTGTTTTAATTCCAGCCCAGCCGACTTTGCTGCTATCTCGTCGTACTCGGGTGGTGGCGGTGGCATTGCGTCGCCAAAGGTCGTTGAGCGGATCCGTGTCCCCCGCTACGACACTAACGATGCGACCCACCGAGCGATGGCGGCGCTGTCGCAACGAGCGCACGAGGTGGCGGCGCAGGAGGATGAGGACGCGGTGCGGGCCATCGAGGCGGAGATTGACGCGCTTGCGGCGAAGGTGTGGGGACTGAAGGAGGCGGAGTTGCGGGAGATTCAGGAGAGTTTGGAGGAGCTACGGTGACTTACCCCAACGAACGTCAAGTCGAATACTGGACAAGTCGCGCCATTGAGGACTACTTCGATAACGAGCACTACAATGTGGTAATTGTGCCGAACTCCCAACGTGTGGAGCATTGGGTGCCTTTCGATCACCTGTTTGTGGGCAGGGAGGTGAAGGTGTTTGGCCTCCAGTATAAGCGTCTGTATCCCAGCCCAGATTATTGGCAACTGAGAGATTGGCAACATCACCAGATGCAGTTATACGATTGGATTTACTATGCGCTCTCAGGCGTTAGAAGCATTCAGGAGCACCGCAATGCTCTCCACTTGCTTCAACTCACCGAACCCGACTTTCCGTATCGTTCTCGACTGCATCCTAGTGACTTGGGTAGCAACCCGGGGCAAATTCGCTACGCCAGATGGGGAGGATTCGTGCAGGGTTTGTTCAGTTGCACGTTTGGATGGCAACTCCAAAGGCCGGAAGAAGTTAGAGAAGCGTTGGGAATTGCCCACGATCTGGCAGAGGCACTGATAGACCTGTACTTTGTTGCTCCAGAAGCCCGGGTGGTTGTCCGCGTCAGCCCCTTCGTGGCCGATGTCGGCGAGGCTGAGCGATTCGATCTGGGATTTGAAGGGTAGAGCAAACTGGCGACCGGGATACGGCCCGGGTACGCGAGGTCGAAGCGGAGAGTGACGCGCTGGCGGCACAGTGCGGGAGCTGAAGGAGGCGGAGTTGCGGGAGATTCAGGAGAGTTTGGAGGAGTTGAGGAGATAGACTCGCTGGGAAATGCGCAGCGGATAAACGGAGGCACGCGATGGCAACGGAGAATCGCCTTAGTAACCTCGGCAAGCTGTATCTAGTCCCGGCCTTTGCCGTTCGAGAACTGCTCTTGTCAAAGCTCAGATCGGACGACAAGCGAATGAGCAAGATAGCGAAGATGCGTCACGACTTGCTCGTCGGGGAAATTGACAAAAACTTGGCCATCTCGGAGGAAGATGTTGAGCGGGTCCACGAGAAATATCGTTACGGCCGACGACTCTCCTTTCAACTCTATCTTCTGCCGTCCAATCTGCCAGCCATCACGAATCCAGAGGACATACAGGCCTCGCTGACTGCCTTACTGAAGGAACAGACAGCAGTCACTGAACCAGAACAAGTGGTGGCTGAAGAGTACGAGTCTGAGGAGCCACTGCGGAACGTTGTCATCTGCGACCACGAGCGCTTCGATGACACATTGGAGATTCGCTACAAGTACCAAGTCATCCATAGGTTTCTCAACGAGAACGAAGAACCGGATCATGTATACCAGACCAGGTACGGTTTTGTCTGGCTTAGTGTGGCGGATGGATATCTGGTCATCCTTTCCAAGGATAAGAAAATCAACAATATACTGATCAGCGTTCTGTCCAGGGCGCTGAAGGTGTGGCCGACCCCGGTAAAGTTGCCCAAGGAACTTCTGGACGAGCATTTTCCCCTGGAACGAGCCAGGCGGCTCTCTCATCTAGACCCACAAACCAGAGTGCGCCAGTCAATTTCAGGGGACTCGGACGCATTGGAGGAATACAAGGCGGAGATCCTGTCTCGCGACAGCAGATATCTCAGACCCGGTGCGCTGTACGATGAGGAGATCGAAGACGGGTTGACGAGCGGCTTGGGCGTGACGGCGCGCAGGGGAAAGCTCTATCTTACCAAAACGTTGCCCACTTCTGTCGTGCGTCGTTGGGCGCACAAGCGGTTGCCGGAGCTAGTCCGTGACCTACGAGGATGGGTGGCGCAAGAACCACAAAGCGTCGTGCGTGCTTCGCCTATCATCAGTCGCCTGAAGATCAGCGATGAAGGCAGAATCTACGTCGCAAGGATCGTTGACGCATTGTTGAAGGTGAAGCGGGAAGGCGTATCCAGCGCGAGTTTGGGCATTCTCCCGCTTGACCTTTACCAGGCTTTGGGAAGCAAACGCCTGAATCCGTTTGTCCACTTTGAATGCGAGCAATGCTACGAGCTATGTGATCGGTGCACGCACTGCGAAAGCACAAATTTGGTGTTGGTTGGAGACGAAATCCGGTGTGGGGATTGTGAGGCAGTCCTCACCCTCAATGGCACCATCACCTTGAAATGCGTCAACGGGCACGCTTCGAGCGCTACTTTTGATGAGAGTTTGGGCTTTGTGCCGAAGCATCTCTTGGAGCGGCCGATCTACAGAGTGCTAGACAACATCGGCATCCCGTGGCAGCGAGATGGCGAGCATTTCTACATCGAAGGTGATACACTACACCATCTCTTTGCTGGCCTGGACACGCCGACCACCCTGGTGATGGGTGATAACATCGTGGCTCAAATTGGCGACGGCGCCGAGAAGGTCACTGTTGGAAAGAATATCTCCGTAGGAGGGTGAAATGATGAAGAAGCGTGAGAGGCCCAAGCATGTCGGCGACAACCATATTGAAATCACCATCGGTGATGGCGCGACTAACGTCGCGGCGGGCAAAGACATCGTCCAAACCATCAGCGCGTCCCACGCCAGAGTCCAAGTGACTGAAAGCGACCTGGCTGAGGTACGCAAGCTGTTCGCTGAACTGAAGCAAAGGGTCGAAGCTGAGGCCCCGCCGGACAGGAGGAGCTCCGCTGTAGAACGAGTTGAGAAATTGGAGGAAGCAGTCACTGCCGAGAAGCCGGACCTGACGACAATGGAGTATGTTAAGAAATGGTTTGGCAAGCACCTGCCCCAGTTGGCCGGCGCCGTCACCGGTGTGCTGATTAACCCTATTGTGGGCAAAGTGGTGGAGGCAGCTGGCGAGCTTGCAGCCGGAGAGTCGAAACGAAGACTCGGGCAAGTCCAAGAGTAGCCGGAAACCACGCGCTGGCACCGAAGGTATGGGGGCTGAAGGAAAGGGAGTTGCGGGAGATTCAGGAGAGTTTGGAGGAGTTGGGATAGCCCGGAAGCAAACTAGTGTGGCGGGAAACGGAAACTTGTGGTAAAATGTAGAACAGATGTTCCGATTTATAGCTTTTGAAGGCGGGGGCTGATGGACGCCAGGCAGTTGGGCCAACTCATTCTCTACATCGTCTACCAGGTCGAGGAACTAGGTGGGTACACGACGACCATCCGGCTCGTCAAGTTCCTCTACCTGATTGATTTGGAGCATCAACGCCGTTACGGGCACACCCTGACAGGGTTGCAGTGGGAATACTACCTGCATGGCCCCTACGCCTTTGAACTTCCCACCATCGGCACACGCCTGGGCTTTGACCTGCAACGTGAGGAGTTCGTGAACGTCAAGGGCCACCGGGGCACGCTGTTGCGTGTAACCGACCCACAGGACTTTCCCGCCGGGCTGAGTTTTGGGATCGAGACCCTGGTCAACGGGATACTGCGCGTCTGGGCTGACCAGGAGACGACCGACATGCTCCGATATGTCTATCATACCGAGCCGATGGGACGCGCACGGCGGGGCGATAAGCTGGATTTCTCCGTCGTGCCGTCAGGGACACAGTACTACGAACTGTACATTCCTGTCCAGAAACCCACTGTCCGCCGGCTGCGCGAATCACTACGTTCCTACGCCCTGGATGATGCGGATGAGTTTGTCCGCCCTACCACAGTGTACGATGATGTCCTGGCCGAAGGGTTGCGTGCGCTGGATGACGACGAGACCTCCATCTCTGATTTCGCGGGAGTTGCGCCAGCGGTCGAGATTGATGAACTGCGGGCCACACTGTCACACGAGGACTGAATGTACAAGGTCATTGACTTCTACGAGCCTCTGAACAAGTCTGACGCAGCACGCTATGAGCGGGGACAGTTCTGGTGGGCCTGCTTCCCCTACGCTTTCACCAAGCCACAGGTCACCCGCTTCTGGCCCAACCGTCCGACCGAAACGTTGGACGTGCGGCGGTTCGACCCGCGTAAGGAGCAACCCGACGACGTTGCTAACACAAGTGCCGACGAGTTTCTGGCCATCACTCAATTCAAGAAACGGCCCGTCGTCATTCTCTCCACTGGCGGATCGCCTTACTACGACCGTGCATGGCAAGGGGGCGAATTCTTTCTGGTGGCTCCAATACGTTCGTTGCAGGATACATTGACAGGCGAGTACAAAGCCAATCCCCACTTTGTGTGGGGCGCAATCACGTACCGGTTTAGTTCTGTCTTCTACCTGCCACGGGATGCCACATTCGATATCCATGAAGCTGTGCTTCACCTTGACCGAATGACCACGCTTCATCATTCGTGGTTGCTGGAGCCGCGCAAGGCTCACCTGAGCAGCGATGCCATGATCTGTCTGGATGAATGAATGGTTGCGCAACTATCTATACGGCAAAGTGCGTGCCCGATTCAACAATGATCTGGAAGCCTACCGACAAATGGTCGGCAGCGACCCGCAAATGCGTACCGGTGTATTCGGACAGAGCAGAATGGTTTGATCAGTTGGCCGGTTTCCCCGAAGTCGTCGTCTGGAGTGAGCGGGAGAAGTTGCCCGCCATCCTGGGGTTGAAAGAGAGCCTCGAAAAGAAACTGTAATGGCGAAGATCGTTCGTCGCTTCGATGTGTGCGACCTGCCCGGTGATCCCCGGCAAAAGACCGCCCTGCTCATCAACCCGCCAGTCTACGACACGCAGTACTGGGCACAGTGGGCGCAACCTTATGGTTTACTGCGCATTGGCGCACTGCTCAGGAAACACAGCTATAGGCGGCTGGCGCTGTTCGACTTTATGGAGACCGACGAAAGGCGCAAAGTAAGCCGGCACCGCATCAACGTGGGCAAGACATACGATGAACAAGACGACCCCACTCGACCCATCCAGCCCTACGTCATCGCCAAAGACGGAGAGAGTCCTTCGACTTCGCTCAAGACAGGCCCTTCGACAGACCCAGGACAAAGCCTGAAGCTGTACAAGTACCACTTTGGCCGTACCTGGCCGGAATTTGAGACCTGGCTGGACGAGCAGGGCTTCGACGCCGTTCATCCCCCTGATGAGGTCTGGATATCGGCCACCATGACCTACTGGTGGGAGTCAATACGCGACCTCACCGCCAGGCTCAAACGGCGCTTCGGTGATAGGACCATCATCCTGCTGGGCGGCATCTACCCCACCCTGGTGCCAGAACACGCCGCCAGCCGCACCCAGGCCGACCTGGCCGTCGCTGGCGAAGTCGAGGAAGCCAACGACCTCTGGCCCGACCTATCCCTATACAGGACACCGCCAACCTACGCCATCATCACACCCGGCCGGGGCTGCCCCTACAACTGCGCCTATTGTGCCCAGCGCACCATCAACAACGGTCGGCAAGTCGTTCACTACCGCCCCGCCGAGGACATTGTGGCCGAGATGCGCCACCAGTATGAGACCTACGGCATCCGTGAATTTGCCTTCTATGCCGACTTCTTGCTCTGGGACCACGAGCAAAACTTCCAGAGAGTCCTGGAGCTTCTGCTGGACGAGAAGCTTCCCTTCAGACTCCACGCGCCTGAAGGACTGGACGTCCGCCATCTGAGCCAGTCGCAACGTTTGCTTGATTTGATGAAGGCAGCTCGATTCGAGAAGCTCTATCTGCCTTGTGAGAGCATTGACGACCAATACCTGCGCACCCTTAACCGCCGACACGTGCGGCTGGAACACTTCGTCCGGGCCGTCAAGATGATCGAAAGGGCTGGCTTTCGGATGCGCAATCTGGAGGTCAACGCCTTTGTCCTCTACGGGCTGCCCGGCGAGAGGATAGACCAGGTAGTCAAGACCATCCTCTTCGTCTCCGAAATCGTGGGTTCCATCATCCCCATGCTCTTCACACCTGTGCCGACGACTCGACTCTATAACGAGCATTTGCCCTATTTTCGAGAGCGGGGATGGGATCAGGATTTGCACATGCTGAATGGTAAACTCTACCCGTTCCTGGCGATGAATGAAGGCTCCATCGAGGATTACATTGACCTGCAACGACTGATGTTCACCCTGAACGCGCACTACCGCAGCCGTTCATTCCAGGTTTTCGGCGACACCCGAGTCAGCGCTGCCTTTCGGGACAATCTGAGCAACGGATTTGAGGCAGTGATTCACCGATACAAAGGGATGGACGAAGACTTGGCTGGGACTGAAAGTCGCTGAGCGGTTACCTGGCGACCTGCTCCGGGTGGACAGCAAAGCGCAACGATATAGACCTCAAGCGCGCCGACCTGCAGCGCATTCAGCACGACCTGGACCTCTTCGGCCCCGACCCCGCAGACCAGGCGGCGAAGAACCGCGCCGTGTACTTCCTGCTGCGTGTGTGCCTGGAACTGGAGCACGTAGTGGCTTGACATTTCCCATTGCTCGCATATCATGATTGGTGAGAGCAAAGATGAGAATCACGAAGGTCATCTGGCTACCAGAGATCGAGGACAAACTGTTACACAAGCACGATGTATTTGTCGTAGAGACCGAAGAAGTACTATTTGGCGATCCGTACATTCGATTTGTGGAAAAGGGACATCGAAGAGGCGAGAACTTGTACGCAGCTTATGGCTAAACCGAAGAAGGTCGCTATCTCGTCGTGTTTTTCATCGTCAAGCAGAACACTCAGGCACTCATTATCTCTGCTCGTGACATGGATCCAAAGGAGCGAAAGTCCTATGGCAGACGAAAGGGTTAGCAGCATTTCGCGGGCACGCACTATAGAAGAGATGGCCGAGTTCTGGGACACGCACAGCCTGGCGGACTATGAAGATCAGACCTACGAGGTTGAAATGACCTTCGATCCGTCAGCGCGGCGTACATTCGTGAGCATTGAGCCAGAACTGCTGAAAGATCTGCGCCACATCGCCCGGAAACGCCGCGTGAGCACCCAGACGTTGGTGAACTTGTGGCTGCGTCAACGGGTTGACCAACTCGAGTCGCCAGCAGCGGCTTGACGCTGGATATCACTCCGGCCTTGGTCTGCCCGGTGTGTGGATACACGGTACTCGACTTGCACGTGCTGGATACGCTGTTTGCTCTTGCTCCGGGGACCGAACGGCCGGTGAGACGGGCTCCCATGTTCCGCCTGTCACTGGCTCCGGCGTCGTAGAGATCTATTGTTCTCTCTCTTCAGCCCCAACCTTAGCGACCAGGCTGATGAGGCGCAAACGCCGCCTGATGAGGCGTAAAATGAGGCGCAAAACACCTGGATGTGTCTGGCGCTGAAAATGAGAGAGCAGTGAGCGTCGTTCATCTTTACCTCGACTACGCCAATATCCTCAAGCCCGCCCCCGATCACGATCTGGACCTCTTCGGCCCCAATCCCGGCGACCAGGCAGCGAAGAACCGGGCCGTGTACTTCCTGCTGCGCGTGTGCCTGGAACTGGAGACCTAACCCCCCCGCCCCCCTTCCCTGCGAGGGAAGGGGGAGTCTCCCCTCCCCGCTTCGGGGAGGGGTTGGGGGAGGGGTAACATTTGCGCGTGTGCCTGATAAGACTTCGGAAGTCTTGAGATGTGTCTCTCGAAGCGAAATTGGCCTGAAATCAGCTCGAAGCTTGTCAGTCCAAGGCGCTCCCGAGACTTCCGAAGTCTGGACGCCGCTCATTTGAAAAGTACTGGGCGTAAAACCCTGGATGTATCTGGAGCTGAAATCGGGTGAACTATGCTTCAGGTCAGCAATCTCTCCAAAGCCTACGGTGACGACGTGATCCTGGAGGACGTCTCTTTCGTCGTCAACCCTGGCGAGCGGGTGGGGCTCGTCGGTCCCAACGGTTGCGGCAAGACGACACTGCTGCGGATCATCGTCGGTCAGGAGCAGCCAGACGGCGGTAGCGTGCGCTTCTCGCCCGCCGATGTGACCGTCGGTTACCTGGCCCAGGCTCTGGAATTTGAGCTGGGGGCAACCGCTGGCGACGTGATGCGCCAGGCCGTAGAGGGTTTGCGCGAGGCCGAGCAGCGGATAGTACTACTAGCCCAGCAGATAGCCGTCGCCCAGGACGACGGGTTGGTCCCTCTGATGGACGAATACGCCGACGCGCTGACCCGCCTCGAGACCGCTGGCGGCTACGGGGTGTCCTACGACATTGACGCCGTCCTGGCCGGGGTGGGCCTCGACACCGTGGACCAGGCCACGCCGGTGGCCATCCTCAGCGGTGGGCAAAAGACCCGCCTCGGCCTAGCCCGCCTGCTGCAGACCCGCCCTCGGTTCCTGCTCCTCGACGAGCCGACCAACCACCTGGACATCGAGGCCCTGGAGTGGCTGGAAGGCTTTCTAGCCAGCTACGACGGCGCTGTCCTCGTCGTCTCCCATGACCGCGCACTCCTCGACCGCACCGTGCACACGATCCTGGAACTTGATCCGCTCACCCACACCGTCGCGGTCTACCCTGGCAACTATAGCGATTACTGGCAGGCCAGAGAGCGAGCACGGGGGAAACAGTGGACGGCCTACAAGGACCAACAGGAGCGCGTCGCCCGGATGGGGGCCGACATCCGGGGGTTGGCGGCGCACGCTCGAGGGATCGAGCGAGAGACGACCCATTATCACTATCGCAAGATTGCCAAGGGGCTGGCCCGGCGAGCGGTGGTGCAGAAGCGGCGGCTGGAGCGGCTGCTCGAATCGGAGAAGCGTCTCGAAAAGCCCAAACGCACATGGCAGATGAAACTGGCCTTTGACGAGACGCCGGCCAGCGGCAAGGACGTGCTGCTATTGGAGGACCTGGCCTTGGGCTACGGAGACGAGCCGCTTTTCTCCGGCGTGAGCCTGACCCTGCGGCGGGGCGAGCGCATCGCGCTGGTGGGCCCCAACGGCAGCGGCAAGACGACGCTCCTGCGTGGTCTCGTGGGGGAGATGGCGCCACTGGCCGGGCGGATACGACTGGGTGCCAATGTCCACGTAGGTTATTATTCTCAGGAGCAGGAAGGGTTGAATGAGGCGAGCAATGCCTTTGAGGAGATACACCGTGTGGCCCTCATGGGCGAGACCGAGGCGCGGAGTTTTCTGCACTATTTTCTGTTCAGCGGCGACGACGTCTTTGTGCCGGTGGGCAGCCTCAGCCTTGGTGAACGCGCGCGGTTGGCCCTGGCCAAACTGGTGGCCGCTGGCTGCAACCTTTTGTTGTTGGACGAGCCGATCAACCACCTGGACATCCCTTCGCGGGAGCGCTTCGAGCAGGGGCTGTCCGCTTTCGAGGGCACGGTGCTGGTCGTCGTCCACGACCGCTATTTCATCGAGCGTTTCGCCACCGGGTTGTGGTCGGTAGAGGGGGGCACCATCCGCCGCTACATTGACCTGGAGGATCTGCGGCGGGGACGTGATGCGTGATGTGAAGAGGCACAGTCTGTTGCACTCGACTTTATCCATTTCGGCGTTTTTGGGCCAATTTTCACTGATTTTGGCCGATTTTGAGCCATTTTAGCAATATTGACCCCCTGCATATAGGTGCGTGCTACAATTTCAACCCAGATATGGGGGTCGAATACAAATGGATAAAGTCGAGTTGCAGTAATATGCCATTTCCTGGCCGGGGACGTGAATCCTGCCGACGTGCGCCGGCAATTGTCGCGCTGGACAAGGGCCGGGCGTCTCTACCGGTTGCGGCGTGGCCTGTACGCACTGGCACCCCCCTTCCAGAAGGTTAAGCCCCATCCGTTCCTCGTCGCCAACCGTATGGCGCGTGCCTCTTACGTCAGTTGCCAGTCGGCCCTGGCCCACTACGGCCTCATCCCAGAGCACGTGCCGGTCACGACCAGCGTCACGACGGCGCGACCCGCCCGCTGGGATACACCCCTGGGCGTCTACGAATTCCGCCACGTCAAAACCGACCTGTTCCACGGCTATCGGCTGATCGAATTGAGCCCAGGGCAGCGGGCGTTCGTCGCCTCGCCGGGAAAAGCCCTGCTTGACCTGGTCTACTTGCAGCCGGGCGGGGATGCGCCGGGCTACCTGCGGGAACTGCGCCTGCAAAACCTGGACCGCCTGGACCTGGACGAACTACAGCGCCAGGCCAATCTCGCCTCCAGCCCCAAACTGCAGCGCGCGGCCGCATTCGTGGCGGCTCTGGCGCGCTCCGAGGCGCTGGAGTATGAGACGTTATGAAAGAATACCTCTCAAGGGAAGGGACATCTACGACCTGTTGTGGTACCTCAGCGATCCCGACTGGCCCACGCCCAACTTGACCATGCTCAACAATGCGCTGCGACAGACAGACTGGGCTGGCGCCCCTCTGACCGAGCGCAACTGGCGGGAGATGGTACGCGACCGGCTGCAAACGTTGGCCTGGGACCGGGTGGTGGCCGACGTGCGTCCCTTTTTGGAGCCGAGTGCCAATCTCGATCTGTTGACCCTCGAGAATGTGATGCGGGTGCTTGGATGAGGTTCGTGGGGGATTTCTTCTCCAAAATCCTGCACGTGCTGCGGCGCGAGGCTCAGTACGCCGAGTACGTTTCCCAGAACATACGCCTGGTGGACTGCGATGACCTCCACGACCGAAAGGCAATCGCCCACCTGGCCACTGGATTCCTCAAGTTGCTCTTCCCCGATGCACCAGGACGAATGTGGCTCGCCGTTCATTTGGCTTCCACGCCCGATAGTGATATAATCTGAGCCTGGTGATTCGAGCAATGGGAGGGAAAGCCAGAGTGCTGGATGAGGATCAGGTTCGCCAGATGGTACGCCGCGTGGTCTACCGCACGTTGGGGTTGCCACAAAGTTCCCGGCCGGTGACCGCCCGCCCCCTGGTGACGGAAGCGGACGTCCAGGCTGTTCCAGTCGGGGGCCAACTCTCCGTTCCCCAAGGGGCGCTCATCACTCCACTGGCCCGGCAAGTGGCGATGGAGCGGCACGTGACCCTCTCCCATACTCCCACACTCTCACACTCCCACACCCCCACGCTCTCCCACCCTCCAGGCCAGCAGATCGTTGCTATCGGAGCCGACCACGGCGGGTATGAGTTAAAGGAGATGCTGAAGAGCTACCTGGGTGAGCTGGGTTATGGGGTAGTGGACTGTGGAACCGACAGTACCGCATCGGTGGACTACCCGGACTTTGCCTTTGCAGTGGCGCAGTTGGTGGCCCAGGACCGTGCCTGGCGCGGCATCGTCGTAGATGGCGCGGGCATCGGCTCGTGCATGGCAGCCAACAAGGTGCCGGACGTACGCGCGGCGATGTGCTATGACCAGGCCACTGCCGTCAATAGCCGCGAGCACAACGACGCCAACGTGTTGACGCTGGGTGCCGGGCTGATCGGCCCCAACCTGGCCCGGCAGA
>CAYPOY010000149.1:0-11549 GCA_964412395.1 uncultured Anaerolineales bacterium | reverse complement strand
GCCTGCACCGCGGCCACGATGCGAGCGTAGCCCGTGCAACGACAGATGTTGCCGGCCAGCGCGTTGCGGATTTCATCCTCCGAGGGGTGAGGGTTTTCGTCCAGGAGGGCCTTGGCGGCCATGATCATGCCCGGAGTGCAGTAGCCACACTGAACGGCGCCCTGCTCGACGAACGCCCGCTGCAGGGGTTGCAGCTCGCCGTCCGCAGCCAACCCCTCAATGGTGGTGATCCGGGCCCCGTCGGCGGCCACGGCCAACACCAGGCAGGAGTTGACGGCTTGACCGTCCATCAGGATCGTGCACGCGCCGCAGTCGCCGGTGCCACAGCCCTGCTTTGTGCCGGTCAGCCCCAGTCGCTCACGCAGCACATCCACCAGGAGTTCCTCCGGTTCGACCGCCAGGCGATAATCTTTTCCATTGATCACAAGTTCGATCGAGTGCGTCATGCTTGTCCCTCTATGGCTTCTGCCACTCGGGCCAACGCCCGCCGCGTTTCTACCTCCACCATCCGGCGACGGTACCAGGCTGCTGAGCGGATGTCGTCAATGGGTCGGGCTTCTTCGGCCGCCACCCGCGCCGCCTCGGCGATGGTCGCCGGGCTGAGGTCTCCGCAAGCCAACAGCGCCTCCTCGGCCTGACGGGCCCGCATAGGCGTCGGGGCCACTGCGCCCAAGGCGATGCGCACCTTTTCCAGGCTCCCATCCGCCACCGATACCAAAGCAGCCACGCCCACGAAGGCCAGATCCATCGCCCGCCGCAGGCTGTGCTTGATATAGGCCCCACCTGTGCCCGCTGCCGGGCGTGGCAAGTGCAGACTGACCAGGATCCAGTCAGGGCCGAGGGCAGTCTGACCTGGCCCTTGGAAGAACTGATCCAGGGGAACCTTCTCTCGGCCCTCCGGCCCGGCGATCTCCGCCAGAGCATCGAGGACGAGAAGGGCAGGTGCGGTATCGGCCGACGGGGCCGCGTGGCATACATTGCCGCCGATAGTGGCCTGATTGCGCACCTGCACCGAGCCCAGGGTACCTGCCGCCTGAGCCAACACACGATAGCCGCCCACCAGCAAAGGAGAGGTCTCCACCTCACGCACGGTGGTCGTGGCGCCGATCGCCAGCCCTTCCCCATACGCTTCTTCGGTGACCCGGATGCCCCGCAGTTCAGCCAATCGGCTGATATCTATCAGATAGTGTGGCGACGACTTGCCTCCTCGCATCTCCAGGAGTAGGTCAGTGCCACCAGCCAGCACGCGGGCCTCCGGCCCGTGTTCGGCCAGGAGTCGCAGTGCATCTTCCAGACTCTGTGCACGAATATATTCAAACTTCATAGGACCATCTCCTCAATTCTGGGGTCCTGTCCAGCGGCGGTGGCGAACCACTGCCGCTCCGGTGGACAAGAGTCCGCTAACTCGACCTCTGGACCATCGTCGACCGGTAGCGACAAGTTTCCGAACTGCCAACTACTTGAATGGCAGGCCCAAAGCGAACAGCTCCTCCTTGACCTCGTCGTACATCTTGAGCCACTCGTCGGTAGGCCGCAGGGTACGCATGTCGTAGGCTTCATCAAAGCGTTTGCCTTTAGGCTCGGTGCCCAACAAATCCTTGTATTTGGGCACGATTTGCTTGACGATTTCGTTGGCCTGTTCCCGGCCCATGCCCGTCGCGGCGTAGCCGACCTCACCGTTGAAGCGAGCTTCCAGGCCCGAGGAGTGGCCGCGGAACTTGCCGCACGTGGAGCGCACGCCCATCAGCCGGGCCACGCCGGACACCGTAGCCGTGGTGGCCACCGCCGCCGACTCGTAGAGCACCGTCTTGGTGCAGGGACCGCCCACCGGCGAAGTGAGCACGTCCAGCATGAAGGGTGTATTACGGGTCAGCGCCTGGCAGGAGAGGCTGATGCTCCACAGAATCTCCGGCGTGGTGTCGCTCATATAAAAGGGGTGAGTGGGACACTGAGAGTGCGTGGTAGTCATGTATGCCATCTGCAGCATGATCATACCGGCCACAGTGACTACGGCCACACCCTCTGCGCCGCCAGCCAGCCCACCGTAGATGGGGTTGTAAAAGCTGTGCACAATGGCGTCGGTCCGCACCAGGTGGGTCAGCTTGTTGAGCAATTCGTAGTTGGTCTTGAGCTCGCTGATCATGGCGATATGGTGCCAGTCGGTAGTGCGGAAGCCGCCATAAGAGCTGGCCGAAAGTTCAGGGATGTCGCTGGCTGCGTTCTCCACGCACCCAATGGCGATGCCCTCCCGTCCGGCCCGCCGCGCTGCATTAATCGAAAGCTCGGCCTCGTGCCAGCCGCACAGGATCTCCCAGGGCGACTTGGTCCGGGGGTCCCGCCCGTAGACCGTCTCCAGGGTGCCATTGATGATGGTGTCCACGAGGGGTTCCTGGACGTAGCTCTGCATGATGGGCAGAAACAGGTCCTCGGGCAAGGTCTGGCCGATGGGGCCGCCGATCACCGTGGGCGGGCGCGGGTCCTCGGGGTCACGGCGGTGCTCCAGGTGGGCGTCATGCCCAGCCCCGATGACCAGCGAGGGGGGCGCCCATTTGATGCTGTCCAGGATCTCCCGCCGCGTCCAGGTCAGCCGCCGCCTGTTGGAGGTGCAGTAGACTCCAGCATCTTCGGCCAACTGGAGCCCGGCCTCGAAGCAGCGGTCAGCCATGGCATCGTCGGTGTTGACCAGGTTGATGCTGTCGAATTCAATGTCGTATTCCTTGACCAGTTGCTTGATGCGACCGGCGATGAACTTCATATCAAAGTCCTTCTCCAACGTCACCGGCCCTGTCTCCATCCGGTCCAGGATATCTATTAAGCGGCCTGCGTTGCGCATTGTTCTCACTCCTTGACTTTAAGTCTATTCAACTCCACGAACCGTCGCGCTCTGACCTCCCCATAGCGTGCGGACCATTCCTGGAACTGCCCTACCCGGACATACCAGGCACTTTCTCCTTCTCAGAACTCGTCAAGTGGTATGCCGAGGTCTATGACCTCGCTTTTCACCTGGCGGTAGATGTCTTCCCACTCACTGATGGGTTCCATATTATCAACATCATAGGCTTCCTGGAACGGTTTCCCAACATCTGGGTCCTTAAGCCTGTCCTCGTACAGCGGCAGAAGCGCTTTGCAGATCTCATTCATCTTCTCAGGCTCAACCCCAGAAGCAGCATGGCACACCTCGCCGACGAAGCGACATTCGAGCGGGGTTATGTAGTCGTTGAGCTTCCCGCCCGCGCTTCGCGGACCGGTTGAGAGGGATGCGCCGCAAGAGGCAATCACGCCCACGCCTGCGGCTATTTCGTACAGCAGACTCGCTGTGACGGGCCCCGAGACCTGGTTGGCGATGATATGGGCACAGGTGTGGGTGTTGCGTGATAACGCCTGAGCGGTCACACTTAGGGCCCACAATCCTTCGCGATTGACGTTGGACAGATAGCGCACGTCGTAGATCTCGCCTCCGCCCACGGTGGTCTGGAGAATCGCGTACGACAGCAGGGCGCAGGCGATGCTGGAGATGCAAGCTCCTTCTGGCGGGCCGGCCATTCCCCCGATCATGGCGGGTGAATCACACTTCAGCATGCCCCCACAGTTGATGGTATGAACAACCTTGTGAAGGGTCCGATAGTCGATTTTCAACTCCGCGGGGAACAGGATTAGAGCCAGGTCGGTCGTTCGGAACGTGCCCGGCAGCCCATAAGCGTCAAACTGGCCATATTCTGTCACCGCCGAGATGCAGCCGATTGCCCCCATGCCGGGGCGTCCGGCTTTACGCCTGGCCTCCCGGTGTATGCGGGCATGCTCGTAGCCCATCAGGGTCTCCCACGGAGTTCCTGAAAGAACTTCGTGGCCAAAGATCGTCGTCAGGGAGCCAGCCTCAAGGATATCCACTGCCCTTTCGCGGGCAATACCTTCGGTGAGGATCGGGAAGATATCCTCAGAGTTGGTGATTCCCAGGGAGCATACACTTGCCATCGGGTAAGGGTCGGCAGGTGTACGGGTCTTTAGTAAGGTGCCATCTATGCCTTCACCGACGAAAACTTCTGATTTGGCGTACTTCAACGCGTTTAGAAGCTCCTCCCGGGAAACTCTGACAATCCTCTGGGTCTCCTCGACGTGGTAACCCAGCTCGAGGGCAAGTTCAAATCCAGCCTGGTAAAATCTGTCCGCCAAATCGTAATCAAAGTTGCATGGATTCTCTGTGTCACAGGTCTTGGCGATACCATATTTTTTCAACATCTTGCGGATGGCGCCAGGAACCCTCCTGGTATCCCATTCTTTTGTTGTGCAATACTCACCTGTCTGGGTGCGAGCCAGAACTTGGACAATATCTGGTTTGTTTGGCATGACAGTTCTCCTTCCTTCTTAGCGCTTGAGGGCGCCTACTATGATAGGCTCATCCATAGGCGGCTTTGAGCCTCCGGACATGAGCCTTTGGCACAGATTTGCGGCATCCTTAGCGTCACGCCCATAGCCATCAGCGCCGATCTCTCGCGTCCACTCAGGTGTGACAGGGCCACCACCGACGATGACAAAGTACTTGTCTCTTTGACCGGTGTCCTTCAGAATTTCGATGATCTGCCGCTGGTAGGGGAGGGAAGTGGTGATCAGGGTAGAAGCCGCGATTATGTCAGTGCCTTCCTTCGTCGCAGCCTCGAAGAAATCCTTCGGGGGTACGCTGATTCCGAGGTCCACAACCCTGAAACCATAGGCCACCAGGATGGCTGAGACGATGTTCTTTCCGATGTCATGGTTATCCCCATACATCGTTCCGATAACCACGGTGCCCTTTTCCACTGTCCCTTGATCCTCCTCTGAGATCTGAGGGATGATATAGTCCAGGGCTGCCCTTGCTGCATCGCCCGCCAGAATGAGTTCTGGGAGGAAGGCATCCCCACTTTCAAAATTGTTACCGACGATGTCCATCGCCGGCTGTATGCCCTTCTTAATCAAGATCATAGGCTCAATGCCGGCCGTAATTGCCTCCTCGGCCAACCTGGCCGATTCATCCTCATCTCCTTCGGCCACTGCTGAGGTCAACTGTTGAATAAGCCCATCATGGTTCATCACTTTCTCCTTGTCACGTGTTGCAGAAGGACAGGTTCAGAATTCTTTCATCCTTTGCGCCCAATAGTCCTCCTCTAAGCACCCACCAGCCGGCGAGCCACGGCCACAGCTTCGGCTGCATCCTTGCCGTAGCCATCCGCGCCCATCTGCTCAGCCCACTCGGCCGTCACCGGCCCGCCGCCGACCATGATCTTGAACCTTTCACTCTCACCGGTCTCTTGGACTATGGCCAGAAGGTCTTTCATGTAAGGCAGGGAGGTGGTTAGCAGGCTGGACACAGCAATGATATCCGCCTCTTCCTCGCGAGCTGTCTTGAGGAACGTGTCGACGGGCACATCGCATCCGAGGTTGATGACCTCGAAGCGACTTACCTCCAGCAGGCTGGCCACCATGTTCTTGCCGATGTCGTGGACATCGCCAGCCACGGTGCCGATGACGACCTTGCCTGGAGTTTGGACTTTTAACTTCTGCGCCTTGATGGCCGGTTCCAGCACGCCGAAGATGGCCTTGACCGCGTCGGCAGCCATCATCATCTCTGGCAGGAAGATTTCCAGCCGGCTGAACTTCTCGCCCACGTCCTTGAGGGTGGGCACGATGCACTCGTTGAAAACCTGGATGGGCGAGATGTTGGCCTCCAGCGTCTGCTGGGCCAGAGCCCAAGCCCGCTCTTCATCCCCGTCGTGAATGGCCTGAGACATGGCGTCTTTGATTTCACCGAACGCACCCATTCGAAACCTCCTTTGTTTTGAGTTGAACGCTTTTGGGCAGCAATCTGCGGCGAAAAGTCGGGAGGGAGCGCACTCTACCCGCCACCTCCCCCCTATGGGGAGAATCTACCCGCCACCTCCCCCCTATGGGGGGGATTAGAGGGGGGGGCACAGCCCAGCGGCGTGGGAGCCGCCTCTGCTGTAAACACCCCCCGACTTATTGAGAAGATACAGTGTGGGCACCGCATTGGCTTCTTACCCCTTGACACCATATATTATATCAAATAGCCCCCATTGTCAAGGTTAGTAGAACAAATCGCCTGATTGTTGATGTTAGCTCAACACCAGTCCAAGGCCAGCGCTCCGGATTCTCAAGTATTTCTACGAACTGACCTATCAATCCATCTCCAGGTCGAACAGGATATCCAGTAACTCCTCCAGCAGTTCCTCTACGCGAGATGCATCCCCGGCGTCCTGGGCCGCCCGGACGTCGGCGACCAGTTCCTCCAACTCGGCGTGATCCTCCGGCTCAAGTCTATCGCTATCCAAAAGCCGTCTGGCCCGCTCAACCAGCACCGTCGTCTCCGCCGAAGGCGCAACTGCCCCAGTCACCCGCGCCTGGGCCTCCATGATCTCGGCCTCGCTCAGACGGGCCAGGGAGGCCTCCACCGTGATGTCCTTCTGCTGCCCTGTGTAGCGGTCCTGCGCCGTCACCTTGAGGATGCCGTTCACGTCGAAGTCGAACCGCACGGTGACCTTGGCCAACTCGCCGGGATGCTCCGGTTCCAGGTCGGTGATCAGGAACTTGTCCAGCGGCGTGTTCTCCGACGCAATCGGGCTTTCCCCCTGGTATACCGCAATTTCGACCGTGTCCTGGTCCGGGTGCAGGGTGGAATAGACCTCCTCCTTGGTCACCGGAATGGTGGTGTTGCGCCGGATGAGGACGCTGTACCGGTCGAGAATGATCCGCCCCATGCGAATTTCAGCCACCTCGATCCCCAACGAGTGGGGCGTCACGTCCACCAGGATGGCGTCTATCGGCTCGCCGGCGATGATGCCAGCCTGCACACCGGCCCCCAACGCCACCGTCTCTTCTGGATTGATGGACATATGTGGCTCGGTGTCCAGGTAATCGGCTACCAACTCCCATATAGCCGGGATGTGGGTGGAGCCGCCTACCAGGAGCACGCGGCTGATCTCCTCCGGCGTCACCTGAGCATCCTCCATCACCTGATTCACCGAGCCCAACGTCTGATCCAACAAGTCCCTGATCGCCTCTATAAACTCGTGGCGACTGACCTCGTACTCCAGGTGCAACGGGACGCCCGCCTTCTCCGATATGTATTCCTCTTTGATCCACGTAAAGGGATGTGACGAGAGTTCGATCTTGGCCATCTCGGCCGCGCGGGTCAACCGCGCCCAGGCGCGGCGATCCTCCCGCAAGTCAACGCTGTGCTGCTCCTCGAACCGGTCGGCCACCAGTTCGGCCAGCCGCTGGTCGAAGTCGTCCCCTCCCAGCCGGGTGTTACCGTGACTGGCGCGGACTTGGACGATGCCAGCCATCAACTCGACCAGCGAGACGTCGAAGGTGCCCCCACCCAGGTCGTAGACCAGCACCAGTTGGTCCTCGGCCATGTTGAGACCGTAGGCCAGGGCGGCTGACGTGGGCTCGTTGATGATCCGGCGCACGTTGAAACCGGCGATCTGGCCGGCGTCGTGGGTCGCCTGGCGCGCGGCGTCGGAGAAATAAGCCGGCACGGTGATGACCGCGTCCGAAACTGCCTGCCCCAGGTCCCGCTCGGCGATACCCTTCAACTCGCGCAGGATGAAGGCTGAGATCTCCTGGGGGCTGAACTGCTGACCGGCCAGTTGTACCCGCTTGTCGGTGCCCATCTCCCGCTTGATGGAACGCACGGTGTTGTCTGGATCGAAGACGTACTGGTTGCGAGCGGGGGTACCGACCAGCCACTGGCCCGTGGTCGAGTAGCCCACCACTGAAGGAATAATGCGCTCCTCTCCATTGGGGAGCATCTGGGGCGCGCCGTTTCGCACGATGGCGACGCCCGAGTTGGTTGTACCCAGGTCAATACCGACGATTGTGCTCATTCTTTTTCCTTACCTCAAGCTTCATTATCCAGCTATGGCCGGTAGGCGTCTACCGACTATGGCCGGTAGACGATCACTTCTGCGTAGCGCAATACCCCAGCGGGGCAGCGATATCCGCGCCGCTCTTCTGCTACGACGGTACCCGCCGGTCCTTCTCCCTCGCTGGTGGTGCCGACAGCGACGTGCAAATAGGGGTCGAAGGGATGGCCCACGGTTGGAATAGGTGTCACTCCGCCTGCTTCTAGAATCGCCAGCAGCCGCTCGTGCACCAGCCGCAAGCCATCCAGCCAGCCGGTCAGCACGGCCCGGTCGGCCGGCGAGACCAGGATGGCCTGCGCCGGGGTGATGTTGGACGCACTGGCCGCCCTATCGCGTATTTCCAGGTAACGCCGGCCGCTGCCGATGGCACTCTCCAATCCATTCAGCGCCGGCAGGAACGCTTCCAGCAACTCGCGCTCCCGCGCGGCCACCTGTTCTTCGGCCATTTTTTCCACAAGTTGGGCCTGTTGTTCCCGGGCTGCCTGCGCCTCGGCGATGACCTGCTCCCACCGGGCGCTCTGACCTTCGACCATCGCGTTAGCCTTGAACTGCGCTTTGCCCAGCTTGCGGACTTCGTTCTTCAACTCTTCCAGCGCGGTGCCCAGTTGGACGTCTTTGTCCAACACTGCTGTTTTCTGCTCGAGCTGCGCCAGAAAGGCAGCCAGGGTCTCCCACAATTGACGGCGTTCGCTCATAGCTGAACCGGTCTATAGTCCGATTTGAAATCCGTGCGCCCCAGATCACCGTATTCCTGCAGCAGCGACCAGATGTCTTCCGGATGGAAGTCGAGATCGAGCTTGCGTTGGCGCTTGCGCGGCTCCCAGAGAGACGGCGGTTGAAACAAAAAGAGATCGGTCTCCGCCTTGACATCTGCCGTGCGCAGTTTCTCGTAGGCCGCCCGGATCAGTTTGAAGGCATCCGGGCGCTCCTCCGGCGGATATTGGCGCACCAGATCGAAGTAGGCGCGCTTGATCTCACGCGGGGGGGCGCCGCGCACCAACCCCAATACCGCGTAGGGATCGCTGCTGGTCAGGTTGGGCATTCGCTCGCGAGAGCGCGATACCGGTCCCTGTTCCCTCTCAGTCCCAGAAGAAGTCGTCATCATCATCCTCGTCCTCGTCGTAGAAATAGGCCGGGTCTGAAAAAGGAGGGCCGCCGAACGGTCCGCCCCTGAGGCTCATCAACAAACTTGCCAGTTCAGGCGGCCCGCTGAACAAGAGGCGAGCCATGCGCACCCGCTCCATTAATCCTCCGTCGCGCTCCTGGCGGGCGATCCTCTCCGCTTCTCTCCAGTGCTTGTCGGCCGTCCTATGGTCGCCGCTTTGAGCGGCTACGATGCCCAACATCAGGTAGGATTGCCCTACTTCTTGGCCGGCCGTTATCGCCCGCTCCAGGTACTCTTGCGCAATCTCCCAGGCGTGGGTGGTCACTGCCATCTCACCGATCATCGCCAGGACGGGTTCGCCGGGCGGAGCCTTCTCGACGGCGCGCTCCAACCAGGGGTGTGCCAATTCGCTGCTGCTGCGGATGCAGTAAAAGGCCTGGGTCACATAGAACTCGTAAGGAATGGTATCAATAGCGACTTCCGCTTTTTCCATCACGTCCCATGCCCGATCGGGTTTGCCCACGTCCAGCCAGGCGTGGATGATCTTGTCGTACACGTTCAGGTCGGCCGGGGCGCTGGTCAGTGCCTGTTCAATGTAGAATTGAGCGACAGCCTTTTTACCTATCCTCAGATAGCATCCTCCCAACGCCGCCAGAATCGGGCTGCTCCTGGGTTGGTACTCGAGTGCCTGCTGGTACATCTCAACTGCGCCAGCGTAGTTACCCCAGGAGAGATCATAACCCGCTTGATCCTGGTAGAAGTCGGCCAGCAATTGGCAAGCGGTGGGGTTGTCCGGCTGCAACTCCAGCACTCGTTTCCAGTAAGAGGTAGGGCTGTTCCACTGCCACCAGCTTCCCTTTGCGGCAACCACTTCGCCCTGGCGCAAGAGCGCCGGAACATTGTTCGGATCGCGTTCCAGGATACGATTCAGCTCATTCTCTGCTGCCTGCACCTGACCATTGGTCAACAGTGCCTCCGCCAACGCCAGGCGCGTCTCCACGTTGTCCGGATTCCATTTGACCGCTTGCCGGTAGACGTGTACCGCTTCGTCGTACTCGCCGCCCTTACTGTAAGCCTCGGCGGCTCGCCGCCACAGTTGAGCCACCTGCCCGTCGCTAATAGCGTCCGGATGGTCGTCACGACGCGGCCGGCGGCGCAACGCCTCGCGCCATTTCTCACCAGCGGCGAGGAATTCTTCGGTGCGTTCGTAGGCCAGCGCCAGGTTGTAGGCCAGCCGGAAGCTCCCCCCCTCTGCCTCATCAGCTGCCTCCCAGTGCTCCAGGGCGACAGACCACAGGCCAGCAGAAGCAGCCTCGTAGGCCAACCGCTGGTGTGCTTGAGAGAGAAGCTCGTTGAGCCTCTTGTCGCCTGGCTTGTGGCGCAGCGCTTCTGTCGCGGCAGTCAGCGCACCTTCTGCATCTCCCTCCACCAGTCGCCCTTCGGCCAGCCGGTGGTAGGCCTCGCCCAGGTTGTCCGTCAGACGCGGTACCGTCAGGCCAGCCGCACGGGCAGCGTCCCAGTGATGGCGAGTTTCGTCCCAATCCTCGTCCTGTGCGGCCAGGACACCCAGGTAATAGTGGGCCATTCCCTGTTCAACGGAATCGGTTGGATTCCGCAGAACACTGTCGAGGGCGACCAGGGCCTGCTCACGGTCGCTGGCGTCCAGCGCCGCCAGCCCGCGCCACAATAGCGGTGCGTCGGGCGAGAGAGTATATGGACGGCGACGGAACGTCCCTGCCTGGCTCAACATTGCCTGCTCTTCAGCCGACAGCGCCGACCACACCGGGGCGGAGGCCGGTTCCTCGCCTCGCTGCAGCAGCGCCAGCGCCAGCGGGTAGGCAGCTCGATCCGTAAGTCTGCCCTGGCCCTTGCGAGCAATCTGGTAAGCACGAACCGCTCGGTCGAGATCGCCCAGACGATGGGCCGCCAAGCCCAGGTGATAGGCGTAGCAAGGATCGTCCGGCTGCAACTTGGCCGCCTGCTCCAAATCGCTCAGGCCGGCCCGGGGATCAGGGGACCGACCGTACATGCGCATCAGCCCCCGCCGGAAGTACACCTGAGCCAGGGCAGGCACAGACCGCATGTTGGAAGTCTGCTGGCCCACCCGCTCCCATATCTCGATCGCCCGGCTGTAGTCTCCGCTTCTGAACGCTTTCAATCCGTTCTGCAGCGAGGCAGACGAGCTTTGTCTTGCACTTCTACGTGATTTGCGCCTGCGCTTCGTCATCACACCTGCTCCGTTCGTCTTTCCAGGGCGATATTATAAGGGCCAATGAACAAACTGGCAAGAAGTATTCACGCTTCCATCTCAGGGCAGGGATTGCCAACTGGCAGCAATTCCTGTTCTGTATGGGTAGTTACCCCTCGTCCTCGTTCGCCGAAGGTCTCTGACCGAGGCGTAAAGGGCTCGGTCGGGAGACCTTCGCCCATCAGCCTGGGTAGACCTTCGCCCATCAGCCTGGGTAGCTACCCCCGGGTTTTCGAAGCAGAAACCCTACGTGGGGGGGCAAAAAGGGCTGAAAGTGGGG
>CAYPOY010000148.1:0-11571 GCA_964412395.1 uncultured Anaerolineales bacterium | reverse complement strand
GTACCGGAGGTGAACCTGGGCATTCCAATAACATGAGCCGTCCTTCTTTTTTTGGCGTTAGTTTGTTCGGTTAGCGAAGGAAGCACACATCGTCAATAGAAGCCAGGAGGGAAAGGAGGTGATTGAATAGAAGTGACCTTAATTTCCACGCATTTGCATCAGTTCGATGGTCAGTCAAAACAATTACACTCTTAAGGAGGAGCAAGATGAAGCGCAAAGACTGGATTATGGCTCTGCTGAGCGAGCTGCTGATTCTGGGACTGGTTCTGGCGGCTTGCGCCCCGACGCCCACAGGTACGCCGGAGCCCACCGAGGTTCCTGCGGCAACGGAGGAACCGACCGAGGAACCGACCGAAGCCCCGCCGACGACGGAAGCTCCAGAAGCGGTAACAGTCACCTACTGGCACACGATGAGCGATGCCGAGGTGGAGGCGATGGAAGAAGTCATCGCCACATTCGAGGCCGAGCACCCCGACGTCCACATCGAGATGACGCGCTACGCCTACGACGATTTCAAATCGGCTCTGTTGACCAGCCTGGCCGGCGGCGAAGGCCCAGACACGGCCCGCCTGGACATCATCTGGGTGCCGGAACTGGCCGAGATGGAAGCACTGGCTGCGTTGGATGAGGCGATGCCGGATTTCGACGGGATCGCAGCCAAGACCTTCCCTGGCCCCTTGGCGACCAACCACTGGAAGGGCCATTACTACGGCCTTCCGCAGGACACCAACACGCAGGTGTTGCTGTGGAACAAGGCGCTCTTCGACGAGGCCGGCATCACGGCCCCACCTGCAACGCTCGAAGAGTTCAAAGACGTCGCCTGTGCCCTTTCCAAGGGCGAGGAGCAATACGGGTACGCCATGGGCGGCACCTACTTCTGGGCACCGGCCCCCGTCTTCTACGCGATGGGCGGCAAGGTCGTTGACGACGACATCACCACGGCCGAGGGCTACGTCAACGGACCGGAGAGCGTGGCTGCTTTCCAGATGCTCGTAGATATGTATAGTGAGGGATGCCTGTCGCCCAACCTGCTTGGTGGCGGCGTCGGCACTTCGGACGGCCACGCCACGGGCCTGTACGCGATGATCATTGACGGTCCCTGGATGGTGGACATCTACAAGGCCGATTTCCCCGAGTTCGAGGTGAACTTTGCCCCCATCCCGACGGGGCCGGACAGCACGACCAGTTCGGTTGTCGGTGGCCAGAACATCGTCGTCTTCGACAGTTCCGAGCATAAGGAGGCGGCGATGGAGTGGGTTCGGTTCCTGCTCTCCGAGGAGGCTCAGTTGAAGATGGCCGAGCGAGGCGTCATCCCCACCCTCAGCACAGTCATCGGTGAGCCGAGCCTCCCCGAGTACTTCGGCGTCTTTCTGGAGCAACTCAAGACGGCCCAGGCCCGGGTGCCGCACCCGAAGTGGGGCGACATGGACGGGGCGATCAACAACGCCTACCAGCGAATGCTGCGTGGTGAGCAAACCGTCCAGGAGGCACTGGATCAGGCCGCGCAAGAGATCAACGCGCTGTTGGCCCAATAGCCAACGCAGTTGAAAGGGTGCGCCGTCCGGGGCACACTGCCCCGGACGGCCTCTCCTGCAAAAGGATTGCGCCTGATGGCGACTCTGACTGAGAAGCGAATCAAGCTGGAACCCCAACTATCACTTCCAGCGCGCAGTCTGGTTCTGCTCCGACGAATCTGCCGCGCCCGGACGGCCTATCTCTTCTTGATCCCCGGGCTGGTTCTGTTTGTTCTCTTCGTTATCTACCCGATGCTATACTCACTACGCATCAGCTTCTACGACTGGAACGTCATCAAACCAATGAAGAGCGAGTTCGTGGGACTGGATAACTACGAGACGCTCCTGGCCAACTCTATCTTCCGCCGGGCTGTGCTCAACACACTGGCCTATACAGCGATCACCGTACCCGGTCAGATGATCCTGGCACTCGTCGTCGCCATCCTTTTGGATCAGAAGATAAGAGGCAAAACCTTTTTCCGCGTCGCCTACTACTTGCCGGTCATCACGTCGTGGGTCGTTGTGACCCTCATCTTCGAATACTTGTTCAACAGCCAGGCAGGGCTGATCAACTACCTGTTGCGCGACGTGCTGCAGTTGGTGGACGCGCCAATTCGCTGGCTGGCCGACCCAATCTTGGTGATGGCACCCATCAATCTGCTGGGCATCTGGAAGGGGGTTGGCTGGTCGGCGATCATCTTGCTGGCTGCCCTACAGGCGATCCCGACCGAGTTGCTCGAAGTGGCGGCCGTAGACGGCGCTGACGCCTGGCACCGCTTTCGGCACATCACGCTGCCGCTCCTGCGGCCTACGCTGGTCTTCCTCCTGGTCGTGCTGGTCATCGGCGGCCTCAACGTCTACATCTCCGGCCTGCTGATCACCGACGGTGGCCGGCCATTAGACCTGACTCACTTCGTGCTGACGCTGATGTACAAAGAGACTTTCGACCGGCTCAACTTCGGCGGCGGTGCGGCTATCAGTTACTTGCTGACCGTCCTCGTCTTTGTCATCAGCATTGTTCAACTCCGTCTGTTGCGCCAGCGCGTGGAGTACTGACCGATGTTCCTTCCATCAGAGCGAAAGTGGGTTCATCAGGTCTTGACCTACGGGTTGCTCATCGGTGGGCTGGTCATCGTCGCCGTGCCTTTCTTGTTTATGATCTCCACCTCATTGAAGCCTCAGCAATACACCTTCGAGTACCCACCGCGCCTCATCCCCCGCCAGGTCACGCTCAACAATTACGTTCAGGCACTCAGCAAGGATATGTTCTTCCTGTACTTCCTGAACAGTCTGGTCGTCGCCGTGTTGACCACAATATCTACCGTCCTGGTCTCGTCGTTGCTGGCATACGCTTTCGGCCGGCTGGAGTTTCCGGGCAAAGAATTGTTGTTCTATATGTTTCTGATGGGGATGATGATCCCACCGGTGACGTTGATCATCCCCCAGTTCCTGGTCGCCAAATCGCTAAAGCTGCTGAACAACCATGCCGGGTTAGTGATCGTTTACGTCACGATGAATCTGTCCATGCAGACCTTTCTCTTGCGCGGTTTCTTCGAGAGCATTCCGAGTGAACTGGAGGACGCGGTGCGCATTGATGGTGGTGGTCCGTGGACGATATTCTGGCGCATTATTCTCCCTCTATCACGTCCAGGACTGGCAACGGTTGCCATCTTCACCTTCCTATATAGTTGGGATGAGTTCCCATGGGCTCACGTGGCTATTAAGGAAACAACACGTCGCACTCTACCCATCGCTATCGCCCTCTTCCAGAACCAGCATCTGACCCAATGGGGCCAGGTTTTCGCTGTCTCCATCGTGGGCCTTATCCCAGTGGTGACGGTCTTTGTTCTGTTCCAGCGTCACTTTATCCGGGGTATCGCTCGCGGTGGATTGAAGGGATAGCCGTATGTTGGTGGACATCTGCCCGGCCAAAGCCTTCTATCAGCCTGGCGAGGCTGTGCGACTCAATGTCAATCTGGTCGGTCAGACCGAGGCCGACGTGCACGTCGTCGTCTCCATCGCCTTCCTGTCCGACGAGGTTGCACGGCTGGCGCAAGTAGTACACCTGGTTGCAGGAGAAACGGTGACGGCAGAGTTGACCTGGATGCCACCAGTGGTTACGCCACGCGGCTATGGTGTTGATCTGCAAGTGTTAGATGGAGCCGGCCAGGTGCTCGCGACAGCCTCCACCGCCTTCGACGTCCTGGAGCACTGGGCTCAGGCGCCACGTTATGGCTTCCTGACTGACTTTGGCCCTGACCGCGCCGATTTTGACCGGACGATGCTCTGGCTGACAAAGTACCACATCAACGGGCTACAGTTCTACGACTGGATGTACCGCCACGAGCAACTGCTGCCGCCCGCTGATGTCTTCGACGATCCTCTGGGGCGACGGCTCTCGCTGGCGACGGTCAAGAAGTTGATCGACGCCGCCCACGCGCGGGGCATTGCCGCTATGCCCTATACCGCCGTCTATGCCGCTTCGGTGCCCTTCTTCCAACAACACCCCGACTGGGGGCTGTTAGACGTTGAAGGCCAGCCCATCCCGTTTGGCGACGATTTTTTGATGATTATGAACCCGGCTCCCGGCTCGTCCTGGACCGAGCACTTGCTGGGCCAGTTCGCCGAGGTTCTCGGAAAGATGGCCTTTGACGGAATTCACCTGGACCAGTACGGCGATCCCAAGGTCGGCTTCGACACCCAGGGTAACCGGCTCGATCTGGCCGACACCCTAGCAGCCTTCATCAACGCGACCAGGCGCGTGGTACGCGATGGCACACTCATCTTTAACGCCGTCGGCAACTGGCCCATCGAGACCGTCGCCCTGTCGGAGGAGGATGTGGTGTACATCGAGGTCTGGCCGCCCTACACGCTCTTCCAGGACCTGCATCAACTGATCATCGAGGCGCAACATCTGGGCGGTGGCAAGCCAGTCATCCTGGCCGCCTACGTTGACCCGACCCGCGAGCAGAACGTCTTGCTGTCTGATGCGGTCATCTTCGCCAGCGGCGGCTTCCACATCGAGCTGGGCGAGCCAGGCAAGATACTGGCCGATCCGTACTTCCCCAAATACGGTCAAATGAGTGACGGGCTGGCGACTGTCCTCCGCCGCTATTACGATTTCGCCGTGCGTTACGAGAACGTACTTTCTCAGGGCACTCAAGACACGACGGTGAGACGGGCCAAGAGGGTGGCAGTCGAGGGGAATGATTTACAGATTACGGATGCCGGGCGCACCTGCTGCAAAGTGTGGGTCATTACCCGGGAAGGGGACGGCTATGAGACGATCAGCCTGATCAACCTGCTGGACGTGACCAACCCGGAGTGGAATGAATCACTGACGAAGAATCCGGCCCCGCTGACCCGTCTACGGGTGCGCTACTATACCGACCGGCCAATACAGCGGGCCTGGTGGGCCTCACCGGACGTTGAAAACCCACATGCGCAGGCGTTGGGCTTCAGCATCGGGAGTGACGAAGGAGGAACATACGTAGCATTTAGAGTGCCTTTGCTTGTTTACTGGGATTTGATTGCATTGGAGAGCGCATTGCGGCCAAGAGACGACGTAAAATCAAGCAGGAGGGAATTCAGGTGAAATGGCGAGTTTTGAGTG
Organism: uncultured Anaerolineales bacterium; assembly: GCA_964412395.1. Lineage (GTDB taxonomy): Bacteria > Chloroflexota > Anaerolineae > B4-G1 > B4-G1 > CAYPOY01. The sequence continues at coordinate 6,444 of CAYPOY010000148.1, read as the reverse complement.
TGATTCTTATGATCACGTTGATCGCCGTGATCGCGTTGATCACCCTATCATCTATGGTGCCAGGCAGTGGAACAACTGTTGTCGCCGCTTCAGGTGACCTGATCGATCGGGTCTACACCGACGAGGCGCGCTACGACCCGGGTGACGTGGCAACCGTCACCGTCGAGATCGACAATCAAACCGGATCAAGCTGGAACGGCACACTCTATCTCAACATTGACCACCTGGAAACGGCGGTCTACACTGCCACGCAGTCACTGAACGTTTCTAGCGGCGTCACGACGACCAGGACCTTAACCTGGACAGTGCCCAGCGCCGACTTCCAAGGCTACCACGTCGAGGTCAAGGCCGGCACGACCGACCAGAATGCGACCGCCATCGACGTCTCCAGCGACTGGACGCGCTACCCGCGCTACGGCTACGTCCACGACTTCTCGTCCAGCCAGACCCAGGCGCAGAGCGAGGCCAAGCTGGACGAACTATCCGAGAACTATCACATCAATGCCGTCCAGTTCTACGACTGGATGTGGCGTCACGAGAACGTCATCTCGCGTACCAATGGCACGATCAACGACCCCTGGTACGACTGGGCTGGCAACCCAATCTCCTACGGCACCATTCGTGATCTCATCACCGCAACGCACGACGTCAACGCAGCGGCTATGCCCTACTTTATGCTCTACGGTGGCTTGCAGGGGTACGAGCAGGTTTCCAACGTCAACCCACAATGGGGTCTCTTTTCCGACACTGGCCACGCCAATCAAATCTACTTCGATTTTGGCGACGATGACAGCAATACCAACCTGTGGATCTTTAACCCTAACAATACCAACTGGCAGAACCACATCTTCCGCCAGTTCGACGAGGCGATCCAGACGGTTGACTTCGACGGCATCCACCTGGACCAGATGGGCAACTATTGGGGCACGACCTACTACGACTACTGGGGCAACACGGTTGACCTGGGCAACAGCTTCTCGGCCGAACTGAACAATGCTAAGGAGCACGTCAACGCCCTGACTCCCAACGACAGCAGCGACGCAGCCCTCACCTTCAACATAGTCAATGGCGGCGTGGGCGCCTGGGGCGTGAACGATGTGGTGGACGATGCCAATCTCGACTTTTACTACAGCGAGATCTGGGAGAACAGCACCACCTACAAGCAGATCTACGACTTCGTCCGCGACGTGCGGGAGAAGACCGGCAAACCCATTGTTTTGGCGGCCTACGTGAACTACGACCAGCCGGTCGTCACCCGCTACGAGGCCGAAGACGCGACGCTGTACAATGTAGGCACCAACACCAACCACACCGGCTACACCGGTTCCGGTTTCGTGGACCAATACGGCGAATCAGGCGACTACGTCCAGTTCAGCATCACCGTGCCCGAGGCCGGAGACTACGCGCTTGCCTTCCGCTATGCCAACGACACCGGCAGCACCTGCACTCGCAGTGTCTACGTTGACGGTGTGGACAAGACGCAACTTCAGTTCCCTGACCTGGCCAATTGGGACACCTGGGGCGTGGCCCGTTACGTCGTCAATCTCTCCGGCGGTAGCCACACCATCAAACTGGCGCGTGACGCCGGCGACAGTGGCTACATCAATCTGGACAACCTGTACACTTACCGCGAGGATACCAGCCTCAAGTACGAGGCCGAAAGCGCCACGCTGAACAACGTCGGCACCAATACCGATCACATTGATTTCACCGGGACCGGCTTCGTGGACGGCTTCGGCGAATCGGGCGACTACGTTCAGTTCAGCATAAACGTGCCAGAAGACGGCAAGTATGCCCTCGTCTTCCGCTATGCCAACGACTCTGGCAACACCAACACCCGCAGCGTTTACGTGGACGGGGTAGACAAGGCCCAGATCGAGTTTCAGGACCAGGAGAACTGGGATACGTGGGCGGCCGATGCCTACTACGTGGCCGACCTCACTTCGGGCAACCACACCATCAAACTGGCGCGTGACGCTGCCGATAGCGGCTACATCAACCTGGACAACCTGGCGCTGGGCACCTTTGACGAGAATTCCGTGCGCCTGGCCGACGCTGCCTTCGCCGCATCGGGCGCTTTCCACATAGAGATGGGCGAAGGCGATCAGATGCTCGGCCATCCCTATTTCCCAAATAGCGCCAGGCAGATGCGCAGTTCATTGCAGGCAGCGATGAGGGATCACTACGATTTCATCACCGCCTACGAAAACTTGCTCTTCGACCCCGACCTGATCTACGGCGACAGCGGCCTGCAATGGATCAGCATCAGCGGCGAGACGGTCAGCGGCGACGCCATCACCAACACAATCTGGGTTCTGAGCAAGCGCAACGCCGACTACGACGTGATTCACCTGATCAACTTGACCAACAACAACGACAATCTGTGGCGGAACGTTGCCAGCACACCGATCACCAAGACCAATCTGTCGGTCAAGTTCTACGTGGGACCCGACGTCAGTGTCTCCGGCGTCTACGTCGCCTCGCCCGATATTGACCACGGGGTCAGCAAGTCGCTCGACTATTCGACCGGCAGCGACTCTAACGGCAACTACGTCTCCTTCACCGTTCCGACGCTCAAGTACTGGAACGTGATCTACGTCAAGCGCAGCTTCACCGCCCCGTCCGGCGACCGCTACGAAGCCGAGAGCGCCATCGATAGCGTATCTTACCAATCGGGCGAGAAAGCCCTCTTTTTCCACGACCCCGGCGACGCTGGCAGCGGCCGCACACGCACGATAGACTTTGGCCTGGTGCTGACGACGACCACCGGTGCGACCGATGGCTACAAAGTCTACCAGATCACCGACGCCGGCTATCTCTCCAAAGCCTTCACGCTGTCTGGTTCGGGCAGCCGGACCATTGATGCGCTGATCGTCGGCGCGACGACGCCCTCCACCGGCCAGAACCTGTACGACAGCACGATCAAGCAAGCCATCAACTGGTTTGTATCGGCCAACGTTGGCGCGCTACGCAGCACAACGGAGAGCTACTGGACCGATCTGCTCGATGACATCACTACCTTCGAGTCGCCTGATGCTACCTACAACGCCGTGTTCAAGCGCAGCATCTTGACCGCCTACCTCTACTTCGACGCAGAGATGGGCGGCATGGGAGCCGGTAGTTACAACGGTGCCTATTTCTACAACTGGCCACGCGACGCTGTCTATGGTGCGGTGACGCTGGACAAAGTTGGCTTGCACGATGTGGCCGAGGATGTCTATGACTGGCTGTGGAACGTCGCCAAACGAGACACCTCCGGCAACGATTACGGCAGCGACGGCAAGTACTATCGCTTCTGGTACCAAAAGTACACGATGGATGGTGAGCCGGAGTGGTGGAATCCCCAGATTGACGAGACAGCCGTCATCCCCTGGGGTGCCTGGTACCACTATCAACAGACCGGTGACAGCCAGTTCCTGACTGACTACGACGATCTGGTGAAGGAGGCGGGGTTGGTCAGTTCTGAGGACAATGACCATCCTGGCCTGGACTACAATGAGACCAGGAAGCTGATGTTCTCCATGAATGCCTGGGAGGATAAGTGGGGCATGTTCCTCTACACCAACGCTAACGTCTACGCTGGGCTGCGCGACGGGGCCTCGTTCATGACCGCCGCCGGAGACAACACGACGGCCATCACCTTCACCACCCGCGCTTCCAACATCTACACCGGCGTCACCGGCCTCTACAGTTCGACCGTCGGCTACTACGCCCACGCCCTCGACGTCAAAAAGAATTACACCGATCAAGCTATCGTTGACACCGACGTCTCAGCCGATATCTCCATGCTTGGCCTGGTCACGCCCTTCAACGTCGAGCCTGTGACCAAGACCGAGGTCATCAGTACGTTGCTGGAGGTAGAAGAGGCCCTGACGGACTTTAGCGAGACCAAGATGGCCTATGGCGGCGTGGTGCGCTACCGGGCTGATCAGGAGGAGCGCTACGGTTCGGACTACCGCGACCTGGGCGACAGTTACTACGATGGCGGCCCTTGGATGATGCCCACCGACTGGATGAGCGAATACTATCTGGAATGGGCTGACACGATGACCGGCACAGCGAAAATTGATGAGGCCAAGGATTACTTGGACTACGTCATCGGTTACCTGGGCAACCTGGGCCTCGGCGCTGAGCAGATTGACGAGAACAAGCCAGACACCGAGTTCGCCCTGGAAACTGCCTGGGCCAACGTCTGGGAGTCAAATGGCAAGATCATTGACAACATGATGGCCTTCATTGACTATCAGTACGACGCGCCAAATGACAGCATCACGGTCTCGCCTAAACTGCCCAGTGACTGGAACCACCTGGGCTCGCACATTCAGATCAAAGACGGCGATCTGTACATCAAGGTGACCAAAGGCGCAAACCAACGCCTGGTAGACCTGGACAACAACTCGTCGAACAACTTGTCGGTAAACATCTACGTCCAGACCGATGCCCAGCCCACCAGCGTCACCGGCACCAGCCTGAACTGGAGTTACGACAGCACCACCGGCCGGGTCAGGCTTTACGGGACGCTGAACGCCAGTACCTCAGAGGACATCACGATCAACTTCTGAGTGACCGACCCTATAGAAATGCACGAGGGCGGCGTGGTGTGCTGCCGTGCTGCCCCATCTTACCTCAGAGGGAGAACCCATGCCCGACCTATACCGTCACAGCATCGAAATCATACTGGCCCATCAGTCTCCCAACGGCGGGTATCTCGCCAGCCCCACTTTCCCCGACTATCGTTACTGCTGGTTCCGCGACGGAGCCTATACCGCCTACGCGATGGACCTGGCCGGGGAGCGGGAGAGCGCCCGTCGCTTTCACGACTGGTGCGCCCAAGCCGTCAACCAGCGCCGAGCGGTCGTGGAGCGGGCCATCGAGAAGGCCAACCGGGGCAAACCGCTGGCCGAGGCAGAATATCTCCACACCCGCTACACGCTGGAGGGCCGCGAGGGCGATGATACGACCTGGCCCAATTTCCAACTCGACGGGTTGGGAACCTGGCTTTGGGCACTGGCGGAACACGCCCGCCTGGCCGGCCTGCGAACACTGCCGTCGGCCTGGCAGGAGGCCGCCACCCTGACCGCCCGCTACCTGGCTGCCCTCTGGCCGCGCCCCTGCTACGACTGCTGGGAGGAGTTCGAAGACCGGGTGCATCCCTATACCCTGGCCGCCATCTACGGGGGGCTGCAGGCATTAGCCTCCCTGGGTCTCGAAGACGAGTGGGGAGCGGCCCCGGCGGCCATCCGGGCCTACGTGTTAGACCAGGGCGTGCAGGATGGCCGGCTGGTCAAGTCCATCGGGAACGTTGCCGTGGACGCCAGCCTGATAGGCGTTGCCATCCCCTATCGCCTGCTAGAGCCGCATGATCCGCTGGTGCGGGCCACCGTGGCCCGGATCGAGGCCGACCTGCGGCGTGAGGAGGGCGGCGTCCATCGCTATGCCGCCGACACCTACTACGGCGGCGGCGAGTGGGTGCTGCTGACCGCCTGGCTGGGCTGGTACTACGCCGAGGTGGGAGAGAGCGAAAAGGCCAGGGAGATGCTGGCCTGGGTCGAGGCCCAGGCCGACGAAGAAGGGAACCTCCCGGAGCAGGTACCCCGCACGCTGACCGCCGCGCGTTACCTGGAGGTATGGCGTGAGCAGCGGGGGGAGATCGCCAACCCGCTGTTGTGGTCACACGCGAAGTGCCTCATCCTGCGGCACTACCTTCCCGAGCCGATGCAGGTGAGGCGGCGTGCCCCCGCGCTAGACTTCCCGCTCAAGGGACTCTCTGAACGGCAGGGGAGGGAGCATCCCCAGAGATAGGTCTGGCAACAAGCCGGCATAAAACGAAAGCCCCGAGGCACCATGCCTCGGGGCTCCTTCTACCATCGCCTGCCTGTCTCAGGACGACCTTACCGCCTGCGCTGTTTCGCCAGCCCAATTTGCCGACCAATACCAGGGCGGTTCGAAGCTCGTCTGTTGGCCTTGATCTTACACCTGTCGTCCCGAGACGTGTTACCTTTTTCCCTCTACTGCGATATACTATTGGGATAGAGAAAGTTCTAGCCCACAGTCGTGACCAAGGTAAATCTATGCACAACCTGTTGCTGGCGAAGCTCAGGGCATCGGCGAGCGCTGAGGAGGATGCGTCGCTGGTGAAGGCCGCCCGGCGCGATCCAGCGGCCTTCGCCACCCTGTACCGGCGCTACGTGACGCCGGTCTACCGCTACCTCTACAGCCGGGTGGGTGATGGTGCCGACGCTGAAGACCTGACCGCTCAGGTCTTTACCGAGGCTCTGGAAGGGCTGCACTGCTACCGCGAGCGGGGGAACTTTGCGGCCTGGCTCTTCACCATCGCCCGCCACAAAGTCACCGACCACTACCGCCGACAGCGCCCACATCTGCCCCTCAACGAGGCCCTCGACAGCCCGGCCGACGGCACGGACCCCCTGGCCCACATGGTGC
>CAYPOY010000147.1:0-11597 GCA_964412395.1 uncultured Anaerolineales bacterium | reverse complement strand
TGACGGCTCGAACGCGATAGTAATACGTTCCGGGCGGCTGCGCCTGGATAAACGTCTGCGTTCCCGAATCGGCGTAACGCACTGTGGGGCTGAGGAAGCTGCCGCTGGTATCTTCTTGAAGCAAGTAATAATCGGCCCGGTCCGCTGGGTTCCAACTGACGACGTAGTAGCCACTGCCGTTGTTGTTGATGGGATTGAGCACTGGATCGGCCGGGAAGGGCGGGCGGTCTGTACCATCCCACGCCACGCCAGAGACGAGAAGGTTGGTCGAGGTCAGCACCTGTTCTGCTTCTGGGTTCATGATCAACACGGAGGGTGACAGTGCGTCTACAGTAATCACGGCTGGCAGTTGCAACGGGACAATGCCATTGCTGCTGGCGGTAGCTGTGTTGGTGATGGTCGTGTCGTCGGATAGGCTACTCTCAACCTGGGCCTGGAATGTGATCGTGACAGCCTGGTTGGCGCTGATGACGCCGGTCCACGTGATGCCGGCTGTGTCAGATAGTGTGCCACGACCATCCGGGATGGTGCGGGCACTGTCAGGTACATAGATCAACAGGGGGTGTAGCGGATCGGTGAGCAGCACGTTCACATCGCTGACCGTGCTGCTGTTGCTCAAGACGATGGTGTAGGTGACGAGCTCTCCGGGTTGGACGATGGAGGGTGCCACGGCTTTGACAGAGCCGTCCAGCGGGGTATCATCGGCCAGAGCTACCCGCGTGGACACTGCCCACCAGACCAATGCTCCCAGAGTTGCCGCACCAAGCGCAATCGCCAGTAAGACTCGGCGCAGCCGGTTCCAAATACTTTGGTTCATAGCACCTACTCCTTGCCTCCCGTTTTTGGGTATAGGTTATTCCACGACGAACCTCATCAAGGGAGCTAATAGTACCATGAATGTCGAATCAAGCCAAGTCAGGAATACCACCTGAAGTGTACGCCAGGCGTACACTTTGCCGACGCTCTCAAGACGATTACTGTACGGTAGCATCCGCTCATAAGGTGATTACAGCGCTCTCCACCTTGCGCGGCCATCGTAACCGTATCATCGCCGCAATCAGCACCAGGAATACCCCTACCATCAGACTAAAGGCAACAGCGAAGTTTTCTATCGGCCATTTGTACATATCTGCGATGAGTGCCAGCAGGCCGAAAATGAAGTAGAACACCTCGATGCGGTACTTGTGCAACAACGGGGCCATCATCAGTACCAGCAGCGAGAAGTATCCACAATGTAGCTTGGGAGAAAGTAGCAGCGCGGCGGTCATCAAGAGGGTAAGGTCCTCAAGCAGCCCCACGGGCTTCCAGGCGATGAGTGCCAGGACGATCGCAACACCTATCACCAGGATCGCCGAGGAGGCAGCTAAGCTAATTAGAGATCGTCCCTCATGCGCGCGAGACCAGAGCGCCCCCAGGCTGATCCCGCCAAACTGAAACGGGTGTTGTGTATCCCTCTTTGTGACGTCCCAGAAAACAGCCGATTGCCCCGCCGCTATCAGAAATGGCGCAAAGACCAGCCCAAAGATGATTGGGGGTATGATCAGGTATCTCCAGTCCCGGGTGCGCAAGAAAGCGATGGGGATCATCACAGCGCCGCTCAGCTTGATGAGCAAGGTGAGCCCGATAGCGACACTGGCCCTCCAGTGTTGCTGGTGCACGAGAAACAACAGTGCCAATGAGAAGAAGAACACCAAAATTGATTCGTCCTGGCGCCGTAGGAGTGAGTTCCCGAAGGTAAGGGGATTGAGAAGGAAATACAGAGCAGAGCGGTATCCCTCTTTCCTGTCTTTCGCCATATACATCAAGAGGTAGGCAGCAAAGAGGTTGAAAAGGGAGAAGTAGGTCATGAAAGATAGCGTTGCCCAGGGATTTCGGTGACCGAACAGACCAGAGACCAGGGCCGGGGACACCAGAAGGAAGTTAATTAGGGGAGGCGTCGTCGTAAACACATCTCGGTATAACAGCCCGCCACTGACAATCGTCTCCGCTCTGGCGATCCAGGGATCTGCAAAACGTGGCAGCTCTGGAGTACCATAGTACCCTAAGGGCTCAAGAACAATGAATGCTATGAGCAGGTAAGCAATGAACAGAACCAGAAAAACTCCCAGGATGCGTAGCTCGTAGGTTCGCATTATGATACACCTCACATAGCGCGGCCTCCTGCCGCAACCAACGTAGGACAAGATGCCATCTTGTCCCACTTTGAGACACAGTCGCTCAGTCGTGGGTTACCCGGTAGATGAACAGAGAATACCCAATCTTCGTATCGGGCGGACGGGCACGGAACCAGGCGTAGAGATCGTGGTCGGGGAAAAGAACCCCTACCAGGTTATTGACGCTGATGGCATAGACGCCCGGTTCAGGCCGGTCTCGGTCGAACGGCGGGTGCTCCCACATCCGAAATCCGTGCGGCAGGCCGGGTAGCAGGTCATAAGCGATGCCGTAAGCCTCAGGATAGGCAGGGCCAAACCAACTCAGCCGCACCCGATCCACCCCTTCCCGCACCATCCACGCCTTGAGACCTTTCAGATCCTGCCCCCAATCAATGTTAGAATCCACCAGGATGCGCCAGCCATTCTCCGGTCCACCGCCCACGGGGTTGAAGAAAGCCAGGAAGTGGGGGTAGATGGATAGAGTGCTGCAAGCGAGTGCAATGATGAGAGCTACAGAGAGATAGCGAGCAGTGCGAGGGGCAGGAAGCAGGAAGCGGGGAGTAGTTGGGGCCAGGCGGCCGATGTGGACAGCCAGGAAAGGGAGCACAGGCAGAAGATGGCGATAGCCAATGTTAAGGCTACTGGTCATAGAAGCGAGAAAATAGGCAATCGGCGGTATCAGAAGCCACAGGTCATCCTGGAGGTTGGAGGTTGGAGAGTGGAGAGTGGAGATTGGAGATTGGAGATTGGAGGTTGGAGATTGGCGACGCAGGGCTCTGCCGGTGGCTATGAGCAGTGCGGCGAGTGTCGCCAGGGGCGTTTTCACGACGAAGGCGACCGGGAAGTAGTACCACCAGCCTTGGCCGTACTGACCTAACAGGTAGGCGGGCCGGCCACCGGCGCTGAAGCCCAGGATCGCGCGGACTCCCTTGAGGTAAGGAGGGGCGGGGACGAGAGGGCCGTTTTCTCCTGCCTCCCCTCCTGTCTCCTCTCCAGGGGGAAGGGGACCGACCTGGAAGCCATAGGTTGCCCAGACGATGAGCAGGCCGAGGAAAATGGTGAACGCCAACAGGGCCAGGTTGCGCACCGCCTGACGGAGGCGATCCCGCCCACCAGCCAGCGCGTCGGCCAGGACGACCAGGGCGAAGATAGGGCCAAAGAGGAGGTTAGAGAGTTTGGCACTGAGCGCCAGCCCGAACGCCAGTCCACTCCCCAGGGCACGCGGCCAGGATGGACGCCGCATCGCGCGCCAGAGGGCGTAGGCAGCCAGAAAAACGAAGCAGGTACCTCCCACGTCCGTCGTGGCAAATCGGGTGTGGGCCAGGATGTTGGGGTCCAGCGCACAGCAGGCAGCGGCCAGCAGCCCGCCCCACGGACCCCATCTACATCCGGCCCAGCGGAAGACAAGCGTCACCAGCACCAGCCCCAACCCGATGATCGGCAGACGGGCCAGAAAGACGATACGGTCTGGGTTGGTATTCACCCGCCAGAGGAAATTGTCGGCGAAGTGGTACCATTCGCCAACCTCCCACCACTCGTCCAGCGGCAGATGGAGGTCGAGCAACAGGTGAGCAGGCAAGGCGCTGAGCACATTGACCAGGGGGGGATGCTCGACGCTGAGACGGGGGTCCCCGGTGCCCAGGTAGGCCGCGCCTCGGGCGATGTGGTTCTGCTCATCCGCCGTCGGCGACTTCTGCACTGCGCTGGTCAACGCCAGCGCGAAGGTCAGCACCAGCAGGCCGACGAGGAGGAACCGGGATCGTATCACCGCGCTCACCGGACCGTCACCACCGCCAGGGGAATCGCGTCACCGATGGGTACGCCGTCCGGGTTATGGACCGGGAGTCGCTCCCCTGTACCCAGATTGTACATCCCGACCAGTAGCGGAATATCACCCGTGGGCGTTGAGGGGTCAATCGGGATAGTATATTCATCCCGCACGATCTGGCCTGGTTCCCAAAGGACGGTCGGCCGGAGCGCACATCCAGGGGTACCGTCCTGTTGCCCCCACATTGTCCCATCATAGAGGTGGTTGAAAACCTGGTAGTTGGTTTCCGTCGGTTGTAGAGCCTTCCAGTAGAGCACCAGGTGGACGTTGCCGCCAGGACAGGCATCAGCAGTATCCAGGTGGTAACCCGTCAGTCGCACCACTTCCCCCAACGTGTAGTCTGTCGGGGTGTAATCGGTGGGGATCGGCGACGTCACTACTGTCGGCGTGGTCCGGGCGTCGAAACGGGAGGCGTAATCCTCAACGTGAAATACAGTCGGCGCCGCTATGCCCCCCCTCTCATCCCCCCCACGGGGGGGAGGTGAGCTTCGGTGATAGATCCACAGCTTGGGCTCCCCCCCGACCTGAACCTCCCCCCAGAGTTGGTACATCGCCTCGATGTCCGTCTGAGGGAGCGGCACCTCATCCTGAACGTTTTTGGCAATTAAGTACCACTCAGGGTTGGGGCAATAGGTGCGTTCTGCTCCTCGAGTGTACCAGCCCACGACTTCTTGTTCCTCATTACTGGCGTGGATGCCACTCAAGACCCCTTCTTCGACCAGGACGCCGATGACTTTCCAGCCGGCCCGGTAGGGGAAACCGAAATAACCGAAGAGAGGTGCCTCATCGCCGGGACTCCAGTAGAAAGCCGGTTGATGGGCAGGCCAGGTGCGCTTGATCTCAGGGTCGTGCTGGACAAACATCAAGTAGGGATAATACGCGAGAAACAGGAAAACGGCAAGTAATGACAAATGACAAATGACAAATGACAAATGGCGAATGGCGAACGGCGAATGGCGGGGTGACGGGGTGACACGGTCAAGAAGGTAATCCAATGCACAAGCAGCCAACAGGATGGCCCCAGGGAAGACGTTCAGGACGTGGGTGCGGGGGTCCCAGACCAGAAAATAGTAAAAAAGGAACGGCGCTCCGAACCACAGCCAGGCAGCGCGGCATGGAGCCGAGGAGCGGCAGGAGAAGAGGATCGTGACAAGCAGACAGGCCAGCACAGGTCCCACCCAGATTGGAGATTGGAGATTGGAGATTGGAGGTTGGAGGATCACGAGGAGGTAGCAGATGGTGGGGATCAGGAGGCCCAGGCGGCGGAAGGGGAGGAAAGAAGCTACGATGATCAAGCCGGCCAGGCCGATGAGATAGTAGGTGGAGTTATAGAACGTGGCCAGGGGCAACGAGGATAGCAGGTTGTTGTGTAGCGGTCCTCCTGTGCCGATGCGAGCACCGCCCAGATAACCCACCGTCTTGGCGAAGTTAGGGTGGAGAGCAAATGGGACGTAGAATAGTGCCAGGATGCCGAGAGCCAACGCCCCCGCACTGAGGACGTCCCCCAGCCAGGCTCGCCACCGCGATCGGGTGCTCCACAGTCGCCGACCGACGACGTATGCGGCGGCCGGCAATGCCAACCCCGCGTCATAGTGGGCCAGGAGGCCAAAAGCCAACAGCGCTGCACCGACGACGAGCCACCGGCGCCCTTCTCCCTCTGACCAACGCCAGAGAGCCAACAACGCCAGAGTCGTCATTGCCAGCACAAAGCTCTGGTACTGCACGATGCGGCCAAAGCCGACAAAATATCCATTGATCGCCAGGAGTAATGCGGCAACAAGAGCGCTCCGCTCGTTAAACCATCGGCAGCCGAGCAGATAGAGAGCCACGATGCCCAGAAGGCCGGCGAACGCGAAGGGCAGTCGTGCCTGCCATTCGTTGATTGTGCCAGACAGCGTCCAGGTGGCAATCGGGAGAAGAACCTCGGCGGGGCCTTTCTGGTGATAGAACAATTGCGCATTGTCTCCCAGGATGGCGTGTGCGGCTCGCGTCATCACGATCCCCTCGTCGCCCTGGAACTCGCTGTAGCCCAGGTTGACCAGGCGGAAAAATGCAGCGGTGAGGGTGATCAATGAGCAATGGCGGATGGCGAATGGCGAATGGCGAATGGCGGGTGGCGGATGGCGAGTGACGAGTGACGAGCGACGAATGACGAATGACGAATGACGAATGACGAATGACGAATGGCGAATGACAAGTTTGGAATCCGAAAGCGAGAGGGGGGGCATGATGAAGATAAGGAGAAATATGAATAGATTGACGGCGACCAGCAGCGCAGGAAAGGTCAAAGGGCCGGGGAGATAATGGAGCAGAAGCGTCAATAGAGTAACGGTACCCATCCCCAGACCAAGGCCAATCGCTATCTCCTCGGCCGTTGGCCGGCGATGCTGGTCGGCCAGCAATATGGCCCACGCCAGGCCGGGCAGGAGCCACAGGAGGGCGAATGCCGCGCCGTACCGCGTCGCGGGCACCGCCAAGGCCAGGTCGGCCAGCAGCGTCAATGCCGCCAATGCCAGGGTTGGATTTCGCCAGCGGCTCATTCTTTCTCCCGTCCTATCCCTCGCAATCCCTCGATCCCGTACATCAGGCCGCCCACCAGCCCTGCCGCCGCCGAAACGGCGTATATGCTCAGTGACATCGCGGCAGCGGTGTTGCTGCTCACTCCCGCCGGGCTGAACAGTGCCACTACCACCCAGTCTCGTACCCCCACGCCGCCAACGGAGATGGGGATCATCAGGCTGATCGAGATGAGGGGTGCAGTGATGAGGAAATAGCCCAGGTCGAGACCGATGCCCACCGCCCGCCCGCAAAGGAAGTTGACGAGGACGTTGATCAAGTTAAAGACCAGGGAAATCGCCAGGGCCCGCCCCACTGCCTGCCACCCGCAGCCGCTGACTGCGGCATAGACACGTCCCAGGAAGCCAGAACCGGCCAGGGAGAGGCGGGCCGGGAGCCAGGCGGTGGCCCGGCACAGCAGCCGCCCTTCCAGGAGCAGCGCTCCCGCCAGTAGCCCCCCACCAGCCACCACGATCAGCAGCCAAACCAGCCAGGGCTCCAGGCGGGATACGCTGAAGGGGAGCGCCCCCAGCCCCATCACCAGCAACACCAGCAGCCCGGTCATCCGGTCCACAAACACCGTCCCAACGGCAGCGGGGGTCGGCGTGTCCTGGGTCAGCTCCAGCGTCCGTACCACGTCGCCGCCGAAACCGCTGGGCAGGAAACTATTGAAGAAAGCGCCAACGAAGTAGAGATAGACCAGCCGCCCAAAGGACACGCGCAGGTGTAGGGCCCGTAGAAGGACAGCCCACCGTCCGGCACGGATGACCAGGCTGAGGAGAGTCAGGACAAAGGCGGCCAGGAATAGACGCAGATCGGCAGAACGCAACACTGACAAGGTCTCTCCCAGGCCAATTTTCCAGAACAGGAACCCAAGCGCACCCACACTGATCAGCACGCGCAGGATATTCATCCACCGTTTCTTCATTCCGCCACCTCAAGTGAGTATAGCAGCAAGCGGTCCGCCGTCAACACGGGCAGTCGGTCGTTGGTGACTGAATCATAGAGTCCCACCTGGAGACAATACTGGCCGGGAGAGAGGTCGGCTGGGAGGGGAATGGCGTGTTTCTGAATAATAAGGTCTCCGGCCGCCCACCCATGCGGCGGACTACCCAGCCCGTCGTGCTGAGCGACCGATGCTCCGGATCCATCAAGCAGGTGCACGAATACCTTTAGCGGCGCCGAGGACGGCTCCTCGACGCGCCAATACGTCAGCAACCCCCCGCTTATCCCCCCTCCAGGGGGGAGGATGCGCTCATAGCCCAGGAAGGCCAATCGTCCGCCGAAAGAGGCAGGGAGTGCCACAGGCGTGCCATCGGGCAGGGCAGCAGCGGTTTCCAGGCGCTGTAGATCATGGCGCCAAGCCGCGTCATCGGACAGGCGGTAGCTGGTGAACGAGACCCCGCTCTTATCCCCCCTCCAGGGGGGAAGAACGACCGCTCCCCACTCCGATAGCCGCTCCTGGAGATCAACATCGAAGGGAACGACCTGGGGGACGAAGAGCCAAACGTCACGCCCGGCAGGGACGATGAGGGTCTCACGGGTGTCGCACAAGCGGACATCGTGAACGTCCCGTCGGGTAGCCAGATTCAGGCCCGGGCCATCCATCGTGTGCACGGACAGGCCCGCGACGGTGACAGGCGTCCCTGGTGGCAGTTCGTCCAGCCGATGAGCCACAGCGGTCAGGTCTGCCTGGTAGTCGAAGCGGACCACGTCGTGGTCAGGCCAGATGAAGAAGTAGTCACGCACGGTGAGGAAAAGGCAAGGGGCAAGGAGCAGGAAGCAGGAGGCAGGAAGCAGGAGGCAGGAGGCAGGAAGCAGGAAGCGACGGTCTTGCGTCTTGCACCTCGCGTCTTGCATCCTGCATCCTGCATCTTGCATCCTGTATCTTGCACCCTGCATTCTTTGTTTGACCCAACGACCTGCTTCAACGAGCGCAAGCGCGGGGAAGACAAAGACGACTACCAGACCGAGAATGTCGCGGATGGAACTGGGAGCGACGGAAGTAACGATGCTGGGTATGAGCGCACCGACCAGCCAGATGAGCAGGAGACCGTAGCGGGGGTCACGCCAGCGCCAGAGTGCGATGAGCAATCCCGCGTAAAAGAGCACCGCACTGAAAGGATCGGCGAAGATGGGACGGCCGGGGAGATTCTGACGCGGCCAAGGGTCACCGGCGAAAGTGAAGAATTTGAGATTCGCGATGAGGTTCTGCCACACCAGTGACGGATTTCCTGCAAGCAACCGGTCAAGCGGTTCCCGCACCTCCGCGATGCGGTACTCAGTACCAGGATGGGTTACCAGCCAGATTACGAGTGGCGCGGATACGAGGGCAGCAGTGAGGATGAATCCGAGGGTGTGGGACCATGGGATGGGAGCAGGTAAGTGGATGATGAAAAAGTAGATAAGGAATGAGACGAGAATGAAGGGAAGGATACGGGCGGACATGTAAGTATAGAGGCTCAGGCCCAGGGTCGCTCCTGCCAGCACCGAGTTTACGAGTCCCGAGTCTACGAATCTACGGTCTTTGGAAGTTCGTAGATTCGGGGTTCGTAGATTCGTGGCGCGGAGGAGGAAGTAGGCGGCGAGGGCAGCGGTGAAGGGCAGCGTGATGGCGCGTAGGGCAACGCGGGCGTAGAAGAGTGGCCAGAAAGATAGGGCTAGCCATCCGCTGGTCAGCAGGGCAGTGAAAGTGCCAAAGAGACGGCGGGTGAGCGCGTAAGTAACGGCCAAACCGAGCATGCCAAAGGCGACGGAGGGATAACGCAGCCCCAACCAGTGGTCACCGAAGAGGGCGACGGTCGCAGCCTGGACATATTGGTAGCATGGTTCGTGACCGTAGGCGGCGGTGAAATAGATGGAGTGATGCCCGGCAAGGATATCGCGGGCGATGAGCCAGTTGGCGACCTCGTCGTGAGCCAGTCCAGGCGGCACCTCGCCCAACGCCCAGAAGCGGAGCACAGCAGCCAGCAGCAAGATCAGGGTGATAGCGGCCCATACCCCCCTCTTATCCCCCCTGGAGGGGGGAGGAATCCCCCTCTTATCCCCCCTCCAGGGGGGAGGAATCTCCTCCACCCGCCTACTCATCGCTCACCACCCGGATTTTACTCAACAGCACACGACTGTCCAGCCAGTGGCCGTCCTCTGCAACGACTGGCAGGCGGTCCCTGCCAGGTACGTACAGGCCAATCTCGATGTCGTAAAAGTCCGGCGGAGTCGTCAATCCCACCTTCAGTTCGTGGGTGTCCTCGACAAGCTGACCGGGCTGCCACCGGCTGGTGGGAGCGGCTCCACTGGCCGGTTGGCTGTCGCTGTTGGCCCAAACCTGGTCCTCGACACCGAGGACGTGGGCGAAGACACTATAATCTGTCTCCATCGGTGCCAGCGCCCGCCAGTAGAGCGTCAGACGGATCATCTCGCCAGGCCGCACCCCCCGCCGATCCAGCTTGTAGCCGACCAGCGCGGCTTGGTCGCCAAAGTTGACGTCCAGCGGACTGACCCCCCTTCCTCCCCCCTCCAGGGAAGATAATAGGGGGGTGGGCCGGGGCCAAATCTCGACCGTCGCCAGGCGCAGCGCGTCACGTCCATCGGGTGTAATGAGGCGTGGGCCGTCCGGCAAGTAAAGGCCAACTTGAACATAACCTACGTCTGGTGCATAGGCTGTCTCCGGGATGTGCACGCGATACGTGTCGGCGAAGGCGGCACTGGGCTCCCAGGCAGTGGTGGGGTAGCGCCCCAGACCAGGGTAGGTGTCGCGCTGAGCCACCATCGTGCCCACTTCACTCAGCAGGTGGACGAAGACGGCATAGTTCTGGTCGGTCCGGGCCAACGCCTGCCAGTAGAGAGTGATCTCCACTGTGTCGCCCGGCTCGACGACGGTTGGTGTGACCTGGTAGCCCAGCAGCCTGGCGACCCCCCTCTTATCCCCCCCCCAGGGGGGAGGAGCGACGATGCCGAGTTCGACGTGCGTGAGGTTGGGCACGGCCTCGACTTCGGACTTGGTCAGCAGGGGAGGCCGGGCGAAGGCTGGAGCCAATATGCCGACCAGGGCATAGACGGCTAGCGTCGCCATCCCGACCGTGACGACCAGACTCGCTGCCCAGGTGAGGCGGCGGGGGAAGAATCGGCTCAGCCCCAGGAACAGCAGAATGGCAAAGGCGGGCAGGCTGGGGAAGAGAAAACGGCCCATCGCGCCGGCTGGCTGAACCAACATGTAGTAGAAAACCACGGCGGTGAAGGTGAGGGGGGTCGCCCCCAGGAGCAGCAGGATAGATAGGGGGGGCGGGTCCCGCCGGGGGAGCAGGTAGCCGGCCAAGACCAGTGCGCAAAAGATCAACAGCCCTTGATAGACGGGCTGAGGCATAGGAACCTGGCCATAGCCAAAGCGCCCCCACAGGCTGCTCCAGAGGTAAGGCAGGCCCTGGCAGATGGCCCACCAACTGCCAGTCGCCGATCGGCCCTCCCAAAGTTCGTTGATCTTACTCAAGCCTGTGGGGTCGCCGTAGAGCACCTGATTGCGCCAGAACCACCAACCCGAAATAAGTGCCGCCAATCCCGCTACGATCAGGATGCCCCGTAAGAAAGCGCGCCAATTGCGGGCAGGCCATACAGCGACCAGGTAAGCCAATTCGATCAGCACCAGCAGGGCCAGCAGGTTGAACTTGGTGAGGATGCCTGCGCCGAAGAGGACACCCAGTGTCACGTCGGTGCGCACGCCGGGGCCGTCCCGCACCAGCCGGACGCAGACCCAAAGCACCGCCGCGCCACACAGCGCCGCCGGGATGTCATTGTTGACTGCGCCGCTCAGGTAGAGGAACTGTGGGTTGAAAGCGACCAGGGCGGTCCCGCCGAGGGCCAGCGCAGGCCGATCCGGGAAAATCTCGCGCCCAATGCGGTAGGTCAGCCAGACAACGCCCGCGCCGATGAGCACCGTCATCCAACGCACCACGTAGACCGCCAAGGCGATGCCGTGGAAAGGGCCTTCTTGGAAAGGCTCGTCGCCGCCGTGGAGGTACTGGTTCTTGTTGTCGTCGCTCACCTCCCAGTAGCGGTAGGCCCAG
>CAYPOY010000146.1:130-11627 GCA_964412395.1 uncultured Anaerolineales bacterium | reverse complement strand
CGCGATGGCGGCCGTCAACGCCGACACCTGGGCGACCGAGTTGGGCGTGCTGAGCCCGCGCCCCCCGCGCCTGATCACCACCGGTCAGCAGGTCGAGGTGGGCACTTCGGGGGGCGTCACGTGGCTGGGGACCGCCGCATCGCTGGGGGGTGCACTCCTCATCGGCCTGCTAGGTGGGCTAGGACTGCTGGTTCTGCGCCAGGGCTGCGTCGCTGCCGGTACCTTGCTGTTGGCAGCAACGGTAGGTGGACTGGCCGGGTCGTTGTTCGACAGCCTGCTGGGGGCCACTGTCCAGGCTATCTACTGGTGTGACGCCTGCGGAAAAGAGACCGAGCGCAAGGTGCACCGCTGTGGCACGGAGACGTGCCTGTTGCGGGGGTGGCGCTGGCTGGGAAACGACATGGTGAATTTCATCGCTTCTGCCGTGGGCGCGCTCGTCGCGGTGGTGGCGGGTGCTGTAATTCATGCACTGGCTTGAGAAACGATCATAGGAGAAAAGCCAATGTCATTCTTCACCGTAAACGAACTGCCTGGAACCGAGATGCTGCCGGGTGTCGTGCGCCGGGCGGTCTACCTGGAGCATGTCATGATGACCTTCTTCGACTTTGCGCCAGGGAGCGTGATCCCAGGGCACGACCATCCCCACGAGCAGATCACCTACGTCGTGCGGGGGGCGATGGAGTTTCATCTGGGGGGCGAGACACGGGTGCTGCAGGCTGGTGACGGCGTCTGCTGCCCGCCTGGTGTACCCCACAGCGCTGTCGTCCTCGACGAGCCTACCTTCGCCCTCGACGCCTGGTATCCCCTGCGGGAGGAGTACAAGTAGCGGCGTGCAGAAGCGCAACCGTGGGTGCATCCTGGTCCTGGCCCTCATCAGCCTGAGCGGCCTGGGCCTGATCGCCGGGGTCTATTTGTGGCCACGCTATCGCGGCAAGCTCATTCCGCACCCGCTGCCCCCACCCACCGCGCCACCCCACTTTACACGCCCTGGCCCCTGGCCTACACCGCCCGTGGCCGAGGGGTTCGATTTTCCCCTGCTACCCGCCCGGGCTTATGGCCCCTACGTCCAGGGGGTCACCGGGCCGCTGGCGGTGGACACCCGCTACGGCGTGCAGAACCCGGCGATGGCCGAGCACTCCAACTGCTTCCGCGACGTCAGTGGCGACAACATCCCCTTCAGCCAACTTTACCACGCCGGGGTGGACCTGTTCGCGCTGGACGACGCGGGGCAGGTCGCCTGGGGACAGGCCACGCACGCCCCGGTTCACGCCGTGGCCGACGGCGTGGTCGTCTTCACCCTGGACGCAGGCGGAGACGGCCACATCGTCGCCATCGAGCACCTGCTGGCCGACGGCAGTGCCGTCTACTCCATCTACTGGCACGTGGGTCACGTACAGGTGCAGGCGGGCCAGCCAGTGGCACGCGGGCAGGCCATCGCCGTGGTCTACGACATGGGGTTCAACAGCCATCTGCACTGGGAGATGCGCACCTTTCGCGACGGATCGAACATGTTTCCGCCGGGGACGGCGGGCACGCGGGGCACGTGTAACGGCCACGTCGTCGGTGTAGGGTACACCTGGGATGACGATCCGGCCCGCGCTCACCCGGACTACTACGGCTACCTGGACCCGGCGGCCTTCGTCGAGAGCCACCGGTATCTTGACACGTTCTTGCCCCTGTGCTATGCTTACCTTGTGAAGAGTCGAAGGGAAACGAGGAGCATGGCGATGGCCATAGACATCTTGCTTGAGCGACAACAGGTACCCACCACAGGCATCCTGACGGTACAAGTCAATCAGGCTGTGCAGATCAATGTCTCGGCTGAAGATGCCCAACGTAAAGTCAGCGTCTTCGCCCTGAGAAGGATCAGCAACCTGATGCACGGCGAGACGCCCACGCTGATCCTTGGCGAGCGGGCGTGCTGGCGCGTGCCAGTCCACCTGACCTTCCCTACCGCTGGAGACGTGGGGCCGGTTGGCAGCATTGACGTGGATGTGAGTAGTGGCGAACTGTACATCACCCCCGACATAATCGCAGCGATCGAGGCACATGCCCAAGCTATTGCTCAACTTACCCCATAGGCATCAGGGACTGCGCGCTGATTGCCTACCAGCCTGTGTGGCGATGATACTGGACTATCTCGACCGTCCAATACCCTATCCCCGTCTACTATTGCTATTGGGCACTTGTGACTTTGGCACGCCAGCCGAGAACATCTTGCGGCTGGAAGATCTCAGCATCGGTGTTAAGGTAACCCTGGCTCACACCGACGTTGAGGGGTTGCGCGGGCATCTTGAGGCTGGTCGGCCGGTGATCGCGTTTGTCAACACAGGCGACCTGCCCTATTGGTCTGAGGCTACCGATCACGCCATCGTCGTCGTTGGTATGGAAGACGATGTATTCTACGTCAACGACCCGTATTTTGACCAGGCTCCTCGGCGTATCTCGCGCACTCACTTCGAACTGGCCTGGCTCCGCTTCGGCAACCTGTGTGCCGTTATCACGGTATAGGACCTTCCCGCAGCGCCCAAACGACAGCGGGCCTCGCTCACCCCCGAGCGAGACCCGCTCTGCTAACCGCTGCCTGCTACCGGCTACCGGCCAACCGCTTCTTTCGCCTCCCCCTTCGTCACCCCCAGCATACACAGGATTGCCAGAAGGAAGAAGGCCGGCGTCACCACAAAGATCAGGTTGTAGTCACCGCCGCCCCACTCCACGATGTACCCGTTGATCACCGGCCCGGCCACGGCTGCCAATTGCGAGGCGATGTAGTACAGCCCCGTGTAGGTCCCCAGGTCGGCGTCGGAGGCCGAGGTGTCCACCACCATAGGTAACGAGTTGATGTTGACCAGCGCCCAGCCCATCCCCCCCACTGCCATGATGGGCCAGATCAACGTCGCGTTGCGCAGGAGGAAGTTCACCACCAGCAACACGCCAAAGATTGTCAGACCTGAGATGATCGTCCGCCGCCGGCCGAAGCGGGCCGCGATGTAGCCGGAGGGTATCGCGAAGGCCAGAAAGGCCAGCGACGCCACCCCCATCAGCAGCGGCGCTTGGCCGGTGGACATCCCCAGTTCGCTCACCCCGTAGGATGAGAGGAACGTCTCGATGGCGTTGTAGCCGACAAACCAGCAGAGGATTGCGCCCATCAGAAACGCCAGGCTGCGGCGGGCCTCCGGCGAGATGCGCTTGATGCCGCGCAGCGCACCTAACCCCTCGTCCTCGTGGGCTGCAGCCTCGAACTCACGCGGCTCCTTGACGAAGAACAACAGCATCAGCACCGCCGCGGCCATCAGCACGCCTCCGAAGACGAAGGGCACGATGTGCCCCATTCCATACAGAAAACCGCTGCCCAACGTGGCGATCAACGTGCCCACGCCCCCCATCAGATTGATGACCCCGTTAGCCTGGGAGCGCAGGGGGCTGGGCGTCAGGTCGGGCATGAGCGCGATCACCGGCGTGCGAAAGCTGGCCATCGCTGTCAGAAAGACCCCTATGGCGATCATAAAGAGCGCCAGTGGTGTCCCCAGGTGGTCAACCTGCCCGCAGAGTTCGGGCGGGATCACCTGAACCGCCACGGGGATCAGAATGAACGCTACGATTGCGATAGGGGCGAGCACGAGGATGAAGGGCATACGGCGACCGAAGCGAGTCCAGACCCGATCGGACCAAAGACCGATCAGCGGCAGGAGGAAGAAGGCGGCGATGTTGTCCAGCGTCATAATCACGCCGGTCAAGCCAGCCCCAAGGCCGAAGCCGACCTCTCCCGGTGCATCAAACGTCGGGCTACCTGCTTGCAGGTAGATCGGCACATAAGCGTTGTAGAGCGTCCACAGCACGCTGATGCCGAAGAACCCGAAGCCAATTAGAAACGTTTTCTTGTAGTCCAATTTCATTGCAGGTCTCCTGTGAAAAGATGGAGGGAGTATAGCACCGATGCCAGGGCAGAGCAAATATAAGTGTGATGGGCATCCACGGCAAACCAATGGTATGACTTGCGAAGAAGGGAGATGCATGGTAGAATTTTCACAGGTCAGGGCGACGTAGCCAAGTGGTAAGGCAGGGGTCTGCAAAACCCTTATTCGCCGGTTCAATTCCGGCCGTCGCCTCCTGAACACGACACCTGAAACGACGGGCAGCATGCAAGGCTGCCCGTAGCACATGCGGGGCGGTGGCGAAACGGTAGACGCCGAGGACTTAAAATCCTCTGTCCGCAAGGATGTGTGGGTTCGAATCCCACCCGCCCTATTGTACCGGGCGCACTTGAAGTCCGCTAAATGAACGTAATCCCACTCATCGCATTACGTTTCACGCTGTCTCGGGCCATTAGCCAGGATGCGACAGGATGCGAAGTGATGCTTTCTCCCAGTTTTCACGTGCGCTTGGTAGACCCTGATTTTCCCTTGGAGGCAAGTAGGCGTGAAGATTATCCTGACCCGTGACGTGTACAACCTGGGGCAAGCCGGTGACGTCAAGGACATCGCGACCGGTTACGCCCGCAACTACCTGATCCCCAAAGGGCTGGCGGTGAAAGCCACCCCTGGGATTTTGAAGGAATTCGATCTCCGTCGGGCCACTGAGGCCAGCCGGGAGGAGCGCCTGGCAGCCCGCGCTGAGGCACTTGCTCAGCGTCTGAGCGAGGTCGCTCTTATCTTTGAGGCCAAGGCCAGCGAGAAGGGCCGCCTTTTTGGTTCCATCACCACCACCGACATCGCCGAGGCACTCGAACGCGAGGTCGGGGAAAAGTTCGACCGGCGTAAACACATCCTGTCTGAACCACTCCGGCAGGTGGGTGAACACGTCGTCTCTGTGCGTCTTACGCCGGACGTGGTGACCGAGGTCCAGGTCGTTGTGAAGCCGGAGGGTGGAGAATTGCCCGAGGCAGCCCCGCCCGAACCCGTAGAGGAGCCAGCACCGGCGGACGGCCAGGCGCAGGCAGAGGAACAGTAGCCGTCCATTACCAAAAGGTCAGCGATGGAAACGCTCGGAGTATGGCTGCGCCAGACGCGCGAGGCCAAGGGGAGCACACTGGAGGAGGCCGAGGCTGCCACCCGTATCCGGCCTCGTTTTCTGGAGGCACTGGAGGCAGGGGACTTTGCTGCCTTCCCTGGCGGCGGGGTACAGGTACGTGGCTTTCTGCGTATCTATGCCCGCTACCTTGATCTCCCCATAGACGAGGCCCTGGCTCGCTACGACATTGAGACACGCGGCATCGAGGCCATAGCGCCGCCGGGCGTGCCGGCGGAGACGCAGTCCGCATCTCCCGTCCGTTCGGCCACCAAACCAGCACCGTTCCAACCCCGCAGTATCCCCATCTCTACTTCTCGGCCGCGATGGATGAGCCCGGAAACACTAATGCCTGTAGGCATTGTGCTCATTATCCTGCTGGCGGTTGTGACAGGGGTGGGGTATCTTATCAGTCGAAACGCTGGCGAAGGAGCAATTGCTACCGCGACCACGACTGTGCCTGCGGAAAGTGGGCTGGCGTCCACGGCGACGGCGGTGCCCACCCTGCCCGTCGCCACCCCCACTTTCCCTGCCAATCCCCAGGGAGGTGTGACCCTTACGCTGGAGGCCACCGAGCACGTCTGGGTGCGCGTGACGCGCGATGGTCAGAAGGTCTACGAGAAATTGATGGCCCCAGGGCAAGCCAAGACCTGGTCTGGCGAGGAAGCGATCATCGTGGAAACCGGCAATGGGGCAGGGTTGCTGGTGACCGTCAATGGGCAGTCGCAAGGAATTATGTGCGGACGAGCCGAGGCCTGCACCCGCGCCTGGAGGCCCACAGGTGAGATCGCTGTACCATAGTTCTTGATACTGGTTGCTGGCGGATCGAGTGTCCAGCATTGAGTATCGAGTCTTAAGTGTTAACCTGGGCGGGCGCATGTGCCCGCTCTTTTCGTATCCTTTTCATTTCCGTTTCATCTCAATGAGCAAATTGCGACGTTTCTACCTCATCTCCCTCGGCTGCCCCAAGAATCTGGTGGACAGCGCAGGGATGGCGACGCTGCTGCAGCGTGCTGGATATATTGCCGCCGCTGCCTCTGAAGAGGCTGACCTGCTCATCGTCAACACCTGCGGGTTCATCGCACCTGCGCGGGAAGAGTCGCTCGCCGTGCTGCGGGAACTGGCACAGACCAGGCGGCCCGGCCAACGGATCATCGCGGCGGGGTGCTACTCACAGCGCTGCCCCTACGAACTGGCCGAGGCGGTGCCCGGCATTGATGGTCTCATCGGCACGCGCCGCTGGATGGACATCGTGACCCTCGTCGAGCGGCTGGACGAGCAACTGGAGACTCCCCTCCCTGCTCCGGGGAGAGGAGGAGGGAGGGGTCAAGAGCCTGTCTATCACTTGCCGGAGACGCCGACCGTGGGCCAGGACGCGCCGGGTGTGCCCCGTGTGGCGGTGCAAGGAGCCAGCGCCTACCTCAAGCTCGCCGACGGCTGCCGTCGCTCCTGCGCCTTCTGCGCCATCCCGCTCATCAAAGGGCCCGCCGTGAGCCGCCCCCCCGATGCCGTCCTGGCGGACGCCAGGTGGCTGGCCGAATGTGGGGTGCAGGAGATCATCCTCATCGCCCAGGACACCACCGACTACGGGCACGACCGTTCCCTCCCCAGCGCGGGGGGGGGAGACTCCCCTTTTCCTCCCAGGGAAGGGGGCTGGGGGGTTAGGTCGAGACCCCTCCCCGGCGCGGGGGGGGAAGACTCCCCCTTCCCTCCCAGGGAAGGGGGCTGGGGGGTTAGGTCGCAGGAAGGGCTGGCGGAATTGCTGGAACGGCTGGTCGCAGCGGTGCCGCAGGTACCGTGGATTCGCCTGATGTATGCCTACCCCAGCCGCGTCACGGAACAGTTGATCGAGACGATGGCCCGTCACCCGCAGATCCTGCCCTACCTCGACATCCCCCTCCAGCACGCCCACCCCGATGTGCTGCGCCGCATGCGCCGCCCGGCCGACGTCGAGGGGGTACGTCGCACCGTGAAGCGACTGCAGGCGGCGATGCCGGAGATCACCATACGCACCACCTTCCTGGTGGGCTACCCCGGCGAGACGGAGTCGGAGTTCCAGGCATTGCTGGACTTCGTGGCGGAGATGGCATTCGACCGTGTGGGAGTCTTCACCTACTCCCACGAGGAAGGCACCCCGGCCGCCAGGTTAGAGGACGACGTGCCGCCCGAGACAAAGGAGAAACGGCGCGAGCGGCTGATGGAAATCCAGCAGCCCATCTCCCTGGCGAAGAACCGGGCGCTGGTGGGGCGGACGCTGGACGTGCTGATCGAGGGACAGGGAGACGGGCTGAGCGTGGGCCGCTCCTACCGTGACGCGCCCGAGATAGACGGCCTGGTGCTGGTGCAGGCGGAGTTGCCGGTCGGAGAGATCACCCCCGTGCGCATCACCGCCGCGCTGGAGTATGACCTGGTCGGCGAGCCTTTGTAAGCGAGGCAAGTTTTCCATCCCGTCGAAGCGACAAACTGGAAGGCCTGCCCCGCGTTTGCATTTAGATGTAGTTCAACTCCTTCGCTGCGCGCGTCAGTTCGTCCCGGAACTGGGGGGCAGCGATGTTGATCAGCGCCTTTGCTCGCTGACGGATCGTCTTCCCGTACAGGTATGCCACCCCGTGCTCCGTCACTATGTAGTGGACGTGGTTACGGGTGGTGACGACCCCCGCGCCTTGCTTGAGCATCGGTACGATGCGGCTGATTTGACCGCCTTTGGCGGTAGCAGGGAGCGCGATGATGGGCACGCCCCCCTCGGAGCGTGACGCGCCGTAAATGAAGTCCAGTTGTCCGCCCACGCCGCTGTACAGTTTGGGGCCGATGGAATCGGCACACACCTGCCCCGTCAGGTCCACCTCGATGGCCGAGTTGATCGCCACCTGCCGGTAGTTCTGGGCGATGACGAAGGGATCGTTGGTGTACTCGGTACGGCGCGTTTCTATGAGCGGGTTGTCATGCAGCCAGTCGTAGAGCCGCTTCGTTCCTAACATGAAGCCGGCGACGATCTTGCCAGGGTGCAGTGTCTTGCGGGCGTTGGTAAGCACGCCGGCCTCCACCAGGTTAATCACACTGTCCGAGAACAACTCGGTATGTACTCCCAGGTCCTTTTTGTCGTACAGAAAATGGAGCACGGCGTCGGGGATCGCGCCAATGCCCATCTGCATCGTCGCCCCATCGGGGATCAGTTCGGCGATGTACTCGCCGATCTTGGTGTGCATGTCCGAGAGTTCGCCCTCCGTCATCGGCAGTTCCCGCAAGGGGTAATCCACGGGCACGATGTAGTCCAGCCGGCTGACGTGGATAAAGCTGTCTCCCAGGCAACGAGGCATATTGGGGTTGATCTCGGCGATGATGGTCTTCGCCGCCTGGGCCGGGGTTATGGTCAGCCCTGTCTCAATGCCGTAGGAGCAGAAGCCGTGCTCGTCGGGCGGCGAAAGGTGGACAAAAATGACGTCCACCGGCAGGATGCCTCGCTTGAAGAGCAGCGTGAACTCCGAAAGGAGCACGGGGGTGAAATCGGCCCGGCCCTCCTGCACCGCTTTGCGCACGTTGGGGCCGATGAAGAGCGCATTGGCGCGGATGTGACCCTCCATCTCCGGCGCGACGTAATCGCTCGACCCGATGGTGAGAGCATGGCAAATCTCGACGTTCTCCAGTTCGGGCGCGCGCTCGACCAGTGCCTTCATCAACACCTGCGGTACGCTGCAGTTGCCGGTGAGAAAGATGCGGTCGCCCGACTTGATGGCCTTGACGGCCTCCTCGGCGGTAGTGACACGGCTCTCATAAGCCTCCATCCAACTCATCGCTCACCCTCCACTCCGGCGTAGTAGGTCGCAGCCAATTGTTCGTTCACGATTTTCCCGTCTCTGGTGGCGACTCCCCGTGCCAGGTCCGGCATTTCCTCCAGTGCCTGCTCCACATCCACCTCGGCGACGTGACGAAGGTGAGCCCAGACTGCGTTGTTAAAAGCGTGGGTCGCTGTGCGGGGAACCGCCCCGGGCACATTGGGGACACAGAAATGGACTACCCCCTCCTCAGTGAAGACAGGGTCCCGCAGTGTGGTGGGCCGGCTGGTCTCCACGCACCCACCCTGGTCAATGCTGAAGTCCATGATGACCGCCCCCTTCTTCATCAAGCGGACCATCTCGCGGGTGACGATGATAGGGGCTCTGGCCCCTGGCTTCAAGACCGCGCCGATAATCACCTCGGCAAAGCGGGCCACGCGGGCGATGTTGAAAGGATAGGAGACCATCGTGGTGATGCGACCGTTGAATTGCCGATCTATCCGGCGAAGTTTTTCCAGGCTATGGTCGAGGACGAACACGTCGGCCCCCATCCCGAGGAAGGTGCGGGCGGCGTTGGTGCCTAGCACTCCTGCCCCCAGGATGGCGACCCTGGCCGGCGGGATACCCGGTACGCCACTGAGGAGCACGCCTCGGCCGCCGTGGTTACTCTGCAAGAAGGTGGCGGCCAGTTGCGGGGCCATGCGTCCGGCCACTTCGCTCATCGTGCGCAACACCGGCAATGTTCCATCATCCTCTTCGATGGTCTCGTAGGCAATGGCGGTGATCTTTTTCTCCAGCAGCGTCCGCACCGTCTCCCGCCGGGCGGCGGCCAGGTGGAGAAAGCCTGTGATGATCTGTCCTTCACGCAACCAATCCAGTTCCTCCTTGGTAGGCCGCACCGCTTTGAGCACCATATCGGCCCGGCCATAGGCCTCCTCGCCAGAATAGACGATGCGCCCGCCAGCCCGCTCGTAGTCGTAATCGGTGAAGCCGGCTCCCAACCCGGCTCCTTTCTCGATGTAGCAGATGTGACCAGCGTGGGTAAGTAAATCCACCCCGTAAGGGGTCAGTCCTACCCGTCGTTCCAGGTCTCTGCGCTCCTTTGGGATGCCGATATTCATATTCCGTTTTCTCCTTGCTCAGATGCAGGACGAACTAAAAGCACTGGACTATGTGCCCCTTGCAGCACCTTGCCCGCCACGTTTCCATACACCCACCGGCTCATGCCGGAAAAGCCGTGAGTGGTCATGCTGATCAAGTCCGCCTCGACTTCGGCAGCGTGGGCCAGGATTTCGTCGGCTGGTGAACCCTGTCGGACGGCGACGTGCACTATCGCTCCCTGCTCGCGCAGTACAGCGGCCACGCTTCGCAGATAGCCCCGCAATTGGATTTCAGCGTGGTGGAGCGCGGTTGTGGCGAGTCGCAGCCCAGGGGGGTAACTCGTCAACAGTGCCACCGTGCGGTCCCCCAGCCCGGTCGTCAGAACCGAGACAAGGAAGATGTGCGTGCGGTTGGGACGGACAAGCGCTTTCACGTAGGGCAACACCTGCTCCGCCAGTTCGGAGCCGTCGAGCGGCACCAGGATGTGCTGGTACGTGGTTCGGAGTTGTGCATACCCGGCCCGCACCAGTAGCACAGGACACGTGGCACCGCGCAATACTCTGTCCGCCACGCTGCCGAAGACCCAACGGCTGATGCCAGAACGGCCATGCGTGGACATCGCGATGAGTTCTGCGCCCACGTCGCTGGCGAAGGCGAGGATCACGTCGGCTGGCCGGCCGAGGCGCACACTGACTTGCACATCAGCGGCGACTGGCTCCAGTCTCTTCGCTACAGTCTGCAGATAGCCCACCAGTTCTCGCTCCCTGCACCGTCTTTCCTCCCGCGTACTGGCAGAGGGTGGGCGCGTATCCGCTATGGTTGGCGCGACTCCCTTCGTCGGCGGAGCGACCGAGAGCAGATAGACCTGACTCCCTCGGTCACGAATTACCTCTGTGACGTGAGACAGTACTTTCTCGGCCAGTTCCGATCCGTCAAGCAATACAACGACTTTGCGGTACATTTTTAGCCGGTAATCGCCATCTCATTCTCTGCACCAGGCTCTTTACCATGGCCACTCTAGCGTGGGCGCGGGACGCGGGGTGGTCGTTTTCCAGAGAGGAGCCGACCGTATCGTCTGGATGATTGCCTGTAGCTCCCCCGCGGCCTCGGTCAGCCTCGGATCATCGGCCTTCCTCATCGCTTCCTTTGCTGTGATGAGATAGTTCCGTACAGTGGTGGGATCGGCATTGGGGTCCAACGCCGCATCCAGCCACGTCACCACCTCTGGCATAGCGCCGCTGGCGTCCACCTCGTCCCGTATCGCCTCGACGCGTGCTCGGGACTCGCGACTCAGGGCTTGATCTGTCATATAGGAGTACCACCACGAACCTTCCGTAAAAGCCAGGCCAATGATGGTCAGAGTCACTCCGACCAGGATCATCCCCATCACAATGACAACGGCTCGTCGCCCCCGTCCCGAACTGCGCGGGGTCGTCTCACCAAACTCCAGCGTTTCTGGGCTAGCCGGGGTCATTGGCTGGCCCTCTTGTTGACACGGATCGCCAGGATTAACGAGTTTTTGGTTCACGGCACGTAATCTCCCCAGGCTGATGGGCGAAGGTCTCCCCAGGCTGATGGGCGAAGGTCTCCCCAGGCTGATGGGCGAAGGTCTCCCC
>CAYPOY010000145.1:0-11649 GCA_964412395.1 uncultured Anaerolineales bacterium | reverse complement strand
CGGTCGGGAGACCTTCGCCCAACGTCGGAGACCTTCGCCCAACCCTTCGCCCAACCGAAAGGGCAACCACAGGGGATTGCCCCTACTGCCACCACGGCCTTCGTGAGCGGCTACGACTTCCTCATTGACAGCGCCGAGGCCATCAGCGAGACGCTGGCCGATGCCGGCATGAGCCCCAGCGGGCTCATCAACGATGACTGGGACGCGAACGATCTGCGGGACGGCTGGCTGAACACCCGACAGGACCTGGCCTCGGTCAACGCTCACTTTGACCACTGGCAGGCCATTCCGGCGACGGGGACAGTGACGCTGGACACGGAGGACATCGTGAGCAGCACGACGGACATGAGCGGCACCGTCAACTTCTCGATGGGCTGCCACTCCGGGTTCAGCGTCCACGACGGTCACGCCGGGGGGGGCTACCCGCTCGACTTTGCGCAGGCTTTGGCGCAGAAAGGGGGGTGGTGGATCGGCAACACCGGCTACGGCTACGGCATGGACGATTCCGTCGCCTTCACCGAGCAGTTGATGCACTTCTTCGCGCAAAAGCTGGTCGGTGAATCGAGCGTGCCGGTGGGCGAGGCGCTGCGCTGGGCCAAGAACCGCTACCTGGGCGGCGTCCCCAGCGGCGGTTTCGGCACCTACGATGAGAAGGCGATGATCGAAGCGACGCTGTACGGCCTGCCGATGTACCGCGTGTCAATGAACAATGAACAATTGACAATGAACAATGAACGAGACGCCGGGGCTGGCGGGGGCTCGGTCGGGAGACCTTCGCCCAACGTCGGGCTCGGTCGGAGACCTTCGCCCAACCCTTCGCCCAACAGCCGAGCCAACGGTGTGACGACCGAGACGGTCTCCTTCACGCCCTCGTTCCAGTGGGAGCCCGGGTCCGAGTATGGCGACTACTACTCCATCGGCGACGAGGTGCAGGCCAGCCCTGGCCGACCGGTCCAACCCCGCACCAGCGAACCGGTACCGGCAAAGGCTGGGCAAACGCCCCACGGGGCGGTGCTGGTCAGTGCGACCTCAGTCCAGACCGACCCCTTCGACCCGCTCATCTCCCTTCCCGTGACCGACACGACGCTGAGCGAGCCGTCCTTTGAGGCTGAGGCCTGGTTTCCGGCTCAGACGTGGGCCATCAACCGGCTGGGCGACGCGGCCCGTCTGGTGGTGGTGCCGGCCCAGTTCCGAGGGAAGCAGGACAGCGGGATGCTGCGGCGCTTCACAGCGCTCGAGTTCCAGGTGTACTACGCCGATACGGCCAGTACTGACCTTTCGCCGCCGGTTGTCTGGACGGTGGAGAGCGTGGCCTTGAGGGACGAGGCGGACTTCTGGGTACAGGCCGAGGATACTTCCGGTGTCCAGCGGGTGGTGATGGCTTACACGCAGGACGGCAGCGAGTGGCGGAGCCGCGACCTGGACTACGATTCCTCCCGGGATCGCTGGGAGATGCACTTCACAGGACTGAGCGCGCAGTTCATCTACTTCGTCCAGGTGGTGGACGGTGCTGGCAATGTGACGGTCACGTCCAACAAGGGGCTCTTCTTCGAGCCAACCCGCTACGAACTCTATCTGCCGCTTGTCACGCGGAGCTATCCGTCAATTTGCCAATACGAGCTCTACCTGCCGCTCGTCACGCGGAGCTCCCGTTGGGCGAAGGTCTCCCGACCGAGCCCTACCAATCTGCCAATCACCAGTCTATCAAGCATCACTGTGATGGGGGCAGGTACAAGACCTGCCCCTACGGCTCCTCAATTTCATAACTGTACGACGCCACCTCCGTCGTCACGGGCGCCAGGCCGGAGATGGTGACCACAGCCCGGTCTGTGCGGCTATCCAAAGGGATGGACCACTCGCCCGTCTGGTCTTCGTTCAGTTCCAGCCGCCGCACCGTCGTCTCGGGGCCGAAGAGGACCAGTTGCACCAGCCAGCGTTGCGGCAATACGTTGGCGTGGCGCATGAAGCCGGCCGGCTCCCACCCATCCCCGTCGGCCTCGAAATCGCTGAAGTAACCGATCTCTGGGATGGCGACATCGTCCAGGACAAAACCGGGGCGATTGACTGCGGCGTCGGTGATGTACTCAAAGCAGACCAACACCTCCTGCCCAGTATACGGGGAAAGGCTTATCTGTTCCTGGATCCACTGCGCCGTTTCTCCGCCGCTCCTGCCGGTATAGGCCCAGCCAAAGGAGTTCCCGTTGGGGTTGGTGGGGGTGCCGGAGGGGGTGGTGAGGATATCCCAGGTCTCTCCTCCGTCGGTGCTGACTTCCACGTAGGCGTAGTCCCAGTCCTCCTCGACGTCATACCAGCTCCAAAACTCCAGCGTGGCTTCGCTTACGTCCGAAAGGTCGAATGCGCGTGTGAGGGTCATGTCCGAGTCGTCGCCCCGGTTCGACCACCAGACGTAGCGTTCGCTGTGGGCAGTGGTATCCATCAGACCGACCTGGGTGGAGCCGGTGAAACGAAATACCAGTAGTCGCTCGGCGCGCAGTTCGATGTAGTCGGTGCCGTGCTGATGCACAGTACTGCTTTCGGAGACAGGGTAGTCAGACTTGCGGTAAACGGTTTCAATGTTGAGGGAAGGCGGGTCAATCTCTTCATAACCGTAGCGTCCGTCGGCGAGGTAAGGATCGTCCAGCAGGTTGGCGACGATCCAGTCGGCGAGCAGGTCATCGTAAGTCAGCCCGGTGCCCAGTTCCTCCAGCACGACCTCCACGCTGGCGAAAGAGTTTTCGGGATGGGCTACCAGCGCCTGTGTGGCCTCAGGGCCGAAGCGGTCGAGGAAGTAGGAGGTGAAGAGGTAGCCAGCGCCGTAGTTGGCCCCTGCTGCACCGGGGCCCTCGGGCCAGGAATTAAGTTGTGTGTCTGGCTGCATAGCAAATATCCAGTCGGATCCACCGGGGTCGAAGCCGTTGAGGTAGGAAGCCATTTCGGAGAAGCCCTCGTTCAGCCAGGTCTCTTCGTTGCGGTCGTGGTACCAGTGGATCATATGCTGGAACTCGTGGGCCAGCACACCGTTGTAGAAGTCGTCGTTGATGTTTATGCCATTTACATTAATGTAGAACATCTCCATCTCGTTGGAATCTTCCCGCACGTCGGAGACGAACTCATCAACACTGGAGTAATAGCCAGCGACAGTGTCCCCCAGGCCGCGGGCGTGAAGGATACTGAGGTGAGGGTCGTTGTCCACGCCAGGGCTCCACTCGGAGCCAAAGAAAGCGCGGTTGGTGGGATAGGAATGCTGCTCGAACAGATCTGCAGCGGCCTCGAGCTCGTCCTGGTCGAAAGACACTCCCTCCTCGACCCACATGTAGACGTGGTCGGTGCTGTACTCCAGGATGGCATAGATGTCGAACTGTTCGTCGGTGTCCACGTTGGAGACGTGGAAGAGATGGCGGGTGCCTACGGGGTAATCGGGGGAACCCTCTGGGTTGATGGTGCGCGGGGTGTCGGGGGGCAGGCCGTGCAACCGGATCGCCAGTTCGTGCAGGTCGCACACTGGCACATCGGTCATCTCTAGCAGTTCCTCCGTCTCTGCTCCGACCTCACCAGCAGGCTCGCGGGTGATAACGGGGGTGGGTTTGGGAGTAGGTATTTCACCGATAGACGGTACAGGGGTGTGGAAGGCGGGGGAGGGTTCGAAGAACTTGTCCCACTCCCAATCAGCCCAATCGAGGCCATCACAGCAGCAGCAACAACTTGCGGCTACGAGCAAGACGGCGGCAGCAACCAATATAGCAAGTGTCCGGTTCATCATTCTCCTTTTTAGCAGGGCTCGGTCGGGAGACCTTCGCCCAACCCTTCGCCCAACCCTTCGCCCAGCGCGGGGCTCGGTCGGGAGATCTTCGCCAACAAGGGCTCGGTCAGGAGACCTTCGCCAATAGTCAGGAGACCTTGACCAACAATTCCTGCACGGCCTGTGTCAGCGGCGAATCGGGATTGTTGAGGGCCAGCGGTGCTCCCCGTGCCAGCGCCCGCGCCTGAGCCGGATCAAAGGGGATGGCCCCCACCAGCGAGCGGTTAAGCGTGCGCTCGATTGCCTCGGTCGGCGGCTGGGACCCTGGCGTGACCTGGTTGAGGATGATCCGAAGTTTAGCCGACCACTGCTTGAGAACGCGCAATGTACCGATGGTGGTCTGGATAGACGGTGCCTCTGCAGTGACCACCAATCCTACGCCAGAGGCTGCCTGCAGGGCGGTCATCGTGATGTCGTTCAGGACGGATGGGAGGTCCACGACGACGGCGGGGAAGCGCTGCAGGAGGATGCTGAGCACCGTCTGCATCATCGCCTGCGGTACCCTCTGTCCCACAATGGGGAAGATCGGTGACGCCAGCACGCGCAGCCCGGAACCGTGTTGCAGAAGGTGGCCCTCGACAACCTGTGTGTTAAGATCAGTGGCCTGGATGAGGCCCGACCAGTTGGGCTCGGGACGCAGGCCCAATTGCAGTGCCACGTGCCCCGACGAGGGGCAGAGGTCTACCAGACAAGCCGCTCCACCCCCGGCCTGGGCCAATGTCGCTGCCAGACTGACTGCCAGCGTGGTGACACCGACGCCACCGCGCAGACTCATCAGCACGATCATCCCTGCAAACATGGGCTGTTTTTCCGCCGCCCGTTTGGCCAGCAGGGTGTCGACTCGCTCGACCAACTCCGTCATCGTCACCGGTTTGGTCATATAGGCATCGGCGCCGGCATCAAGCGCGGCCTCGCGATCCACAGGTTGGGCCCGTGCCGTGAGGATAATGATGGGGATAGAGACTGTAGAGGGGTTGGCCCGCAGTTGACGGCAGACTTCGTAGCCGGTCATGCCGGGCATCATCAAATCAATGATCGCCAGGTCAGGTGGGTCGGCAAAGGCTTGAGCCAGTGCATCCGCCCCTTCGGCACTGAGCACAACCTGATGGTCACCTCGCCGCTGCAGCACCATACGTATCATCTCCAGGAGCTCGGCTTCGTCGTCCACAACTAGAATCTTTGCCATGGTCAGGTTACTCCTCTTCTTCCACACAGAAGACGCCGATGCGGTCCTTGTTGACCAGGATTACGCCGCCGGTGAAAACGATGTCCGGACGGACTGAGGATCTCATCTGGCCATCGAGGATGGGGACGAAAGCGTCTGTGCCGGTGGTAAGCACTGTGCGCAGATCCAGTTTGCCCGAAAGACGCAGGTAGCCTTTAACCTCGAAGTACGGGACGGTGAGGAAGACTGTACGCAGGTAGGTGCCGAAATAACTGCCGTAGGTCTGTTCTCGCAACAATCCATCCTCCTGTTGGGCGACGACAACGGTGGTGATGTTTTGCTTACGGAGAGTAGAACTGGCGTAGCTGGCGATGATGTCTGCAGGATGCTCAACGTTGGAGATATAGGCATCCTCAAGTTGGAGGAAGGAGGTGGTATTATCATTGAGTTGGCCGGCCAGTTTCTGATAGCGCACGTCCAAACGGCCGGATATGCGATAGCGATGGGTGAAGAAATCCGCTACCAGCCAGACACTGCCTAACTGTTCCTGCATTTCAAAGCTCCTTTGGGGCTCGGTCGGAGACCTTCGCCCAACTCTTCGCCCAACGTCGGAGACCTTCGCCCAACGTTGGGTCTGTTGATAAGCTAATCCCCCTGATCGGCAGGCTGTGGGAAAATGTGGTGTGCCACCAGACTCCACTCCTCCGGCGGCCAATAGCAGAGCCACGCTTTTCCAACGATATTCTCCTGGGGAAGTACCCCCCAGGTGTGGGAATCGCTAGAGTTACGGCGATTATCTCCCAAAACGAAGAGTTCCCCTTCATGCAGGCTCCACGCGCCAGAGTAAGATCCAGGGTTGGTGACGTAGGGCTCCTCGACGGGGACAGCATCCACCCAGACCGCCCCGGCCTGAATCTCTATCTGCTCGCCTGCTAGACCTACAACACGCTTGATATAATCTTCGGCGGGATTATTGGGTGGGTGGAAGACAATGATGTCTCCCCGCTGCGGCGGATGAACCCAGTAGATCAGTTTGCTAATCACCAGATACTGCCCATCATGCAACGTCGGTTCCATGCTAGAGCCACGCACCTGAAAGCGCCCCGTGGCTGTGTTGAGGACCAAGAAGATGATGAGAGTTAACAGAATTGTCTCCAGGGCTTCATGCAGCAGTGAACGGGCACCAAAAGCACGAGCGAGCGAGACCCGTTCGCCGTCCGTGGGACGACGGTGTTCCGAGTCCGTCGCAGGAAAGTGCTCAATCTGTGCTTCTTCGGGTTGGAGTTCCCCCAATGTTCTCCCTCCACTCTTAGATGTGGTATTTGCATTATAGTACATGTCTGGAAGGGAGGCAAACTGAACCCAGGCGTAAGGCTTGATCGCGTTCTTACGCATTATGCTTGTGGATGTTGACTTTTCCTCGCCTCCCCTGTAGAATGGGGGCAGATTTCAAATCCCAAATCTCAAGCCCTCGGTTACGGAGCGAGCCATGAGCAATGAACATTCTGTCTTAATCGTAGATAGCGATGTAGCCTTCGCTACTATACTTCAGGAAAGCCTGGAGCGAAGCGGTGAGTATCACGTCACCGTGACGACCAGTGGAGATGAAGCACTGCAGGCACTGGCTACTGCCGATTTCGATCTGGTCATCGTGGACATGGGCCTGACCGACCCAGATGGGGCCACGCTTGCCCGTGCGTTGCGGCAGCAGCAGGCCGACTTGCGATTGATGCTGATCCCGCTTATGGGCGAAGAACTCCCGCCTGAACTGACCGACCTGGATGTGCAGGGGATTCTACCCAAGCCCTTCTTCTTCCCCGAACTGCCGGGACGCATCGCCGATGCGCTGGCGCGGCCCGTGGGTGGAGGCCCAGTCACTGCCGAGACTCCGGGCATCGCTGAGGCTGTAGAGCCAGAGACGGTCTCCGCCCAGCCTGTCGTGAGCGGCGCCGAACGGCTGGCCGCAGTGCGCGAGTGCATTTCAGAGGAGCGCATGCCAGAGAGCGTCCAGGTGATGACCGCACTGGCTCAGGAAATTAACGCAGAAGCGGTAATCCTGACCTGCGGGGGAGGGTTGATCGCCCATGCTGGCCGACTTTCGGCTGAGGAGGCGAACGGACTGGCGCAGGCCGTCGCCGAAAGTTGGCGTACCTCGGCTCGCGTGGCGCAAATCCTGGGCCGAGAGCAACTACGCTTTGAACAGAGTGTCGAGGGCAGCGAGTACATGTTCTACTCGCTAGCCGTCACTGAGGACATCATTCTGTCGGCAGCCCTGCGTGCCAGCATACCGCTGGGCATGCTCCGCCACCGGGCCAAGGCAACGGCCGACGCATTGCGGACCTTGATGAACAAGAGGTGAACCAGGGATGCGCCGCCCCATCATCGCTGGCAATTGGAAGATGCACCTGGGTCGCGTTGACGAGGCGCTGACCTTCGTGCGGCGTATCCGGCATCGACTGAACGGGATCGAGGAGGTGGAGCGGGTGTTGTGTCCACCCTTCACCGTGCTGCCGGCTGTGGCCGAGGTGCTGCGCCCCACGCACATCGGCCTGGGCGCACAGACGATGCATTGGCAGGATCAGGGCGCGTACACCGGCGAGATCTCCCCGGCTATGCTGGCGGGGTTGTGCCAATACGTCATCCTGGGCCACTCGGAGCGCCGCACCGGGCGTGTAGCCTTCCCGGATCAAACTGCAGGGGGCGGCGTTGAGAGTGATGCGGCCGTCAACCGCAAGGTCCACGCGGCGCTGGCTCACGGCCTCATTCCCATTATCTGCGTGGGAGAGGACCTGGCACAGAATGAGGCCGGTCAGACTGACGAATTCATCGGCACCCAGGTGCGGGCGGCTCTGGCGGGCCTGACGGCGAGACAGGCCAAGCGGTGTGTGATCGCCTACGAGCCCCTGTGGGCCATCGGCACTGGAAGAGCGGCGACCCCGGTGGATGCGAACCGTGTTATTGGACTCACCATCCGAGGGGCCATCGCGGAGATGTTCGGCGAGGCCACCGCCCAGGCTGTGCGGGTGCAGTACGGAGGCAGCGTCAACGTGGAGAACATCGCCGCCTTTATGGCAATGCCGGAAGTGGACGGCGCGTTAGTGGGCGGGGCCAGCCTCAAGCCGGATTTTGTGGAGTTGGTGCGGCGGGCGATGCATTGACAGCCATCTGTTTCCCACGCTTCCTAGACATATCGCGCCATTTGTGGTATCATTAGGATGTGTTTCATTTCGGTTGAGGAACCCCAGGTAGGGGCGGGGTTACCCCGCCCCTACCAGCTCGGACAGGCTAGAAAGCCTGCCCCACGTACAGTTTTTCAGCGCTGTGGTAAAAGTAGCACCCTGCCTCTCGAAAGCTCGTAGCCCTCGTCCCTGGGGCGGGCTTGCAAGGCGACTCTCGCCTGGGACGCCCTCGTGGGCGGGGGCGAAGAGCAGGGTTATGCGCCTTTTGCCCTAATGTGTCTCGCATCACAAACGAGGCTACCGATGGGTGTGTTACCTCTTGCTTACCTTATTCCTGCCCTGGTTGCCTCTGCCATCGCCGGGGGGTTGCTCGTTTGGCTCATTGGCTACATCAGCGGCGGAGGCAAAGGAGCTTTAATAGGGCATGAACGGCCTCCGACCGCTGTGGTACCAGCAGAGCCGGAGACTCCTGTGCCGGCAGGCAAACAAGAACTGCTGCGCGTCTCGCGTACGGAAAAGGGCAAGCTGGTCGTCTTTGTACAGGGCCGGCGTTGCCATTATCTGCGGGAGGTCAGAGATCCACAGGTGGGACGCGAGACGATCGAAGCCCTCAAGACCGTGCTGGCGTTTGCCGAAGGCTGGCTACCCACACTACGACAGGAGTCGCCCCAGCCCGCTCCCGGGAAGTCCAGCGTGGATGAGGAAGCTTTCCTGGAGAAACTGCGCCAGAGTGACTTGTTTCCCCTGGACGAGCCGTCCGGGTCGCTTGGTCGGCTGAGGCCGCACGCGTCACCTCTCCCGCTGAAGCCGCTGCTGACCCCGGCAGACCAGATCAACGACCTGGTGCAGCAGCGGCTGGGGGAGCGGCCGGACCTGGTCAAGCACAACATCCGCCTGACCACTGGCGAAGATGGGGGCCTCCGCATCCACATGGGTCTGCAGACCTTCGCTGCAATAGACGACGTCCCCGACCCCGAGGTGCGGGCGCTCATCCACGATGCCATCCGCGAATGGGAGAGCGACTAATGCGGGTGCCGCGCAACGAAAAGGCCGCCGCCTTTACCGGCAGCGGCTTGATACTTTGTGCCCGTCTGGCCTGGTGCTACGGCTTGAGACTGCAGGTCGCGCACGAGGCTGAGGGTGTGCAAGAACCGCAAGACGCCCCCGCCCCCGCGATCACTCCTTCGCCTCCGATGGCCGAGAAAAGTGAGATCATACGGTGTGTGTTCTCGCTGCCACACTTCGGGCAGGCGATGGGCGCGTCGGCGTCCACCATCGCCCGCAGCACATCGAAGCATGTCTCGCAGTCGGAACATTTATACTCGTATAGCGGCATAGCCTCCACCTCATCTTCTGCTTTCTCAGCCTTGCAGGCCTATTGTACCGCCGTTTAGCCTCACCGTCAAGGCACCAGCCGCACGCCCGCTACCCAATGAGCCCCAGCGCCCGACCCACCTGGGCGAAGGTCGCCACCACACGGTCGAGTTGCTCGTCGGTGTGGGTCGCCATGTAACTGGTGCGCAGCAACGCCGACTCTGGCGGCACAGCCGGTGAGACGACCGGGTTGGTGTAGACACCTGCCTCGTAGAGCGCCTTCCATGCTATGAAGGTACGCGTGTCGTCGCCGATGATGACTGGGATGATAGGGGTCTCACTGGCCCCCACGTTAAAGCCCAACTGGCGGAATCCAGCCCGCATGCGCTCACCGATCTGATTGACCCGCGCGATCCGTTCTGGCTCCTCTTGCATCACCTCCAGCGCGGCCAGCGCGGCCGCCACGTTGGCTGGTGGCATACTCGCGCTGAAAATCAACGAGCGGGCGTTATGTTGGATGTAGTGAATTACGTCCGCGGCGCCGGCGATGAACCCGCCCAGGCTGGCAAAAGACTTGCTGAAAGTGCCCATCGCCAGGTCCACCTGATCGGCGATGCCAAAGTGGGCCGCCGTGCCACGTCCCCCGCCCAGCACACCGATGGAATGGGCATCGTCCACCATCAACCGCGCTCCGTACTTATGGCACAGCGGCACGATCTCCGGCAGCGGGGCGATGTCGCCGCCCATACTGAAGACGCCGTCCACGACTACCAGCTTACCCACGTCCTTTGGCAGGCCAGCCAGGGCGCGTTCCAGGTGGGCCATGTCGTTGTGGCGAAAGCGGCGCATCTTACCGAGGGCCAGGCGGCAGCCGTCCACGATGCTGGCGTGATCATCCTTATCGGTGATGACGAAGTCGCCCCGGCCCACCAGCGCGGAGAGGGTGCCTACGTTGGTCTGGTAGCCAGTGGAGAAGACCAACGCTGCCTCCGTGCCTAAAAACTCGGCCAGCCGTCGCTCCAGCTCCAGATGCAGCTCCAACGTGCCGTTGAGGAAGCGGGAGCCGGTACAACTGGTGCCGTAGCGTCGCGTCGCCTCGATGGCGGCCTGGCGCACCTTGGGGTGCATGGTCAGACCCAGGTAGTTGTTGGAACCGATCATAATCAGGCGGTGATCGCCGACGGTGACCTGGGTGCCCTCGCTGTCGGTGAGGGGGATGAAGTAGGGATAGAGACCGGCCGCCTGAACTTCCCTGGCCGCCGTGTACTGCCGACATTTCTCAAATAGATCCATAGGGACACTCTCCTTGATTCCGTGCGTCGCGAGTTGCTCTATTCTATGTAACACGGTATTTGAGTAAAAGTTTCCGTAACTGCTCAGGTTGATGGGCGGAAGACAATGCTTCCGGTGTGGGCCACACCGCCTACCGGGTGAACAGCGGCAACTGGCAGAGCTACACTTTGCCCATCACCGTCACGACGCAAGGGACGACGACGGTGGGCTACTATAGCGTGGACGTAGCGGGGAATACTGACACCGTACAAACAGCAACGGTCAGAATAGACTTGACGTCACCGGCATCGGTTGCCAATGCTCCCACGTCAGCCAGCAACAGTCCCATCACTGTGACCTGGGTGGCCACCGACACGTTGAGTGGCGTGTCATCCGTCGCGCTGTGGTACAAGTTCGGCATAGATGGAACCTGGGCAGACAGCGGCCTGCCGCCTCAGAGTGGCAACAGCGGCACGTTCCACTTTGTCCCGGGCGGCAACGGCACGTACTGCTTTACCACGCGGGCGACAGACCTGGCGGGCAACACAGAGCCCGAGCCCACCAGGGCAGGAGATGCTTGTTGTGAGTACGTGTCAGGTAACTACATTAACCTGCCCCTCGTAATGAGAAGCGATTGAATGGCGACTGTTTGCCAAACATGGAGAATCCCATGAATAGTAGAAATACTCCCCTCCCAAGGGGCTACGTGCAGGTCTACACGGGAGACGGCAAGGGCAAGACCACCGCTGCCCTGGGCCTGGCGCTGCGGGCCTCTGGCCATGGCATGCGCACCTACATCGGCCAATTTATGAAGGGCCAGCACTACGGAGAACTGGACGCGCTGCGCGACCATCCCTACATCACGATTGAGCAGTACGGGGACGTGCGCTGCATCCGCCGGGAGGAGGTCACCCCCGAGC
>CAYPOY010000144.1:0-11674 GCA_964412395.1 uncultured Anaerolineales bacterium | reverse complement strand
CCAGAACGCGGACCAGGAGAACGCGGGTTCCTGTCCCTCGGACCCGGTGCTGGTGATGCAGGCGATGGGGCGCAAGATTGGCTTCATCCCCGCCGCCGCCCGCCTGGCCGATCCCGAGCGGGAAATGCCGCTGCTGCTCTTCCTGCGCGAATCGGGGCTCAGCCTGGAGGAACTGGCCGACCGGGTCAACGACATGTTGCGGGAGCGGGGGCGGGCCATCGTCGTCATCAGCGAGGGGTTCGATGTGGGGGAGATCGGCGAGCGAAAGGACGCCTTCGGCCATACGACGTTCTCCTCCAGCCAGATTACGGTGGAGCAGATCGTGGTCAACTACCTGAACGAAGTAGGGCTGGCGGCCAGCGGGTCAGCGCGGGGCAACGTCCCTGGCACCGACCAGCGCGGCAACATTATCTACGCCTCCACAGTGGACCTGGAGGAGGCCTACCAGGTAGGGCGACAGGCGACCTTTGTCGCTGTGGAGGAGGGATCCGGCTACATGGCGACCATCCTGCGCGAGCCCGGCCCCGTCTACCGTGTGCGCTACGACAAAGTCCCCCTGGAGGTAGTGGCCAACTCCGAGCGCGCCTTCCCCAGGGCCTGGATCGCTCCCTCGCGCACCGACGTCACCGACGACTTTGTGCGCTACGCCCGCCCCCTCATCGGCGACGACTGGCCCAGCGTGCCCCTGGTGGGCGGGCTCCAGCGTTTCGCCCGCTTCAAGCCGGTCTTCGCCGGGAAACGGTTGCCGGAATATGTTCCCCAGGCTTATCGCTAACCAGGTGGCTGATGGGCGAAGGCCCTTCACGCTGATGGGCGAAGGTCTCCCGACCGAGCCCTTTTGCGGTGAGTTGACCAATGGCCGACTTGGATGTACAATCAGGGTAGTCGCGAGGACGTCTCAATGGCACGCCGTTGGGGTGACAAAGTGATGGGCGAAGGTCTCCCGACCGAGCCTGGGGCTACGTCAGGTTTTACGTATCAGTGCAAAAACAGGAATGAAGGGAGGAGATCGTCATGATTCTGAAAGGTAAACTTTATGCGGAAACCCCTATTTATAGGGGAAATGCACGAAAGACCCTTTTTACAAGGGACGAGGATGGAACCCATCGGTTGGTCTCTCTGGCAGGGGAAGTCGCGGGTACGGCTCAGTCCTTGATGGACGCTTTCATCGGCCAGTCGCGCGATGGCAAGAACCTGGGCTTGCTTAATCAAATGTGGTTGCGATTATACGGCTCCCCTATGCCGGAAGGGTTCATTACCAGAGTAGAGTGCCGGTTGCAAGAAGAGAGTTATCCTCGCGATCATTTTTTTGACTTGCGTATGGGGATCAAGTTAGATGAGGACCGTTGGGCTGCGGAAGCGAATGCAAACTATAAAATGGAAACGTTGTTCCGCAACTCTGTTTTCGATCTCGCTTTGTCTGTAAATGATTCGGTCCTGCAGCAAGGTGAAAATGCAGCCTGCCTGTACTATGTCCTGCAAGAACTACAAGAAGGACGGTTTTGGTTCGGTGCTGGCAAAAGCAAAGGGTTAGGGCGCGTTCACCTTGATATGGACCTTTCTTTTTTGGCCCCCGAAACACCTCCCCGCCTGCAGCCTGGCGCTAATCATTTAAGGATATTCCTGACCTTCAATGCCACGAACCCCGTTTTAGTCGGTTGGAACTGGGGTAAGGTAGATCCTGCTGTGCCTTCCTTTGCCTCTATTGAAGGCCGTGTGTTGGTAGAAACGATGCGAGATCTGCCAGACCCCATCCGTGAGCGGCTGGAGATGGGGCTGGCAGGGCCGATTCTCAGCCCAGAAGATTGGAAGCAAAAGTTTGCTGAGTATCTTCCGAGGATCATCGCTATTTGGTTGAAGGAGCGTTCTATCGGAGAAGTTGAGGCTTGGGTCTTGCCAGCCAAAGCCTTGGCCAAGCTGGGCAAGGGGAAATATCCACTCTCCAAAAAAGTACGCGCTCGCGTTCAGCCCCTGGTCGAGCAGCCTTTCCACAGCAAAGAGGCTGCCGAAGCCGCTTTCGAAGAAGCCCTGGAGGATAAAGCCAACATGGCTGGCCGCATCCTCAAGGTCATGGTACGCCGACGCCAGGCCAGTCAACAGCTCGATCGTGAGGCCTGGCTGGAAGTTGCCGATGGTCTGGGGTTGGATGTCGCCCTGGCAGACCGGCTCGCAGAACGGATTCGAAGTGAAGAGGCCCTGGTGGAGATTCTGACACCAGCGTGTCAAAAGGCCCTCCCCCGGCTCTACCAACAGGTGGATCAACAAGTCAATTTGCTTCAGAGCGACGCCTGGGTGGACGCGGAAATTGCAAACCGGGAGGAACACGTACGGATCAAGACCATGTTGCTTCAGGGCAAGATTGACGAGCATCA
This sequence comes from uncultured Anaerolineales bacterium, assembly GCA_964412395.1. Taxonomy (GTDB): domain Bacteria; phylum Chloroflexota; class Anaerolineae; order B4-G1; family B4-G1; genus CAYPOY01. The sequence goes on along the minus strand of CAYPOY010000144.1, from coordinate 9,302 downwards.
GTGGGGCGACCCGGACCTGGTTCCAGAAGGTGTCACTCCTGCAACGTGGAGGGAATTCATTGACGCCCACCGTCGAGTACAATTCCGCCACATGTTGCATCCCAGGAATTTGAATAAAAGCATCACCAATGACGAGAACATGATAGCCTTCCTCAAGGCCTATCGTGATCGTACTCGCCAGGAACTGGCTCAGCCTTACCACATTGATTTCCGGGCCGGCGGCGTGTCCAATCGAGAGATATCCCGCAAGCATGGCAAGCCATACGATACGATATTCATGCGCATGCTGTCCTGGTCGCCATCCTCACAAGAACAGGGCGCCTGGGAGATTTACATTCCTGGCAGCACGATCAAAGGGGCTTTTAGAAAACGCGCCTCCCAGGTGCTAAGAACGCTATGGGGGGAATCTGCCAGGACGACCATGGTGCTGGAGCGTCTCTTTGGTGCTCAAGGACGACGAGGATTGGTCTTTTTCTCCGACGCCTATCTCACAGATCCGCACGATCCGGAACGTGCCTGGTGCTCTATGGACGGGGTCAGGATGGATCCCAAAACAGGTTGCCCGATAGAGACCGCCAAGCACGATTATCTCTTTGCCTATGGCGATCAGCTCGCATTTCAACTCCAGGTGGATGTGCAGGATATTAAAGAGCAGGATATGGAGGCGATGTCTCTCCTGGTCCATTTGCTCCAGGATTTTCAAGGGGGCGACATCCCCTTGGGTGGCGAAAAGACCAGTGGTTTCGGCTGGGTTAAGGCGGATGTGTCCGGGCTCACGTGGCTAACAGCAGCCCCAGATGGTGTGGGAGAAAAGTTGTTCGGAAAGCAGACGCTGAGTCAGGACGGCTTATGGCAGAAGCTAGACCTTGAGGGCGAGGCAGCCACCAATACCTTGCAGGCTATTTATCCTCTCGTTCTCAGCCAGACACAAGTCTCCCCAACACCTCCCAGGGCTGGAGCTGGCTTTATCTCGCACCGGGCTTTTGGCGGCTACTGTGGCACGCTGGCAGTAGAAGCGGAGATCCTGACACCGATCAGCATACGCGAGAGTGGCGAGCCGTCCTTCAGAGCCACCCTGTCAGATGGCCCCGTCAATGGCTGGGACTTTTTCTCCATGACCCCTCCCGAAGCCACCCGGCGAGGCCCCAACAAAATCTACGCGCTCCCTAGCCGGAGTATCAAAGGGATGCTGCGCCATATCTACTCCATCGCCAGCGACTCCCGTGAGCCAAGCCCCGATATCAGCCGCTTGAACCCATCAGATAGCTTGTTCGGCTGGGTGGGAACAGGTCCAAACCAGGCGATCATGGGACGCTTATCTTTTAGCTTTGGCCTGTTCGAGGAACCCAATCTGGCCTGGTTCAAAGTGCCATATCCCTACGGTGGATGGCGGTACGCCGGAGGTCAATGGGGAAACACGCCGGGCAGTCCTGCTGCCAAGCTGCTCATCGGCAAGACCTGGCGGGTGTTCCCTCACACCCCGCTGGCCCCAATTGTCGAGCGATTGGATGATTTTCGACCAGATACGTTCCAGGCTAGTTATTTCAGAGCCATATTGCCTGGCGCCCGCGCTCGTTTTACGATTCGCTTCTGGAACCTCGATGAGCAAGAACTACAAAGGTTGATGTGGTGTGTGGTGCTGGAACCAGAACTTGCTCACAAGATGGGGAATAACCGCTACCTCGGTCTTGGCAGCCTGCGCTTGCACGTCCTCTCAGATCTCTCAGACAGTTTCCTGATTGACTGGGCGAATCGGTACACCGGCAAGCCCGAGCAAAACTGGCGTTTGCCCATCCGGGTTGACGAATGGATCAAGCCCAGCGTGGTTGAGCATCACACAGCGCTGCGAAAGGCATTGAATGCTAAGTGGCTTTGACTGGCTGCGCCGCAGCCGAACCGGCGCCGAGTTGTTAGCTACCCTGGAATATCTTAAGATCAAGCCCGATCTCTTCCCCATTGGACCCATTGGAGAGGAGATCGGGCCGCCACATTCTGCTCTCGACGGCCCTTGTCTACGGTGCTGGATCTATCCTCGGCTATCTTCTCCCCGACGGAATTACTGCCAAGCATGCCAGGCTATCCTGGCCAGAGCCAGCAGGTTGGGCGATTGCTCTCGTCAGTCCATCGTCATCTGGGGTTTTGTCAATTATTTGCCGAAGCAGCTTTGGGCGGGTGAAGGATTTTATGGCGATCGCACCCTGGGCGATTATATCTATGACGAGCATCGTTTTCTGTTGATGATGCGCCGACGAGAGTTAAAGACCTGGCTCCAGGAACTCGTCATATATCATGGATCTGATCTAAAGGGACTGATCCAAATACTTCCCACGACAGGCGCAAGACATGGATCTAGCATGGGAGATATTCTATGTAGAGCTGTTCATCACGAGACACGCTTCTCTATGGACCAGTTGCGTGTCCGGTTCTTTTCTGCTCCTTATCAACTCCTGAAACCCCATACACGCGACCAACAGGGATTGCTTACCTTTGAAGTCTCTGAATTCTTGAGCCTGCTGGAGATGGCGGCGGTTTTTCGGACGCTATTGCGCCCCGAAGAACAAGAGTCGCTCTACGAGTTGGTGAATTTAGAGGATACCAGCGAAGAACAGTTTTACTGGGGAAGATTCATGGGCTTCTTGAGTCAGGAAGCTAGAGATATGCTGAGTGCCTGGAGAATTCGACAGTGGCCGAAGAATCGAATCAAATTGTTATACGAACTTGTTGATTATGTGGCCTTTTATCAAACCCATTAAACTCATCCGTTATCTATTTGTGTGGCGGGTCAATAGCTCATTGGTCCGGTTGCCGATGTGTCTGTCTACAGAGCTATCCCTGGTTCTGGGGACCATTATTGCCAACCGTCTTCCAACTCTTCAAGCCCATCCCTGGCGCAAAGCCCTGGCCCCCTGGGACAAATATGGTGGACTCTCACTCACAGGGAAGAAAAAGCCCAGGACGGTGCCAGAAGTGTCATGGCCGGTTGAAGCGGTATTGTTTGTTTACCCAGGCAAGCTGACCTACGGACGGGGAGAGTTGATCCTGTGGGAACTCAAGCTTATGGGGGAGAGCGCAGATCATGGGCTTTTCCTGGAAGTTATCTTGCCGGCCATGGAGGAAGCGGGGAGTGCTTCTGATCCGCGATGGCAGCGCCAGAACGTCCTCTGGGGCCGATTCGACATCCATGCGGTTTACGTAGCGCGGGGACCTCAGTGGGAGCCTATAGTGAGCGACGGGCGCCTGGACCTGCACTATCGCGCGACCCCCGTTCAGTGGGCTGAAGGATTGAGTTTTGATTTGAGGTCAGAGCATATATTCGACCGCCTGACCTGGCTAACACCTTTTGATTTGGTCAGCGACGCAAAAGCCAGTGGCAGACAACACGGCAGGAAGAAAATAGCCCCTCATCAAGTGCCAACGCTGCAGTGTATACTAGAGTCCCTGGCGACCCGGATGAGTCTATTATTACCGGGTAGACACCATACGCCCGACGATGTGTGGGATACTTTGAGCGCGGAAGAACAGAAATCTCTCCAGGGTATTATGGAACAGGCTGCTCGTATCCCTGTTTATGCAAGTCCAAGTCTTAGACCGGCCCCCAGGCATTGGCCAGGACGCTGGATAGGAACACAAACCTTCCCATCTATCCCGCATCCAATCATCCCTTATCTTGAGCTGGCATCCATACTCCATATCGGAAAACAGACACACTTTGGATGTGGTACCTTTGTGATAAACTGACAGGACTTGCGAGGTAACGCATCAGACATGGGTGTCTCCCCCACGCAGCCCGGCTCTGGGCATGGCGGCGGCGAAAACCAGATATAATGATGGCCGGGCTCAGCGCCGGGAGGTGGGCAAAGAGCGCCGATTGAAGACCCACACGCCGATGGCGGGAACGGGCGCGGCAATCGCTAGCAGCAGGCCGACGATCAGCATCAACCCGCCCGCAGCCGCCACCGGCAGGAAGGCCGTGCCCAACAGCGTCAGCAGACCTCCCACCAGAAACAGGAGCAGGGCCACTCCGCCGAGGATCAGCGAGGTGACATTCGCCTTGCGCGTTGAAGCCCGCCGTACCCCGCTCACACGCCCGCTCTGCCCGTTGATGAACACCGGCCAGACCTGCTCCCCCTCCCGGTACCAGGTGACGTAGGCGGGCAGCAGGAGCAGCGTCCAGTTCAGGTCGTCGTACTCCGCCTCCAGCGTGAAGTCGCGGACGTGGTCGGCGCCAGCAGCCTGGCGGCACTCCGCCCCAGCGGCGCGGACGAAGGCGGTCTCTGCCCCGGTCCAGGCGGCTTCCGGCTCCAGCGAAGGGATGCGCACAGCTCCGCCGGTCACTGCCTCTGGGTTGTAATCGGTGCGCCGGCCCAGGTCAAAGTCGCCCAGACGGTCCATCAGCGCACGGTGGTCGTCCAGAGCGGGCGTGGCCAGGTTCTCGTAGGTGCGGCTGATCCGGCCCACGCGTGGCTCCCAACGCACTCGCCCCTCCGTCACTCCCCGCGAACTCCAACCCGCCCTATCGCTGTACCGGTCCTGGTAACTGACGGCCTGGTAGTCGAAGCCCACGTCCGCCCGCCAGACCCCCTCGACCCGGCCGTCCACCAGCCACAGCGGTACCAGATAGCGCCGCACGCGTTGCATCAGCGCCGTGGCCTTCAACTCGGCGGGGCGGAACCGGACCCCCTGCGTCCACCGGTCCAGAATCCTGGCCAGCTTCCGCTCTGATACGGAGTAGGGCAGGGCCTGCTCAGGTGGTTCCTCCCGCAGATAGGCTGGCTGTGGCGTGACCGGTCCCTGGAAGCAGAAAGGGCAGAGCGGCGGGACCGCATCCTTCGGCACCAGGTGCGCCTCTCCACAATGGGCGCAGTGCACCGCCATAAGTGGCACACCCCACACCGCCGCCACGTCCGTCACCGCCTGCTCTCGCTCCTTGCTCCCTGTATCCTGCCTTCTTGCTTCCTGCATCCTGCTTCCTGCCTCCTGCCTCCTGCTTCCCTCACACCTCCTCCGACGCCCGTGCCTTCCGGAAGAGGAAAATCGCCCCGATCAGCCCAGCCACCAGCAAGATGAACCCCACCACCAGCCCGAAAGCGCCGATGCCGCCCAGCGGTACCGTCAGCAGCCCCAACAGCCCCAGGCACGCGCCCGGCGAGAGCAGCGCCGCGATGGCCAGCCAGACCCGCAGCCAGGCGACAGGCTTCTGCCCCGCTACCTTCCCTGTCTGCCCGTTGATCATCACCTGGAACGTGCGGTCCTCGAAGGGGTAGGATGCCAGGTAGACCGGCAGGAGGATATACCGCCAGCGTTCGTCGGCAAAATCGGCCGTCATCCGAAAGTTGCGCACGTGGGAGGAGCCGGTGTCGCTGTGGCAGGCGCGCTTAGCCCGCTCCCGCATCTCCTCTTTGGCGATCTCCCACGCCTCCTGCAGTTGTACGTCGTAGGCCTTGGCCTGCCAGCCGGCCAGGTAGCCGGGATCGCATTCCACCAACCCGTGCAGGTTGAAGGGGGCTACCTTGCGCAGTATAACCCGACTGACGTGGGCCGTCCCCGCCACCAGGTGGTCATTGATCGGCAGGCGCACTCGCCCCGACTTCCACCTCCAATCAATGACGGTGCGCGTCCTCCACTCCCCGTCCGCGTAGTAGCGCTCGGTCCTTCTGGTGCCGACCTCCGCCTTCCAATCGGCACGGATGCGGGCATCGAAGGTCCAGAAGGGGAGGTAGACGCCGGTCAGCTCGCGCAGTGCCCGCACGCCGCGCAGCTCAGGCGGGTGCATCCAGCCCTGGCCCAGCCATTCGGCCACCTGCGCCTGTAAGCGTTCGTTATCCACGACGAAGGGGATCAGCGTGGTGGGCCGGAGGACGTCGTCAGTGACGTCGCGGGCCAGGACGCGGTGGGAGCCACAGAAGGCGCAGGTGCTCGTCAGCGCGTCCGGTGCGACGGCAACGACTGCGCCGCAGGACTCGCACACCAGTTCCCGGCGCTCCTCCCCCCAGCCGTATTCTCGCCGCTCCATCGTCTCCAGCGTGAACTCGAACTCGGCCGCCGCCTGCCCCACTTCCTCGGCGGTCAGTTCCTGCGTGCGACCGCAGTAGGGGCAGGTCAGTTGCCGCTGGGTGGCGTTGTAGGCGATGGTGCCGCCGCAGTGGCGACACTTGAAGGTGCGCGTCTCCTCCGGCTCCTCCTCAGGGGCGGGCGCGTAGAGTTCAATGCCCGCCACCTGCGAGGGCACAGGGACGAAGCCCTCGGGGGGCGGCCAGAGAGCAGTTGGCCGATTAGTATTGTTCATCGGTGGTCACTCCAGCTAAACCTGGTCTGTGTCGGCCCTCACAGCGGCAATAAGGGCCTCCAAATCCGCTGACTCCAGGTGGCGCGGCTGCATGGGGAGGACGATGTGGAACTCGCTGCCGGGACAGATTTCCTCGTCGTGCCCTGGGCTTTCGGCCCAGATATGGCCGCCGTGCGCTTCCACAATGCCCCGGGCAATGGTCAATCCCAGGCCCGGTCCTGCGCCTTTGAATTTGGTCTTGCTGGTGCTGTGCAACATGGCGTTGCCCACACAATAGAACTTTTCAAAGATGCGCTCCAAATCGTCGGGCGCGAGGCCGATGCCAGTGTCGGCCACGACGACTTCGATGGTCTGATCTTGAGGCGGCATCCCCTCATCCAGCAGACGGCCAGTGATCCGAATTTGCCCGCCATCTGGCGTGAACTTGATCGCGTTCTGGATGAGGTGCGAAAAGACCTGCTTCAGCCGCCTGCTGTCGGCGATAATGGTGGGCAGGTCTCCCAGACCCTCTACCGTGAGCGTCTGCTCGCGCTCCTCCAGCGCCGCGCCCCAGGTGTCCACAGCCGCTCTCACGATCCGAGCCACCTGGGTCGGCAACAGGTTCAGGACCAGCGTCTCGGTGTCTATCTGGGAGACGTCGAATATGATGTCCACGATTTCCTGCAGACGCCGGATGGCCTTTCTGATCCCCTGGGTCAGTTGCAACCCGCTGCCGGGGGTCAGCGATCCGCCCTCAATCACTTCGCCCAGGATGTCGGCGTAACCGCGTACCTGAGTGAGCGGCGTCCGCAGCTCGTGCGAGGCGATGTCAATAAAGTCGGACTTGGCCTGATCTAGCTGGGTCAGTTCGCGGTTGACCGCAGTTAGCTCTTCGTTGAGGCGCTCATTTTCCGCGTTCCGGCTCTTCAAGTCGTCGAACAACCGTGCGTTCTCCAACGCCACCGCCGTTTGGTCGGCCAGCGTACTGAGCAAGGTCAGGTCGTCGTCAAAATAGCGGTCGCCGGAGGCTTTGGGGCCCAGTGCCAGGAGGCCGATCCACTCTCCCTTGGCGTAGATGGGCACGTAGACGTCCATATCCAGGCTGGACAGCCAGGCGACCTCCGCCGGAGCAGTCTCTCGGAAGCGGGGTAGCAAGTCTATGTCGTACTGGGTCAGGGGATGGTGTTCCTGACGCAGGTAGTCGGCCACAGGACTCTCGGAGGACAGAACGCCTGGGGGCAGGCCTTTTCCCATACCTATCACACCTTGCAGGCGGAAATAGCCGTTTCCGTCTCCCTCTCTGCCTTCTCCCCCGTTCTGGCCTTTTTCGTAATGCACCACGAACAGCGCACCGCGCCGGATCTCCACCGCCTCGCTGATGAGACCAACCGCCACCGTCGCCAACCGTTCCAGGTCCAGGATGTTGCTGATACTCGTGCTATATTCGCGCAGCGTGCGGCTGGGGTCGTAGCCGGTCCCGGAGATCAGCCGGTTCACCAATCTTTGAACAAAGCCCAAAAGGGGATCAAAGAGAATGGCCAAAACCAGGGCCATGGTCACCCCTGCCAACAAAGGACTGTAGCCAGGCACAGTCTGGAAGACGTATTGCGCCACCAGAAAGCCGGCGGTGTAAATGATGATCGTCAAGAGGGTGATGATCAGGTAACTCGCCGTCCGCCGCGCCATCTGGCGCACGTCGGGCAGGCGATAGGTCAGCACGACGGTAGCGGCACTGAGTGTGCCCAGCAGGTGAAAGGCGCTGCACAGCACCTCGCGCCCGGCGAAGAGCAGTGCAGCGCCGGCGACGGTGAGACCCAGAGCCAGGGACCAGTACGTGATCCGGTTTCTGTGCAGCGGTTGCTGCGCCCGGTGGTAACCCCTCGCCGTCAGGAGCGTCGCCCCGCCCATAAAGACTCCCCAGCCAAAGATCAGCGCATCGAAGACAAGCTCCTGGCGTTCGATAAGCCACCCATTGCCGACCCACAGCATCTCGGACAGCGCCAGCGGGTTGCTGTCTAGAACGACCAGCGCGGCCACCCAGACCACGCCCAATGCCCACCAGCCCCAGCCGGTTCCCTCGAGACGCAGAAGCGACCGGTTCAAGTGAAGGAACAGCAAGGACAGGAGAAGCAACCCGTAAAGCAGCACTCGCGTCAGAACGTCGTCGGCGAGAAAAGCAGGCCAGTCCAGCCGTGAGAAAGCCTGGCCCAGTGTCCAGAGAGAGGAAATCACGGCGTAAAGAACCAGCAGACGCACGGCCCATTCCTGGAATCCGCGTCTCTTCAGGATAACGCCGACGATAAGGAAATACAGGACGCCTGCCAGGGTTAAAAATACGAATGTCGGGTCAGCGGTTTTCATCGTGGTGCTCCCGTATTTTACCTCCGAGTTTCTGTCGGAGGGGCGGGATCAGTTTCTGAAAGCGACTATATGCGGCGCTTGAACGCTGCAGGGGACGCGAACAATGACAACAATCCACTACGAGAGAGCGAAAGGGGCGGTGAAGTATCCTACATCCTCCTGCTGCAGGCCGCGACCGAAGACGTGGGCGAAGCGCAGTTCCTGCCCGTCGTAGACCAGATGAGGCTCGCGGTTGAGAGTGATGCGGGCGACGGGGAAGATGACGATGCTCGGGCTGTGCTGCATCAGCCAGTCGGAAGCGTCGGCGAAGAGTCGCCGCAGGAAGCGGGCTGCCTCGCGATCCTGCATCTGCGCCAGCAGTGGCTCCAGTCCATGCACCTGCACGGCTCGGGGCAGGCGGGTCCGCCCTTGCAGGCAGCGGAGGAAAGCCACGATGCTCATCGGCTCTCCGACGTCCTCGATCCTGCGGCCGATGAACCTCTGTTCGACGAAGTGGTAGCCAGGGCGCAGTTCGTGCATTTTTCGATCCTTTCGCCTTTCGCGTCTAAGAAACCAGGTTTTCAGGAAAAAACCTGGTTTCTCCATCGCTATATCAGTGGTTCCTGTCCTGGGGCCAGCGCACGGCGCGAGAGTTCGGCCACCGCCCGCCAGGCCCGGTCGCCGGTCTTGCGGTACA